>CANBNK010000248.1 GCA_947371015.1 Acetobacteraceae bacterium | reverse complement strand
GTCTGTCGGCGCCACCACATGCCGGACCCCAAGCTGCCCGGCCAACCCAACCCCTTGCGGCGTCTCCGCCCCGGCCATCAAACAATCCGCTCCAAACGCCTCCGCCGCCCGCCGCGCCCCCGACGGCAGCAAGGCCGCCAACGGCCCGCGCGGCAGCGTCACCCGCAACACCGGATGCCCTGCCTGCAACAGCGCCGTCTCCACCGCCGCCTCGACATCACACACCACGATCCGCGTCACCGCCCCAATCTCCGGCGCAACCGTCCCGCCACCTGGCGCATAATCGCAATCGCCCCCGCCGGCCGCCACGGATTGGCCAACACCACCCCAATCCGCTGCCGCCGCGCCGTCGTCCACAACGCCTTGTACGGATCATCCCCCCGCCCGAAATCCAGGTCGCTCACCCGCTCCTCATCGATCAGATGGCGGATCATCTGCGCCGTCAGCACCGTCCCGGGCGATAACGGCTTGAACGCCTCGTCATGCGCGAGCTTCACCACCGTGGCGCTGCCGTTGGCCACGATCCAGATCTGCGCCGCAATCACCTGTCCGCCGCTTTCCAGTAGCCCCAGCCGCAACGCCCCGGCGTCCGCCGCCCCGCGCATCATCCGCCCGTTGAACAGCGGGAACGGCTCCGACACCTTCCAACTCCGCGCATAGACGGCCTCATACCCCGCGATCGCCCCCTCCAGCGCGTCCCCGCCCGTCACGATCCGGAAATCGACCTCCGAATTGCGCCGCGTCTTGCGTCGTATCGTCTCGCGCAATGACCCCGCCCGCACCCGCAAATAACCCTCCCAGTCCCGCCCCGCGATCGGCTCGTGCCAATTACCGAAATGATCGAACCGCGACGCCCGCAATCCCCCATCCCGCAACCCCGCCAGGAATGGCCCGAGCCACGCCGCTTCGGCATCCAGCGCATCGAACCGGATCACTGCATACGGCCGCAACCATCGCCCCAGCGCCGCCCCCGCCCGTCCGATCGCCGCCGCATCGACCGCACCGGCAAACAACGGCTCATAGATACATGTATAGGGTCCTGTAAGTCCCTCGATCCGCCCCCCCGCCTGACTCAACGCCAACAGGCAAACAGCCACGCCACCCTCGCGATAGGCCAGAAACCGCGCGCGCGCACCTGCCGCGAGCCCAGCCGCCTCCATCGTGCGCCACCACCACGGTGCCAGAAAAAAACTCCGCGTCGCCCCCGCCGCCAATGGCCCATCCGCCAGCGCGGCAGCTTCAGCTAGTGTCCCGGCCTCGATGATGTCAGAACCGGTCACGATACCAGTACCACGCAACACCAACCCATTCATGGATGGCGAAATAGCTGTTCAGCCATGCCGACACCCTTGGCGTGAAGGCCTCGGAGTCAAGCCTCGGCGCCGCGCTGAAACGCGACGGAACCGGAATCGCCTCGAGCCCGAAATGCCGGAACGCGATCAGGCTGCGCGGCATGTGCCAGGCGTTCGTCACCAGGTAGACCCTACCGATCCCTGACGCCTTCAACACCCTGGCGCTGAATTCGGCATTTTCCCATGTATCGGTCGACAGGCTCTCGATCCACGATGCGGTCAGGCCAAAATTCTGCTGCATGGCCTGGGCCATCAACACCGCGAGCGGCGGCTGCCCCCGGCCCGCCGGCCCGCCCGTCACCAGCACCGGCAATGACAGCCGGCGCGCCAATATCGTCCCCGCGTGCACCCGTTCGAGCGTCATCATGCCAAGCCCGGGCTGCGGCAAAATGCCCCCCCCGTTGCCATAGGTCGCATCCGCGCTCAAAACCACGATCGCCCCCGGCAACCGCCCGATGCCCTCCTGCTCCGCCATGCCCACCCGCTGACCCACCGCGTCCGGCATCCCGCGCGGCACATGCCTCTGAAGCGTATCGATGAGCAACGCACTGACGATCGGCAGACTGAGCGCCAGCAGCGCCAGCAGCGCGCTCACACTCACAGCCCGCCCGAGCCGCGGCCGATAGTGCGCCAGCACCATCCCCCCCAGCGCAAGCGGCACCAGGTTCACCGGAGGCAACAGCAAGGCGGTCGGCAAGGAGCCCAGGGACACGATGTTCCGATCAGGTATTATCCCGGCAAACTGCCCTAAGCGACGCCGCAGGGGAAGCCGCCCGACACCATCGTTTGACATGCGGCCCAGTGTCCGCCTTTCTTGCTCAGATGCCGCAGTTCACGTTGTCCGTGCCGGGCGATTTCGAAAGACTCGGCGGGCGCTGGCGGGCGCTCGAATCCGGGGCCGATGCTTCATTTTTCCAGAGCTGGACTTGGGTGGGCTGCGAGGTGGCCGCCCGCTTCCCCGACCCCATCCTGATCGAATCCACCCACGCTGGCGGAACGATCGCCCTTGCCCTCTGCAACCGCGTCACGGACTGGAGCGGTGACACGCTCTGGCTCGGCGAAAGCGGTCTGCCCGCTTGGGATTCTTTGTTCGTCGAACATAACGGCCCGCTCGTCGCCGCGACTGCCGGCCCTGACGTGGTCCGCGGCTTGCTCCAAACCGGCCTTGGCCGCCTCGGCCGTCGCCTGGTGCTGAGCGGCGTGCGCAGCGCCGTCGCCGCCACCGCGCGCACCATCCCCGGCACGCTTGAATCACACCCGGACCGCCCCTCCCCCTACGTCGATTTCAATCGCCTGCGCGCCGCGGCCGGCGATCACGCCGCGAGCCTCAGCGCCAACACCCGCCAGCAGATCCGCCGCTCCCTGCGCCGCTACCAGACGCAGGGCCCCATCATCATGCGCCGCGCAGGCGATGTGCCCGAGGCCCTGGCATTCCTCGACGATCTCGCCGTTCTGCACCAGGAAACCTGGCGCCGGCGCAACCGACCCGGCGCCTTCGCCGTCCCCGAGTTTCATCGTTTCCACCGCGCGCTCCTCGCCCGCGCCATACCGCGCGGGGAGGCCGAACTCCTACATTTCAGCGCCGGCGGCCAAACCATCGGCTACCTCTACAATTTCCTGTGGCGCGGCTGGGTTCTGGCCTACCAGAGCGGCTTCGCCTACCCCAACGCCGACCCCCACCGCAAACCCGGGCTCACCTGCCATCACCTGGCCATCGAGGCCCACATGGCCGAGGGCATGAAAGGCTATGACTTCCTCGCCGGCGAAGCCCGCTACAAAACCAGCTTCACCAACGCCGAAAACAGCTTGTCCTGGCTCGAACTCGGCCCGGTCTGGCGCCCAGCCTCGGTCGAGGCCTGGATTCGTCGCGTCTGGTGAGATATTTCTCTCTTTCGGTTACGAATTCTTAAACATTTTGCCGAATTCTGCGCCTCGTTCCCCTGCAGAGTGGCAAACCATGAGCGAACTGCACTTCTCCCCTTCCTCTTTCCCCCATGAACGTATCCTCCCGTCCAGCGAAATGGCGGATCGTCCGCTGCCCTACCGCCAGGCCGTCCCGTTGATTTTCGGCCTGTCGATTATCCTCTGGGCCCTGCTCTGGAAAGCCGGCAGCATGGCCCTGCACCTCTTCACCGGATAACCTGAGCCTGCCCATCCCGATGAACCGCCCCCCCCACCTGCGACAATGCGTGGTTACGTTGAGGCCTGACGTTCTGCGCCCCATCGCTGGTCGCCCTTTCCTGTGGTGGCTGGCGCGCGAAGTCTCGCGCTATGGCATCAACGAAATCCTGGTCCCCGGCCTTGTACCGGGCCTTCTGCGCGCTCAAATCGAAGCCATCGGCCCCACCTTGCCGCGCCCCCTCGCCATTCGCTGCCCCGCCTCCCTCATCGAACTCGACAGCCGCATCCTGTTCAGTAGCGGCACGACCATCGTCGCTGACACAATTGCTCCCCTCCTCGCCGCCGCCGCGCACGATGAGACCCCCTGCCGCATCATTCCCCTCACTGCACGCCCCCCGGCAACCCTTGATGACATCGCCATCGCCGTCCTCGACCGCGCTATCCTCGAATCGCCATTCCTCCCCGAACAGCCTTATCTCACCGCCCCGCAAGCCTGCCTGATCGACAACGACCCGGCCCCCCTCCTTCGCCCCGCTCTCTTTCTCGACCGGGACGGCGTGCTGAACCACGACCATGGCTACGTCGGTAGCCCTGACCGCTTCGATTGGATCGACGGCGCTCGCGAAACCATCCGCCACGCAACCGGCAATGGCTGGCACGTCTTCATCGTTACCAACCAATCCGGCGTCGCCCGCGGCTTCTACACCGAAGCCGATGTCTGCGCTCTGCTGGCCTGGATCCAGGCGGACTGCCTCGCCGCCGGCGGCACCATCGATGACGCCCGCTACTGCCCCTACCACCCCGACGCCCCGCTCCCCGCCTACCGCCGCGACAGCGCCTGCCGCAAACCCGCCCCCGGCATGCTCGACGACCTCGTCCGCGCCTGGTCGCTCGACCCCTCCCGCTGCCTCATGATCGGTGACCAGGTCACCGACATCCAGGCCGCTGAAGCCGCCGGCATCCCGGGTCACCGCTTTACCGGCACCAACCTCGCCGACTTCGCTCTCCCTCTCCTTGCCGAATCAGCCCGCTCACCCCCCCGCTCCGTCAAATAACGCCCCATACGCCGCGAACATCGCCACCTGCGCATACTCCCGCACGGCCTTCTCCCGATTTTCCGCACCGGCCACCCCCCTCCCAGCCGCATCTCCCAACGCATCGCGCAACGCCCCCGCTAGGTCACGAACTCATAAACAGCTAGCGGCGACGCGGCGTGTGGTGATTCAAGGTAGCCGGAGGTGCTGCCATGAAGCCACGGCGCTACGAGATCACTGACTTTGAGTGGTCGATCATCCAACCGGTTCTGCCAAACAAGCCGCGGGGAGTGCCGCGAGCGGATGACCGCATGGTTCTCAACGGCATATTCTGGCGGCTGCGCACTGGCTCGCCCTGGGCCGATATCCCTGAGCGCTATGGCCCAGCCACGACCTGTTACAACCGGTTTGTCCG
>CANBNK010000247.1 GCA_947371015.1 Acetobacteraceae bacterium | reverse complement strand
GTCCCGTCAGCGACTGCCTGGAAGAACCCCCCCTGTTCGGCCTGTGCGAGCCAATTGGTTCCAAAGGACACGCTGTCAGTTGCGGAAGCAGGTGCGTGTAAACCTGTAAGAAGTAATATAGTGACGAGATGGATAAGTCGCATAAGCTGCCCCCGAGAGCGATGAGATCATCGCGCAGCAAGTCTCGTTCCGACATGGCTGTGAGGTACGCCTTGAGAACATTCCAGCGCTAACTTTAGGCGAGATTGTTTGAATGTTCGGAATTCTAGAAACGATATTTATTCCGTTTCCGAAATAAAATTATCGCTGTATATTGCAGCCATGGAACAGCGAGTTCGCGGGCAGCCCTTTCAGAAGGGCCAAAGTGGCAACCCGAAGGGGCGGCCCCCAGGTGCGCGTAACCGTCGGACAATCGCCCTTGAAGAGATGCTCGAAGGCGAAATCGAAGCGATATCACGGGCAGCCATCAACGCTGCGAAGAATGGTGACATGGCGGCCATCCGTCTCATCATGGATCGGGTACTGCCGCCTGCGCGCTGCCGGCCAATTTTCATAGACCTTCCGCCGATCACCGACGCGGCGAGTATCTCATCCGCCCAGGCAGAGATCTTAAGGGCGGTTTCGACTGGGAACCTACTGCTGGACGAGGCCGAGGCGTTGTCTGGCCTACTGGAGGTGCGCCGCCGCTCGCTGGAGGCGGAGGACTTGGAAGAGCGCATCAAACAGCTTGAGGCGCGGCTCTAGTGGCAGGCCTTGATCGGCTGAGGGCCCGGCTTGAGAGAGTTGCCGACAAGGCCCCCAAACCACCAGCCGTCCGGCCAGACTTGTCTTATCTCGCGGGCTGGGAGATCGACAGACTGCGGGAGATCGGGGCGGCGATTTCGGGGTCTGGCGCCCGGGATCCGGTGGCCGTCAAAGAGTTTGAGGCCATCATCGCAAAGTGTCCGCCACTATCGCCCGGAGCGCCTTTGAGGCTGAGGCCCCGTTTCCCGCCCGGCTTGCTAAGTTACTGGAGGCGCTTGGCCTCTATAGACACCCGGTTTCCTCGAGGCACTTATCCCGCCAGCAACCTGTCGTACCACGCCAATGACCGCCTCCAGGAGTTAGCCACGCAATATGGCTGGGATCCTGACACGGACGATACGGCGGGCATCGCGGATGTTGATGATTGGGATGACGAGGATTATGCAGAACTGATCGACCTGCTTTGGGATGCGCTGTCGCTGTCGGAGCGAAATCTACAGGGGAATTGGCGCTTCCGAGTCAGCCAATAGTGCGCGCTTGGCGCCCGGACCTCATCGGCTCATTTTTGTTGGCCATTTCGGTCCAACCCTCAGGAGATGTGGCCGCCCGGGCCGGGCGATTAACGTACACACGTCTGTGGGTGCCTTGCCGATCTGGGCAAGGAGCCTCGACTTGACGCGACGCGGAGGTGAGCCAACTTTTACCCAGAGGGGCTGGCCAATAGGTATCTCCGCTAGCCCCCTCATCCGCATTTCAGTCATGGCTATCAGCAGCAGTCCAATGGCATCCCCACATGCCGAAATATCCTGGAGGAATTGGATGGGAAAGGCTGGGATATAAAGACTACGATTAGTCTTCGTCTTTGCCTCTATCACATCAACCTTCGTTGCAATCGCCATCCAATCAGCATCTGGATCGACACTTGGCTTGCTGTTGCTCTTAGCTGGATAGCGTCGCGAGTTATTACTCATGCCCACACACTAACCCTGCCTGGAATGTGGCCCCCAACAGATAGGTAGGAGCTAGATAAGAGATATATATTATAAGAGATAAGGTACGGGTGCACCGGAATGGTGCCGCTTCCGTGCGTGACCTGCACCGATTTGGTGCCGCTGGTTTGCCTGCGGTGGACTGGGTCATCACCATCCCCGAGCATCCAAGAGGGCGAAAACCCTGTTCCACATCTCGACGCCACCCTCATCTTCATAGCGGTCGGGATAATTCACCACGGAAACATCCGTAGAAATGGTGTAGCCGGATCCAAGCACCGCCTCGCTCGCCTGTTCCATGGCGGTTCGGGTGGCGGCGATAATCGTATCGCGTTCCGATATTGGGCCTTCGACGAGCAGAGCATCATGAACCGGGCAACAAACCTCGATGCCCTGCTCCGTGAGCAGACAGCAAGCCAGCCTCATCATTTCAGCACCGTTAGCCTGCATGGGCCAATTAAGCAGGGATCGAGGGTTGGGTTCAGTCCCCATGCCGGCCTTCCAGGTCCAGCCGAAGCGGGTCTGGAGTGTCATCCCAATGAGCCCCGCGTTCTGGTTGGCCGTGGCCCAATGCCAGAAGGTCGCGTAGGTGACTTTGTGTCGGTGAAGCAGTTCGCGTGCTTCAGAGATATGGATGCCCGCCTGCTCTGCCATCGCCTCGGCCGACATCCCATATCCCACCCCGAGAACAATAGCCTTGGCGCGCTGGCGCTCCAATTTATGCGTGACCTTGGTTGCGCCTTCCGGGGCGAAGCCAGCTTGTATTGCGAAGGCCATATAGGGGTCGCCTGACTTATAGGCTGCCCAAAGGGCTTGGTCGCCCGAAAGGGCCGCCGCCACAGCAATCTCTTGGCTGACCCAATCGACGTATGCGACGAACCGCTCAGGGCCGGGTTTGATCAGGCCTCGCAGCCACCGGGAGGCCCCGAATATGAACCTCGAATTACTCGGTTGATTGCGGCCTGTTTTGCTCGCGAATGGCATAATTGCCGTGCGGGCCCTGCCATCGGACCCCACGGTTAGGCTTGTAATTCTGAGTTGGCTGAGGGAATGCCGAAGTTCGCGGAGTGGACCAACGATTGTGTAAATCTTCGCCTGTTGCCGGAAAGTTTCGTCGTCGAGACGCAGCGCCCCTGTATCCGACCGGGGCCACGGGATTTTGTTCACCTTGAGCCAGTTATCAAAGCGAGCGGTGGAAAATGTTCTCCCTTCGTATACGCCGTAATCGCGGTCAATCTCGACAACGAGATCGAGGCGGCACTGGTCCCAGGCGCCTCTCAGCCTGTGTAGGGCAACGGTATCAACAGGAACACCTTTCCATTCCATGCGGGCCACGGCGCACGTATATCTGCCACGAAGGAGCGCACCGCCAAGGGTAAGGCGCGATGCTGTGATGTGCCGCAACATAGCGGTGAACAGGTCG
>CANBNK010000246.1 GCA_947371015.1 Acetobacteraceae bacterium | reverse complement strand
TGCGGCATCGGGCCGTCGGCCGCCGAGCACACCAGGATCGCGCCGTCCATCTGCGCCGCGCCGGTGATCATGTTCTTCACGTAGTCGGCGTGGCCCGGGCAATCCACGTGTGCGTAGTGCCGGTTCGCCGTCTCGTATTCCACATGCGCGGTCGAGATCGTGATGCCACGCGCCCGTTCTTCCGGCGCCTTGTCGATCTGGTCGTATGCCGTGAACGTCGCGCCACCGGTCTCCGCCAGAACCTTGGTGATCGCCGCCGTCAGCGACGTCTTCCCATGGTCAACGTGCCCGATCGTGCCAATGTTGCAGTGCGGCTTGTTCCGCTCAAACTTAGCCTTGCCCATCGTCTGCGTCCTCGATCAGGTTACCAGCGGTAATGGCTGAAGGCCTTGTTTGCCTCCGCCATCCGGTGCGTGTCTTCGCGCTTCTTCACAGCAGTGCCGCGGTTGTTCGCGGCGTCCATCAGTTCGGCCGACAGCCGCTCTTCCATCGTCTGCTCGCCGCGCTTGCGGGCGCTTTCGATGATCCAGCGGATCGCCAAGGCCTGGCGGCGCTCGGGGCGAACCTCGACCGGCACCTGATAGGTGGCACCACCAACGCGGCGGCTGCGCACTTCGACGGCCGGCTTCACGTTGTCCATGGCTTCATGGAACAGCCGCAGCGGGTCGCCATTCTGGCCAACGCGACGCTTCAGCGTATCCATGGCGGCATAGACGATGCCTTCCGCGGTGCTCTTCTTGCCGTCGTACATCAGCACGTTCATGAAACGGCTGAGGACGAGGTCACCGAACTTCGGGTCCGGCAGAACTTCGCGCTTCTCTGCGCGGTGGCGACGAGACATCGCTGACTATCCCTTACTTCGGCCGCTTCGCGCCGTACAGCGAACGACGCTGACGGCGCTTCGGCAGACCCTGGGTATCCAGGACGCCGCGCAGAATGTGGTAGCGCACGCCAGGAAGATCCTTAACGCGGCCGCCGCGGATGAGCACAACGGAGTGCTCCTGCAGGTTATGGCCTTCGCCCGGGATGTAGCTGACGACTTCGTAGCCGTTGGTCAGACGCACCTTAGCGACCTTACGAAGGGCCGAGTTCGGCTTCTTCGGGGTGGTCGTGTAAACGCGCGTACAGACGCCACGCTTTTGCGGGCAGCCCTGCAGAGCAGGTACCTTGTTCCGCTTCGCATTCGGCTCGCGCCCTTGGGCGATGAGCTGATTGATGGTTGGCATGACGCCCCTTCGAAACTTGTCGTTTATTCCCCACGCCGCCAAAAGCCGAAATGCCCGCAGGGCGCGGTAAGCGCCTCAGCGGGCCACCCGACCGATCACTGGCCTTAGCCGGAAAGTCCGGCGGCACCAGCAACGCAGCGTTGTGGACCAAACACCCTGGCCGTGCGGCGCATCATGCGCTGCCCCGGCCGAGGGCGCGGTAGTTACTCGGGGGGCCGCCGAGAGTCAAGCAAGTGACAGCCCCTTGTAGCGAAAAAGCCTGGCGCTTTTGACGCCAGGCTTTTCCAATCCGTTACTCGGCGGCCTGCTGCCCCGTAGCATCGGCAATGGCGCCCTGAGCGGCCGGCAGGCGGCCCTTGTCGCGCTGCGCGGCCAGGGCCCGCAGGCGGTTCATCACACTGCCCGTACCGGCCGGAATCAGGCGGCCGACGATGACGTTTTCCTTCAGGCCCGAGAGGATATCGACCTTGCCCGCGGTCGCGGCCTCGGTCAGCACCCGCGTGGTTTCCTGGAAGGAAGCGGCGGAGATGAAGCTGGTGGTCTGCAGCGACGCCTTGGTGATGCCCTGCAGCACGGGTTCCGCCCGTGCCGGACGTTCCTTGGCCAACAACCGCTTCTCGTTCTCGATCTCGAACTCGATTCGGTCGATCTGCTCGCCGATCAGGTAGGTCGTGTCACCGGGTTCGATGACCTCAACCTTCTGCAGCATTTGACGGACAATCACCTCGATGTGCTTGTCGTTGATCTTCACGCCCTGCAGTCGATAGACGTCCTGGATTTCGTTGACCAGGTAGTTGGCCAACGCCTCCACGCCCAGCACGCGCAGGATGTCGTGCGGCACGCGCGGGCCATCGACCAGCGGATCACCTGCCTTGACGTAGTCGCCTTCCTGCACGGACACGTGCTTGCCCTTCGGCACCAGGTATTCGCGCGGCACCACCTGCTCGTCGCCCTGCTGCTCCGGCACAACCACGATACGGCGCTTGGCCTTGTAGTCCTTGCCGAACTCAACACGGCCATCGATCTCGCTGATGATCGCGTGGTCCTTCGGACGCCGGGCCTCGAACAGTTCGGCGACGCGCGGCAGACCACCGGTGATGTCACGCGTCTTCGACGACTCGCGCGGCATGCGGGCGATGATGTCGCCGGCGTTCACATGGGCGCCGTTGTCGACCGACAGGATCGAGTCGGGACTGAGGAAGTAGCGCGCCTCACCACCATTCGGCAGGCGCATGATGTTGCCCTGCTCATCCTTCATGATCAGGCGCGGCCGCAGGTCGACGCCACGAGCGGCCTGCTTGTAGTCAACCACCACCTTGGAGGACAGGCCGGTGACTTCGTCGGTCTTCTCCACCAGCGTCACGCCTTCGATCAGGTCGGCGTATTCGACCTGGCCGTTGCGCTCGGTGATGATCGGCAGGGTGAAGGGGTCCCACTCCGCCAGCTTCTGGCCGCGCGTGACAGCCGCACCTTCATCGGTCAGCAACCGCGCGCCGTAGGGCACGCGGAAACGGGCGCGCTCGCGGCCCGCCACGTCGTACAGCGCGATCTCGCAGTTACGCGCCATCACCACCGGCACGCAGAGGCTGTTCGCCACCACGTTACGGTTCGCCACCTTGATGCTGCCGTCATGCGTCGCTTCCACGGCGGACTGCTCGGCGCCGCGCTGGGCGGCACCACCGATGTGGAAGGTACGCATGGTCAGCTGCGTGCCCGGCTCGCCGATCGACTGCGCGGCGATGACGCCGACAGCCTCGCCGGGGTTCACCGGGGTACCACGTGCCAGGTCGCGGCCGTAGCACAGGCCGCAGGTGCCGACGCGCGCTTCGCAGGTCAGCACCGAGCGGATGTAGACTTCC
>CANBNK010000245.1 GCA_947371015.1 Acetobacteraceae bacterium | reverse complement strand
CGCGAAGCCGACATCATCGCCGCCTTGGAAGGCCCGATGGCGCGCCTCCGCGCCGCCCTGGCCGGCAAGCCGGGGCGCCAGGCGCGTGACGCCAGCACGCCGCGCAAGCCGCGCGAGGGCACCAAGCAGGAGGCGGTGCTGACCCTGCTCCGCCGCGAGGAGGGCGCCACGGTTGCGCAGATCGCCGAGGCGACCGGCTGGGCTGCACACACAATTCGCGGCTTTTTCGCGGGGTTGAAGAAGAAGGGCCACGAGGTCCAGGTGCTGGAACGGGTGCGGATGGTCGGCCCGAACAAGGAAGGCGCCAAGGGCAGCTACAGCGTCTACCACCTGCCGGCCTGACCAGCCTGGCCGCCCCACACAGGGCCTGCTGCCGCGAGGTAGCGGGCCCTTGCCTGTTATGAGCGTCACGCGCGGCGGGAGGTCGCCGCCATGCCCGAGCTGACCCCGTCCAACCGTGAGGCCGCGCGGCGCATCGGCATCAGTGAGGCCGCGCTGCGTAAGGCAGAGAAGGCCGAACGCGTCGTCCGCGAACCGGATGGCCAGTGGGACGTCGACAAGACGCGGCGCCGCCTGACCGAGACCGCCGATCCGCACCGCTCACCGCTGGCCACGCCGGCGCAGCCTGACAGCACGCCCTACGCCAGGCTGAAGGTCGCGCAGCTGGCGTTGAAGGTGGAGGCGCAGCGCCTCGCCCTGGATGAGGGCAAGGGAAAGCTCCTGGATGTAGCCGCCGCCAATGCCGCGATCGACGAGATCGCCGGCGCCATGCGCGACGCGCTACTGAACTGGCCGGCGCGCGTTGCCGGCGTCATCGCTGCTGAACTTAGCGTTGAGCCGCACCTGCTGCAGACCATCCTGCAGCAGCACATCGCCGAGTTGCTGATGGAGGCCGCCGATCGCTTCGATCCCGCAGGCGGCATCGGCGGAGGCCGGAGCCCGGGCGCGTGAGCATGTGCACCGGCGTGCCGGGCGGATGCTCCGGCCACCGCCGCAACTGACAGTGTCGCAGTGGGCGGAGGAGCACCGCATCCTGTCGAGCCGCGGCTCGTCGGAGCCGGGGCCGTGGCGCACAGCGCGGGCGCCCTATCTGCGGGAGATCATGAACGCGCTGTCGGCGCTGCATCCGGCACGGCGCGTGGTGTTCATGAAAGGGGCGCAGACGGGAGGTTCGGAGGCAGGAAACAATTGGCTGGGCTACATCGTCCATCATGTGCCCGCACCGGTGCTGGCGGTGCAGCCAACCGTGGAACTGGCCAAGCGCTTTTCACGCCAGCGCATTGACCCGCTGCTGGAGGAGACCCCAGCGTTGCGGGAACGCGTGGCACCATCGCGGGCGCGCGATTCCGGCAACACCATGCTGTCGAAGGAATTCCCTGGCGGCATCCTGGTGCTGACCGGTGCCAATAGCGCGGTCGGGCTGCGCTCCATGCCGGCGCGGTTCCTGTTCCTGGACGAGGTGGACGCCTATCCCGGTGACGTCGAGGGAGAGGGCGACCCCATCGCGCTCGCCGAGGCGCGCGCCCGCACCTTTGGCTGGCGGCGCAAGGCTTTCCTGGTCTCCACGCCGACGACCGCTGGCCGCAGCCGGATCGAGCGGGAATATCTGGCCAGTGACCAGCGGCGCTACTTCGTGCCCTGTCCGCATTGCCAGGCGATGCAGTGGCTGCGGTTTGAGCGGCTGATCTGGGAGAAGGGCAATCCACGCAGCGCGGCTTATCACTGCGAGGCCTGCGATGGCGCCATTGAGGAACACCACAAGACGGCGATGCTCACCGCCGGCGAATGGCGAGCCACGGCCGTGGCGCAGGATCCGCACACGGTCGGCTTCCACATCTCGGCGCTTTATTCGCCGGTGGGCTGGCTGTCCTGGGAGCAGATCGCGCGGGATTGGGAGGCGGCGCAGGGCAAGCCGGAGGACCTCAAGACCTTCAAGAACACCGTGCTGGGCGAGACCTGGCAGGAGCAGGGCGAGGCGCCGGATTGGGAGCGGCTGGTTGAGCGGCGCGAGGATTTTGCCCTGGGCGTGGTGCCTGCCGGCGCGCTGGTGCTGACGGCTGGCGTGGACGTGCAAGATGACCGGATCGAGGCGGACATCTGGGGTTGGGCCGAGGGCAACACGTCCTGGCTGGTGGACCACCTGGTCATTCCTGGCAGCCCGCGCGGCCCGGAGCCCTGGGACGCCCTGGCCGGCATCATGGCGCGGGACTGGCCGCGTGATGGCGGCGGCAGCATGCGGGTGGCCAGGTTGTGCGTCGACACCGGCGGCCGCGATACCGCCGCGGTTTACGGCCACCTGCGCCGGCTGCGGGATCCGCGCATCGCCCCGACCAAGGGTGTTGATGGTTGGAACCGGGCACAGCCGGTGCACGGCCCGACCTGGGTGGATGCGCTGGTCAATGGCCAGAAGCTGCGGCGTGGCCTGAAGCTCTGGACCGTCTCGGTCTCCACCTGGAAGGCCGACCTGTATCGCCGGCTGTGGCTCGGCCGCGGCGATGGTGAGGAATGGCCGCCCGGCTGGGTGCATCTGCCACGGGCGATCGAGGTGGAATGGGTCAAGCAGCTGGTGGCCGAGCAGCTGCGCACCAGCAAGGACAAGCGCGGCTTTGCCCGTCAGGAATGGGCCAAGCTGCGCGACAGGAATGAGGCGCTGGACTGCGCCGTGCTGGCCCGGGCGGCGCTCTGGCTGCTTGGCGCCGACCGCTACGGCGAGCGCTTTTGGCAACGCCTGCGCGATGATGTGGCCAACGCGCCGCTGCTGGCGAGCGAGATTCCCACCGCCGGGAATGTCGCTCAGCCATCGCCAGCGCAGCAGCCAGTACCACCCCCAGAAACAGAAGCCTTCCGTCCCCGCGGCTGGCTGGGATTGCGCGGCGGCTGGCTGCGCTGACCACACAGGAGAACGCCATGAGCAACGGCGATTTGCACGCGCGGGAGCGCGAGGACCTGGCGCTGCATGTCGAACGCTGCGCCGAACGCTATGGCGCGGTGCAGAGCGAGTTGGGCAGCCTGCGCCAGCAGGTGCGGCGCATCGAGACCGCGATCTGGGGCATGGGCGCGCTGTTGCTGGCGCTGGGTGCCGGCGGTGCCCAGGTGCTGGCGGTGCTGCGCGGCCTGGCCAACATCGCCCCGCCCTGAGCCCGCCATTCCCCTGCTGCACTGACCGGAGATCC
>CANBNK010000244.1 GCA_947371015.1 Acetobacteraceae bacterium | reverse complement strand
GCACGTCGGCAACGCATACCACCACATCCCGGAAGCCGTCTGCGCCATTCGCGCCTACTGGCGCCAGCAGGGTGCTTCAGCGCAGGCCGCACGCTAAAAGGTTCGCGCGTCAAGTCGCTAAGAACGTGGGGCGCAGACGACGGATACCGCCTTATCGGCGTCCGACCATTTCCGCCGCTGGCCAGGACCCGCCAGCACCTCTACCCGCCGGTGCCCGCCGCCGTTCGCCTCGTCACTACCGTCGATCATAATGCCGGCTCGAAGCTCCTTGCTCCTCCCCCACCCAGCATATTTACACCCCGCGCCAGAAGATGGGCCTCGTCGCCGCGCTCATGTCGCGTCAGCTGACGTGAGATATCCCGGCGTTTCGACAGCGCGTGCAGCGTCCCGCCGGCGACGAACTCCTCGACGACCTGGCGCTTGAAGGCGGCGCTGTGTGATCGATGCTTCGTCATGGCTTCCATCTTCCGGAAACCCAGCAAGGACGGCCAATGCCAATCGCTCAATCTGTCCACCCCCAGGGGCGCACTCCATAACGGGGGCCTTTTTGCGTGCCGATCAACAGCGCATATGTTGTTGGCGTCGTTGTGTGCGCAAGGCGCGGATAGGCTGCCGCAGATCAAGTGTTCGGTTGTGAAAGCCCAGTGGGCTTCACTGTTCCACTTTCTTAACCAGCAAGTCCGGGGTTCAAATCCCTGGGTCGGCACCACCGCCCCAGCGCGCTAAGGAGGCGCCTCGGCCTGAGCAGGCGCCGGAACCTTTCGGCCTGGTCCGACGCCACGAAGCGATAGGTCGGGGTCCAGGCGTAGCGGCCGGCTGGGACATAGCCCAGGGCCAGGCAGGCCGCCGCCATGGCCCGGAACTCCGCGGTCGTCGCCGCCTCTAGGAGGAGGTCTGGCAGGTGGCGCCGGATGGTGCGCCTCGCGCCGCGCAGCACCGCCGTTTCCATGCCTTCGACATCGATCTTGATGGTGCCGATCGGGCCGCCCAGGACAAACCCGTCCAGGGTGCGCAGGGCAACGCCACTACCGCCCGGTATCAGCTTGGCCATGCCTCGATTGCCTGCCAGGCCGGGCACCAGCGTAGCCTCGCCCGGGCGGTCCGCCAGGCCGCATGGGTGCAGCGTCACGTTGGTCAGATGGTTGCCGGTAACATTCGCCCGCAGCAGCTCGAAGGCGGCAGGCTGCGGCTCGAAGGCATGTGTCGGCGCACCGAGCACGCCGGCCACGTAAACCGTGTGGTTGCCGATATTGGCGCCCACATCCACGAAGGTGGTGCCGGGTATGTGATGCTCGCGGATCCGGTCCAGCACATCGGTCTCATAGAAGGCGCCGGACAGCAACTTCCGAGAGATGTGGTCCTCCGGCCCGAAGGTGTCCATACGGAAGCGGCGGCCAGCATGCTCGATCGTCGCCGTCGTCATTTGTCCAGTTCCAGAGCCTCGGCCCCGGCGGGATCGCGATGGATGCCGTGCCGCCGTGCCAGCGCTTCGATCACCTCCTCGGGCACCACGTCAGGTCCGAACAGCCGTTGCCGGGCGCAGATCTCCCCCAGCGCCAAGCGGGCCGGGGAACGGTAGCCATCCTCGGTGACCTCCAGCCCGGGCTGTCGTGTTAGCGACGAGTCGGACCACAGGCCAAACAGCAGGGGTTCCGGAAGTTGCACCTCGAAACCGGTGCCATGCTGCTGACGCAGGGCTTCGTAGAAGTCGGTATCGCCGCCGCAGAGCAGCGGGCGATAGGCGCGGCCCCGGCGGAACAGCGCCGCCGGCCCCAGGATGGAGACCACCGCCCGGCGCGTTGCCCGCTGGTCGCGGAAGAAGGGTATGCGGCCGTCCGGCATCACCCGAAACCAACTGGCCAGGACGCAGAGCGGCTCGGCCCCGGCGGGTGGGTTCAGCAAGGCGGTCAGTTGCCGTGCCAGGCGCTCGGGGTGGTTGACGTCATCGGCATCGGCGAAGGTGATGTAGTCGCCGGCCGCGCGCTCGATCATCGCGTTACGGATGTTGTACGGCCCCTGGTTGCGGGGCGACCTGAAGGCGCGGATGCGGTCGTCCTCGGCCGCCAGCCGGCGCGCCAATGCGGCGGTGCCATCGGTGCTGGCGTCGTCGCAGAGCAGCAATTCAAGCCGGCCGTGGCTCTGCGCCAGCACTGACCGGGCAGCGTAGCCCAGGGTCTGCTCGGCGTTATAGGCGGCCATGATGACCGAGATGAGCGGCCCGTCCCGGCGCTGTTCCACCGGGGCGAAGCGCAGGCCGTCCAGCACGTTGCCGGGGCCTGGGCCTACTAGGGCTGGGCCGGTGCCGAGCGCCGTGAGCGGGGCTAGGTCGTGGACAGCCAGCGCGCGGTTCAGCCAGTCAAGGCTGGCGGCGGGGCTAATCTCCCGCAACTGGGAGGCGACGAAGAGCTGGCGCTGCACCCGTTGTTCTGGCTCCTCATCGGGAGGCGCCTGCGCCGCTAAGGCCAGGGCGCCCGTGTCCATGGCCAGCCGGGACAGGAAGAAGCGGTTGGCCTGGCCAGAGGGCAGGCGGCCCACCAGCGGCAGGAAGCGCGGCTCCGGGTTCAGGCAGGCGGACAGCATCGTCGCCAGGTGATCGTCGGCCAGCACGGTGTCGAGGTGCGCCAGCAGCAGGTCGCGCGTCTGGGCCAGGGCGCCGGTTGCGATGCCGATATTGGCCCGCGCGCGAAGGTAGCCCGGCCAGTGCTTGTCATCGGCCGGGGTGAAGGCGCCGTCCAGGCTGGCGAGCAGGCCCTGCGCTGTATCATAGCAGTCGAGCGTGGTGGCGATCTGCAGCGCGCGGCGGCGCCACTGCACCGGCTCCCGCCGGCCCTGGGTGGAGAGGTCACGGTTCAGTCGGGCCAGGTTGATGCAGACCTGCAGCGGCGAGTTGTGGTACGGGGCCGCGCCCGGCGGCGGCCCTTTGGTCGGCACCACGCTGAAATCGCCGAGTTCGAACCGGACCGGGCCTTCGAATTCCAGGGCCAGGAAGATCGGGCGGTCGGCGGCGACGGGGTCGAAGCCGCGGTCACCGACCGCTTCCGCCAGCCGGTAATGGACGATTTGGGTCTCCGGGCCGGCCATAACCCCGCGGGCGAGGCGCAGCGCAAGGCGCAGCATGCCCGTGCCGTCTTCCCCGGCCAGCAGGGAAACCGAGAAGCCATGCGTGCCCCCCGGGACGCGCAGCGAAAGGGTTACGTCGTGGCCCGCGGCCGCGGCCTTGGGCCTGGTGCCCTGGTAGTCGCCGGCCAGGCCGGCCGGCAGGATCAGGCGGACCCAGCCTTCCACGACCTTGCTGTCGATCACGGTCGTT
>CANBNK010000243.1 GCA_947371015.1 Acetobacteraceae bacterium | reverse complement strand
GTGCCGCGGCTGATAGGCGCGAGGACGTCGGCCGGCAGCACAGCATGGATGCCCTGATGCGCCAGTTCGGCGCGACGGCGCGCCGGCAACGCGGGACCCACCAGCACGATCGGGTCTTCCCGATCCACCATCCGCAGCGCCCCCACCAGTCCGGGCAGCGCCATGCCAGCCTGGGTAGGCGCCGCGGCAATGACCCGGCCATCCGGCAGCCGCCCGAGGCGCCAGAGGCCCGGGGCCAGTTCCTCTGCGGGGCCAAGGTCCATTGCCGCCGCCGTCTCCTGCATCAGGGCTGCAATCGACAGGGCGAAGCAGGCGACCTCGTCGCTGGTCAGGACTTCGTCGCGGCGGTGGTCTGCCGGGCAGATCGCTACCGGCACATCACCCTGCCAGCGGATATGCCGTTCCTCGGCGCCGCAATCGCAGTCTGGGCACAGGCTCCAAGCGCTGCACCGCTCGCCATGCAGCAGGACGCCCAGTTCGAGCAGCCGGACAAAGGCGGCGGCCTCATCGGGCCGATGCTGGCGGCCCAACATCACCACCGGCTCGCCCGACCGGCTAAGCTGCCAGAGCCGCGTCTGCAGGCTGTCGGGCATGGACCAGGTTGTTCAAGGCCAGCAGCGCCATCACGCGCTTCTTGTGCCGGCTGCGGGGGAAGCTGACCGAATCGTCCGGCTTGATCTTCACGCTAATGGTCGGTGGTCGCCGGCCCGGACCCTTGAGGACAATGCGGATGGTCACATGCGCCAGCCGCCAGGCATCGTCGCCGTAGACGATGTCAGTACGGCTTTGGTGCAGCAGCCTCAGCGCGTTACCGGCAGGATCACGCAGCGTCAGCGAAAACAGCGTTTTTTCCCGGCCGGTTTTGATGTTGGTGGCGACGCGGTTCGCCTGCGCTTCCACGATCAGGATGTGGTCGATCTCCTCGTCGTCACCCTTCCTGAAGGCGTAGGTGCCGCCGGAATGCTCCAGCGGCGCCAGCGTGTACAAACGCTGCGCGTCGGCAGCCAGGAACAGATCGGGATGGCCAAGGATGCTGCTTGCGAAGGCTTGGGCCAGATCCTTCCGGCGTTTCTTCGCGCAGCCCCATACCGTCAGCCTGCCGGTGACCGCAGAGTAGGAGATGACGGCCGTGTCCACCTCCTGGAAGCCGATCACGCCGTCATCGTCGCCCTTAATCACCTCGGTCGACACGGGCGGTGCGCCATGGCGCACAGCGATGCAAAGCTCACCGTCATCCTCATAGTCGCGGACGCGGCAATACTTTCCGCGGAGATCGGCTGCGAACAAATCGGCCGCACGCAGCCGCAAGTCCTCCAGCGTCTCTGGCGTCACCTCGGGGAGGATGCCCTCCTCGCGGGCGTTGAACTCGGACACGCTGGGCGGAGCGATGAAGACCGAGGTGTGCTCCGCCTCGGTGAACACGTCCGGGTGGTCGACGAAGGCGAGCAGCGCGATATCGCGGGAGGTGGCCGTTGCCGGCGCTTCGGGATCGAGCAGCACCACCCGCTGCCGTGCCGCCTCATCCAGGATCAGCTGCATGCCCTGCGCGCTGTCGAGGCGCACGATCCGGTGCAGGTCATGGACCAGCGTCTCGGGATAGTTGTCGCGGGGGCCGAGCAGGAACTCGCTGATCCGTCTGCGGCCCTCGGCAGGGTTGGATGCCAGAAGCTCGAGATCGAGGTCCTTGAGGCCCGCGGCGTGCTTGCTGAGAAGGCGCCCGAGGACCTGCCAGTTGGCGGTCTTCAGGAAGCGCTGGTTGGCGAACTTGGTGAAGTCCTTCTGCACGTTGCCCTCCGGTAATAGGGAACATAACAAGTACATCACCGTGCTTGGGCTTGTCGAATCGATTCTGCCAGGGCGTGAAACATCGGCCAGGGGGGATCGGTAATCATGGCTATGCCCCATGCTGCCCCCACCAACCCCTACCTCCCACCCGACCTGCGCGAGGTCTGCGGTATCCTTGCCAGGGGGCTGATGCGGCTGCGCAGCCGCGCTGCCGCGGAAGCCGCCCGCGACGCCGCGGACCGGGGAGAGCGGTTGCTACACTTCCCGGCCCCCCAGCGTCGTCATGCAACCCGGACCAACCGGAGAGACGCATGACACGCGCCACCAAGCCCACGCCCACGCCTGCCCCGGCGGCATTCACCGTACCCGCCATCCCGCCTGCCGACGTGCTGGGCCGGCTGGCCGCCCTGAAGACCACCGCCACGCCGGCGCTGCGCGAGCAATGGCGCGAATTGTTCGGTGCCGAACCGCCGCCCTACAACCGGCGCTTCCTGGAAAGCCGCCTGGCCTACCGCGTGCAGGAACTGGCCTATGGCGGCCTGAAGCCAGAGACGCTGGCCAGGCTGGAAGCGCTGGGCGAGCAGCTCGACGGCGGCAAGGTGGCGGTGCGCCGGATGCGCGGCGAGGACAAGCCGATCGCCGGCACGCAGCTGATCCGCGAATACCAGGGCGTCGAGCATGTGGTGACGGTGACGCGCGCCGGCTACGACTACCGCGGCCAGCCCTACCAGTCGCTGTCGGCCATCGCCCGCGCCATCACCGGCACGCGCTGGAATGGCCGTGTGTTCTTCGGGCTGCGCCCGAGCCGGAGCGCGGCATGAAGCGCGACGCCAAGCCGGACGGCATGATGCCGGCCACCGTGCGCAAGCTGCGCTGCGCCGTCTACACCCGAAAGTCGAGCGAGGAAGGGCTCGACATGGAGTTCAACTCGCTCGACGCCCAGCGCGAGGCCTGTGAAGCATATATCGCCAGCCAGCGCGCCGAGGGCTGGGTGCTGGTGCGCGACCACTACGACGATGGCGGCGTCTCCGGCGGCACGCTGGAACGCCCCGCCCTGAAGCGCCTGGTCGCCGACATCCAGGAAGGTCTGGTCGATGTTGTTGTGGTATACAAGATTGATCGCCTCAGCCGTTCCCTGGTCGACTTCACCAAACTGGTCGAGGTGTTCGACGCGAACAACGTGACGTTTGTCAGTGTGACGCAGTCGTTTTCGACAACGACGTCGATGGGACGGTTGACGCTGAACATCCTGCTCAGCTTCGCGCAGTTCGAACGCGAACTCGCCGGCGAGCGCATCCGCGACAAGGTGGCGGCATCGCGCAAGCGCGGCATGTGGATGGGCGGTTTTGTGCCGCTCGGCTACGACGTAAGTGACCGCAAGCTGGTGGTGAACGAGGCGGAGGCGGCGCTGGTGCAGCGCATCTTCCGTGGCTTCGTCGAGATGGAATCGGCCACTCGCCTGGTGCAGGCGTTGCGCACCGAAGGCGCCACCACCAAGCGTGGCCGCCCCCTGACGAAGAGCGACGCCTATCGCATTCTCAGCAACCGCGTGTACCTCGGCGACGCCGTGCACAAGGG
>CANBNK010000242.1 GCA_947371015.1 Acetobacteraceae bacterium | reverse complement strand
TGGTCCCAGTCGGCCAGCGCGGCCAGGGCGGGCGGGTCTGCCGTGGCCAGCACCTGCTGCAACTGCCGGGCGGCGAGCAAGGGGGGCGCCAGCATGGCGGCCGTGGCCGCGGCCAGCAGGGCGAGCAGGGGCAGCAGCAGCCGGGTGGCGATGGGCCGGGTGCCGGCTGCCGGGCGGCGGGGCAGCCGCGGTTCCGCCGCCGCCTCGTGTTCCAGCTGGTACCAGGCGGCCATCACGTCCGGCGAGGCGATGCTGAGATAGCTGGGGTGCTGCATCGGTCTGGCTCACCGCTGCGGCGTCTGCTGCGCCTGCCACGGCAGCTCGGCGGTACTGCTCCTGGCCAGGACGGCGGCGGCGCCGGCGCTCAGCGGCCCGGCGAACCAGAAGCCCTGGCAGGCGGCACAGCCGATCTCGCGGGCCAGCACGGCATCCTGCGATGTGGCGACGCCTTCGGCCACCACCCGGCTGCCGCGCGCCTTGGCCATATCGACAATGGCGCCGAGGAAGGAGCGCTGCTTCGGTCCCGGGTTCTGGGCCCTGAAGAAGGCGCGGTCCAGCTTCACCACATCCACGTCCAACTCCATCAGCCGGGTCAGCGCCGACTGGCCGATGCCGAAATCGTCGATGGCGAGTTGCAGCCCGAGGCGGCGCAGCGCCGCCAGGTTCTTGGTGGCGCGCTCGTCCAGAAGCGTGGTTTCCGGCACCTCGATGCAGAAATTCGCGGCGCTGACCCCATGGGCGCGCAGCAGGGCGCGGACCGCGCTGACCGCCAGCGGGCTGCTGAGCAGCGCCGCCGTGACATTGATGGCGATGACCAGGCGGGGATTGGCGCTGAGCCAGGGGCGGGCCTGGCTGACGGCCTGCTGCATCACCCAGAAGTCGAGCGTTGCCAGCAGATTGGCGCGGGCGGCGAGGTCCACCACCTGCAAGGGCGGTACCTGCTGGCCGTCTGGCGTGGTCCAGCGCAGCAGGGCCTCGAAGCCCAGGATGGCGCCGGAGGTGGCATCGACCACCGGCTGGTAGTTCAGGGTCAGGCCGGATTGCTGCGCCAGCAATGCGGCTTGCAACTGTTCCGCCAGGTCCACGTCGGCGGTGCCCTGCGGCGCCGGGCCGGCAAGCGGGGGCGGGGCCGGCGATTGCAGCGGCATCTGCTCCGCCACGGGCATGAAGGGCGGCGGAGCGAGTTCCGGCAGCGCCAGGGGCCGGTCCGACAGGGCACGCAGCAGGTTCAGGATGGCGTCGCGCTCCGCGGGGGAAGGCAGGTCCTGCAGCAACTGGGTGATCTCTCGCATCTGTTCCTGCGACCTGACGGAGGGCGACTGAGCCGCGGCGGTGGCCAAGGTGGCCCGGACCCGTTCAACCGTGGCGGGTGGGCGTAGCATGAACGTCAAGGCCTGGCCGATGCGGGGGAGGGCGCTGTTCTGCATGCCCATCAGACGGTCTCCCCGACGAGCGGTGCCAAGGCCGGCCGGCCTGGCCCGAACGGGGCAGGCGAGCAGTGTTCAATACTGGTATCGAGCGGCCATTTATGCGGGTCCAGACGGTCATCAAGCGCAACATGGCAATATTCGGCAGCCACAAGATCCGCCAACTTGCGCAAGCGATTCGCCTGTTCGGCCATGGCGAGGCCTTCCAGCCGGCGTGCACTGGCAAGCAGGTATGCAACCGCTTCCAGGCCGGCGCCGCGAATGGCTATGCAGGATTGCGCTGATCGGTTGTTGCTGAACGTGTTGTCATTGGCGTCATTACGTTTTGGCATTATTCAGATCCACAACTTTTGCGTGCCTTACGCTGGAGAGACGCAACCACACAAAGCGGGTGGGTGGTAATGAAACCTCAATGCAAATAAATTCCCTCAACACGCAGAGATCGTTCTGGCCTGGCTGGTAGCGATCCTGTGCAGGACAGCCTTGTTGGACAGGCACACCCACTGCCAGTGGGTGGCGCCGCCGACCCGCGTGGTGGTCTCGTCCGAGGCGATGATCCGCGCCGCCAGCCGCTGGATCATCGCCTGCCTACTCCAGCAGCAGGGCGTCCTTCTCGGCAAAACTGGCGATGGCGCCGGGGGGACACTGGGTGCTTCGTTGACGTTGGTGACGGTGAACCCTGCCAGCCTGGCCAGCCATGGCAGCCTGCTCTTCGCATGGGCAGCACGGGGGGCGGATCCAGTATCAAGGGCGCCGGCCCCAGGTGGCAGAGTTACCGGCGAGAGTCCGGAGCGCGCTGCGGGACTGGCTCTCCAGACCGCACGGCAAGCCAGACAAAACCAGGGTCCCGGGGTTAGCCCCGTCCGGCGTTCGCCACCGTGCCCCTGACGTCCCAGTTCCGGCCTGCCGATTCCGATGACATCGCTGCGCCTTGAGTTGCCCACTCCACCGCCACCCCCTTCAGCAGCCCCGGCAGCGTCATCTCCTCCGGCTGCCGCCCGTCCAGGATCGCCTCCACGATATCCGGCGCCAGCAGCGTCAGCCGCAGCACCCGGCTGACGTAGCTGTCGTTGATCTTCTCCGCCGCGGCGATCTCGTCGATGGTGCTGTACCGCCCGGTCTCCAGCATCCGCCGCCACCGGAAAGCCCGCGCCACCGCCTTGATGAGCGTAATGTCCTGCTGGCCATGCAGTGCCATCCCGCCGGGCGTCAGCATGGCCTTCCGCCCGCCGCGCTGCTTCACCTTGAGCGGGATGACCACGGTGAGGGTCTGCGGTGCCTCGCTCATGCCGCGGCCTTCCTGGCGTCGGGCGCCTGGGCGGCGAGGTCGCGCACCAAGCTGCCCAGCCCCTCCAGCCGCAGGCGCACCGCGGCGCCGTCGGCCCGGATATCGACCCGGTCCACCAGTAGCCGGACGATGCGAGTCCGCTCCGCCGGGAAGAGTTCGTCCCACAGCGGCTCGATCCGCTCCAGCGCCTCCAGCACCTCCTGCTCAGTCACGCCCGGGTCCATCCCACGCGCCGCCCGCCAGGTGCCGACCACCACCTCTGGTTGCCGCAGCAGGGCGCGGACCTGGGCGATCACCGCCGCCTCGATCTCCCCGGCCGGCACGCGCGCGATATCCGGCGCCTCCGCCGCGCCGCCTTTGAGCACTGCCTGGCTGACGTAGTAGCGGTACATCTGCCCCTTCCGGCCGCGGCTGTGGCTTGGCGACATGGCGCGGCCGTCGCTGCCAAAGATCAGCCCGCGCAGCAGCGGCGCCGTGGTGTTCCGCGTCCTGTTGACACGTACGCGCGGGCTGACCTGCAGGATGGCGTGCACCGCGTCCCATTGGCGCTGGGTGATGATGGCGTCGTGCTCGCCAGGATAGGCCGTGCCCTTGTGCACGGCGTCGCCGAGGTACACGCGGTTGCTGAGAATGCGATAGGCGTCGCTCTTCGTCAGGGGGCGGCCACGCTTGGTGGTGGCGCCTTCGGTGCG
>CANBNK010000241.1 GCA_947371015.1 Acetobacteraceae bacterium | reverse complement strand
TACGCGCTGGAGGAGCACAAGCGCCTGACCGACCCCAACGTGCCGGGGTAGGATTAACCGCGCCGAAGGGCTAAACCCCGGCGCATCATGAGCACCCACGACATCTTCGCCACGCTGCGCGCCCGCACTGTCGCCATCCTGGCCGAATTGCTGCCCGAACTGCCCGCCGACAGTTTTGCGCGTGTGCAGATGGAGCCACCGCGCGACGCCAGCCATGGCGACATGGCCACCAACGCCGCCATGGTGGTGGCCAAGCTGGCAAAGCTGCCGCCGCCAAAACTGGCGGCGCAACTGGCCGAGCGCCTGGCTGCCCTGCCGGAAGTGGCGGAAGCTGCGCCGGCCGGCCCCGGCTTCGTCAACCTGCGGCTGGAGGAAGGTTTTGTCCGCGCCCAGGTCGCCAGCGTGCTGGCGGCGGGGGAACGCTATGGCGACAGCACCCTGGGCGGCGGGCTGAAGGTCAACCTGGAATACGTCTCGGCCAACCCGACCGGGCCGATGCATGTCGGCCATTGCCGCGGCGCGGTGGTGGGGGATGCGCTGGCCAACCTGCTGTCCAAGGCCGGCTATGCCGTGACCAAGGAATACTACATCAACGACGCCGGGGCACAGGTGCAGGCGCTGGCCTGGGCCAGCTACTGGCGGTATTTGCAGGCGCTGCTGGCCACGCCGGAAGGCCAGGCCCTGGCCGCCGCCGGCCCGGCCAGCCTGCGCGACTTCGCCGCTTCCGCGCGGGACCGCGCAGATTTCGAGAGCGCCTTTACGGTCACGCTGCAATATGGCGGTGACTATCTGGTGCCGGTCGGCCAGGCCCTGGTGGCGCAGCGCGGCGTGGCCTTGGCCCCGGGCGCCGATGGTCAGCCGACCGCGGCAGCCCTGGCCGAAATCCAGGCCACCACCGTCGCCATGATGATGGTCGATATCCGCGCCGACCTGGCCGCGCTGGGTGTGCAGCAGGACGTCTTCACCTCGGAACTCGCCCTGGTGCAGGCCCAGGCGGTCAGCACCGCCATCGCCACGCTCAGCGACAAGGGCCTGGTCTATGAAGGCGTGCTGGAGCCGCCCAAGGGCAAGACGCCGGACGACTGGGAAGCCCGCGAGCAGACCCTGTTCCGCTCCACCCAGTTCGGCGACGACGTGGACCGCCCGCTGCGCAAGTCGGACGGCAGCAACACCTACTTCGCCAACGACATCGCCTGCCACGCCGACAAGATCGCCCGCGGCGAGGCGCTGCTGATCGATGTGTGGGGCGCCGACCATGGCGGCTATGTGAAGCGCATGCAGGCGGCGGTGAAGGCGCTGACCGACGGCAAGGTGCCGCTGGATGTGGTGCTGTGCCAGATCGTCCGCGTCATGCGGAACGGCGAGCCGGTGCGGATGAGCAAGCGCGCCGGCACCTTCGTGACCCTGCGGGACCTGCTGGACGATCTGGCGGAGATGACCGGCAGCCAGACCGCGGCGCGCGACGCGGTGCGCTTCACCATGCTGACCCGCAAGGCCGACGCCCAGATGGACTTCGACCTGGACAAGGCGGTCGAGCAGTCCCGCGAGAACCCGGCCTTCTACGTGCAATACGCCCATGCCCGCTGCCGTTCCGTGCTGCGCACCGGCGGCGAACCGGCTGACCTGGCCAGTGCGCCGCTGGAAGCCCTGACCGACCCGGCGGAATTGGCGCTGATCCGCCGCATTGCCGCCTGGCCGCGCACCGTGGAAGCCGCCGCCCTGGCCCGCGAACCTCACCGGATCGCGTTTTTTCTCCATGACTTGGCGGGCGACTTTCATGTATTGTGGAACAAGGGGCGCGAGGACGCGACCCTGCGTTTCATCCGGGAAGACGAGCCTGAGGCGACCCGCGCGCGGCTTGCGCTGGTTGCCGCCACGGCCACCGTCATCCGGTCCGGCTTGCAGGTGATGGGCGTGGAGGCAGTGCAGGAAATGCGCTGATCTCGCCCGGGGGAACTACCATGAGCGACATGCCGCTGCCGTCCTGGCGTTCGCAATCCGAGTCGCCCGCGGTTTCACGGCGCATGCTGGTGGTGGCCGGGTCGCTGCTGGCCGGCGTGATGGTGCTGGGCCTGCTGGGCTGGGGCGTCAGCAAGCTGGGGCCACGCGCGGTGCCGGTGGTGGAAGCCGAAACGACGCCGCTGAAGGAACGCCCTGCGGCCCCCGGCGGCATGGTGGTGCCGAACCAGGATGAAACCATCTTCGACCGCCCCGGCGAGCGCCGCCCCGAACAGGTGCTGACGCCGAACCGCATCGCGCCCGGGCCGGAAGCGCCGCAGATGGCGCGGTTGCGCCAGCAGCAGCAGGCCGCTACCCAGCCGCGCGTTGAACCGCCCGCCCCCGCCCCCGCCCAGCCGCAGGCGCAACAGCAGCAAGCCGTGGCGACGCCCGCCGCCCGCCCTGCCGCGCCCGCACGTCCGGCGCCGGTGCCGGCCGCCGCCCCTGCCGCCGCGGGGCGCTGGCAGGTGCAGCTCGGCGCGCTGAACTCCGAGGCCGCGGCCCGCAGCGCCTGGGACGCCGCGCTGCGTCGCACGCCCGAACTGGGCAGCCGCCACCCCGTCATCACCGAGCTGAAGCGCGACAACCAGCCGACGCTGTGGCGCCTGCGCGTCGGCGGCCTGGCGGATGCCGCCGCGGCCCGCAGCCTGTGCGAGGCGGTGAAGACCAAGGGCGGCAACTGCGTGGCGGTTTCGCCCTGAGCCCGCCGCGCGCCGCCATCGTCGGCATTGCCGGCACGGCGCTGAGCGCGGCGGAGGTGGCGCTGTTCCGCGCCTCGCCGCCTCTGGGGGTGATCCTGTTCGCCCGCAACATCGCCACGCCCGAGCAGGTGAGGGCGCTGAACGCCAGCATCCGCGACCTGCTGGGGGCCGAGGCGCCGATATTGGTGGACCAGGAAGGCGGCCGTGTTGCCCGGCTGCGGCCGCCGCTCTGGCCGGCCTTTCCGCCCGCCGCCAGCTTCGAGAACCTGGCTGCTCCGGCGGCCGAGGCCAATGCCGCCTTGCTCGGCCTGACCTGCCTGGACGCCGGCTTTGATGTCGCCTGCGCCCCGGTGCTGGATTTGCGACTGCCCGGCGCGCATGGCGTCATCGGCGACCGGGCCTTCAGCGCCGACCCGGCGGAAGTGGCCCGGCTTGGCGCCGCCTGGGTGCGCGGCCTGCAATCGGCCGGCTGCATCCCGGTCATCAAGCATATCCCTGGCCATGGCCGGGCCATGGTCGATAGCCACCTCGACCTGCCCCGCGTCAGCGCCAGCCGCGCCGAGCTGGCCGCCGACCTGGCGCCCTTCGCCGCGCTGGTGGCCAGCGGCGCCTGGGCGATGACGGCGCATATCCTTTATGAGAGCCTGGACGCCGAATTGCCGGCCACCCTCTCGCCCCGGGTCATCGCCCGGGTCATCCGCGGCGCCATTGGCTTTGGCGGTTTTCTCGTCT
>CANBNK010000240.1 GCA_947371015.1 Acetobacteraceae bacterium | reverse complement strand
CGCAGCAGGTTGTTCTGCGTCGCCGCCTGTTCCCGCATGGTCTGTACCACGGCGCCGACCACGGCATGCGCAATGGTCGGCGCCATGGCCGGGGCGCTGCGGCGCGTGGTCTCCAGCGTGCAGGTGTAGCGCAGGCCAAGGGCGGCGATGCGCGTGGCCTGCGCCTTGTGCAGGTCCGGCCGCAGGCGGGTGAAGTTGACCAGGCCGATGCCGCCGGCCCAGTCCAGCGCGGCGGCGGCGTTGTCCAGCACATCCGCCGGCAGGGCGGGCGCGTCGCCGAACATGGCGGCCAGGCGCTTCAGCTGGGCCATCGCCTCCGCATTCAGCGCCTCGCCGCGTTCCAGGCTGGCGGCGAGCTGCTCGATCACCCGGTCCCGCACCACGCCGCGGGCGTCACGGTACAGGTGGGGCGGCAGTTCGTCGGACATCAGCGGCCATCGGGCCGCAGGAAGCCCAGGTCGCAGCCATCCGGCGCCTGCAGCACCTGGTCATGCGTCAGCTTGTCCCAGCCGCGCTTCGGTGCTGCCGGCTTCACCCAGGCGGCGCGCCGCGTGGCGAATTCCGCGTCGCTCAGCAGCACGTCGATGCTGCGGTCCTTCACGCTCAGCCGGATGCGGTCGCCGCTCTGCACGAAGGCCAGCGGCCCGCCCACGGCGGCTTCCGGGCTGATATGCAGCACGATGGTGCCGAAGGCGGTGCCTGACATGCGGCAGTCGCTGATTCGCACCATGTCCTTGACGCCTTGCCGCGCGATCTTTTTCGGGATCGGCAGGTAGCCGGCTTCCGGCATGCCAGCCGGCGTGGTCGGGCCGGCATTCTTCAGCACCAGGATGTCGTCCGCCGTCACGTCCAGATCGGGGTCGTCGATCCGCGCGGCCAGGTCGGCCAGGCCGTCGAACACCACGCACCGGGCTTCCTTCTCGAACAGCGCCGGCGTCGCCGCGCTGCGCTTGAGGATCGCCCCATCCGGCGCCAGGTTGCCGAACAGCGACACCAGCCCCCCCACCGGCGAGACCGGCGTCGCCCGCGCATGGATGTACTGCCGGTCCACGAAGTCACCGGGCTCGTCCAGCTGTTCGCCCAGGGTGCGGCCATACAGGTCGATGCAGTCCAGATGCAGCAGGTCGCGCATCTCGCGCAGCAGCATCTTCATGCCGCCGGCAGCATGGAAGTCCTCCATGTAGCCTTCGCCGGTGGGCTTCAAATCCACCAGCACCGGCGTGGTCTCGCTCAGCCGGTCCAGGTCACGCAGGTCAACCTTCACGCCGACGCGGCCGGCAATGGCGGCCAGGTGGATCAGCGCGTTGGTGGACCCGCCGATGGCCAGCAGCACCCGCAGCGCATTCTCCACGGATTTCGCGGTGATCAATTGCGACGGCTTCACCGGGTTGGTGATCAGCCGCACCGCCAGGGCGCCGGCTTCCTCCGCGGCGCGCAGCCGGTCCGAATGCACGGCGGGGATGCTCGCGGTATCCAGCGGCATGAAGCCCAGCACGGCGGCGATGCAGGCCATGGTGCTGGCGGTGCCCATCACGCCGCAGGTGCCGGCGGAGGAGGCCAGCTTGCCCTCGATGGCCCCGATCTTCTCGGGCGTCACTTCCCCGGCGCGGTAGCGCGCCCAGTAGCGGCGGCAGTCGGTGCAGGCGGCCAGGCGCTCACCCTCGAAGCGCTGCGCCAGCATCGGGCCGGTGACCAGCATGACACTCGGCATGTCCGACGACGCGGCCGCCATCAGCTGCGCCGGCACGGTCTTGTCGCAGCCGCCTATCAGCACGGCGCTGTCCATCGGCTGGGCGGACAGCATCGCCTCCGTGTCCAGCGCCATCAGGTTGCGGTAGTGCATGGAGGTGGGGAACAGCGAAGGCTCGCACAGCGAGACGGTCGGGAAGCCCAGCGGCAGCGCGCCGGCGGCCAGCACGCCGCGCTTCACCGCGGCCACCAGTTCCGGCGCGGTGCGGTGGCAGTTGTTGTAGTCGCTGGAGGTATCGGCGATGCCGACCACCGGCTTTTCCAGCATGGCGGTGGAATAGCCCATGGACTTGGCGAAGCTGCGGCGCAGGTACAGCGCGAAGTCGAGGTCGCCATAGTTGGCTGCGTTGCGGGCCAGGCCCTTTGGCGCGTTGCGGCTTGCGCCGCTGGGCGGGGGTTCGTTCTTGCTCATGCATGGACTTCGCCCGGTTGCGGGCGGAAAGGCAAGGGGGCTACCCCGCCGAGGCGACAAACCGCTGCGGTAGCAGGATACCACCTACAAAAAACCCCGCTTTTCCCTTGACCTCCGCGCCCCCAGCGGCAATAAGCCGCGTCTCTTCAGGATCAGACAGAACCAAACCGATGCAATTGCAAGCGCAAACCCGCTCGCTGAAGCCCGCCGAGGTGACCAAGGGCTGGGTGGTGATCAATGCCGAGGGCCTCGTGCTCGGTCGGCTGGCCTCCATCGTCGCCAACCGTCTCCGCGGCAAGCATAAGCCCCAGTTCACGCCGCATGTCGATTGCGGCGACCATGTCGTGATCATCAACGCCGAAAAGGTGAAGGTGACCGGCAACAAGGCCGAGCAGGCCACGTTCTACTGGCACACCGGCTATGCCGGCGGCATCAAGGAACGCAGCTTCCGGGCGCGCATCGCGGGCAAGCACCCCGAGAGCGTGGTCGAGAAGGCGGTGGAACGCATGATCACCCGTGGTCCGCTCGGCCGCGTGCAGATGAAGAACCTGCACGTCTATGTCGGGCCGGAACATCCGCATGCCGGCAACCAGCCAGTGGCGATGGATGTCGGCGCGCTGAACCGCAAGAACGTGGGCTGAGCAGATGAGCGAACAGCAAACCAGCGACTCCCTGGCCGACCTGAAGGCGATGGTCACCGGCACCCCCGCGGTGCAGACCAACGGTGAAGTGGCCCCGGTCTATCAGCAGAAGCGCGACGCGCAGGGCCGCAGCTACGCGACCGGCCGCCGGAAGAACGCGGTCGCCCGCGTCTGGGTGAAGCCCGGCAAGGGCGTCATCACCGTCAACGACCGCCCGGTTGGCCGCTACTTCGCCCGCCCGGTGCTGCGCATGCTGATCACCCAGCCCTTCCTGGTGGTGGATCGCTACCAGCAGTTCGACGTGATCGTGACCGTGGTTGGCGGCGGGCTTTCGGGCCAGGCTGGCGCAGTGCGGCACGGCATCAGCCGCGCGCTGACGCATTACGAACCGGCGCTGCGCCCGATCCTGAAGAAGGCCGGCTTCCTGACCCGCGACCCGCGCGTTGTCGAGCGCAAGAAGTACGGTAAGGCCAAGGCCCGACGCAGCTTCCAGTTCAGCAAGCGCTAAACGCCGACGGACCGGCGTTACGCGCCGGCCGCATGGCTGTTATCTGCAAGGGCGGGTCCGCAAGGTCCCGCCCTTGTTTCGTTTCAGGGCATACTGCTTCCGCGACGGAGTCCTCCACATGGCAAAGACGCCCACAGTCTTCATCGATGGCGAGGCCGGCACCACCGGCCTGCAGATCCGCGACCGCCTGGCGCTGCTGGCGAATGTC
>CANBNK010000239.1 GCA_947371015.1 Acetobacteraceae bacterium | reverse complement strand
CGGGCATGTGGTGATGGAGAACCGCCACGGCCTGGTGGTGGCGGCGACGACGACACGGGCCACGGGCACCGCCGAGCGGGACGCGGGTGAGGCGATGATGGCCGGGCTGGACCGGGCGGGGCGCTGCACATTGGGCGCCGATAAGAACTCAGCCGATCCCATCAACATTCCAGAAAACCAAGCCTGTAGCGGCGAATTTCCGCAGCCTGCTAGAGATGTGGATAACGTGCGGAAAGTGTGGTGACCCCGGCGGGATTCGAACCCACGGCCCCCAGATTAGGAATCTGGTGCTCTATCCGGCTGAGCTACGGAGTCACACGCGCGCCTCATATAGCACGGGCTCAGCGCCGCCGGAACCGCTCGACCGCGCCCACCAGCGCCATCCGCACCCCCGGCTCCAGCGCGGAATGCCCGGCATCCGGCACCACCGTCAGCCGTGCGTTGGGCCAGACGGCGGCCAGGTCGAACGCGGTCTCCGGCGGACAGACCATGTCGTAGCGCCCCTGCACGATCTCGCCCGGCAGATGCGCGATCTTGCCCATATGCGCCAGCAGCCCGCCTTCCGGCAGGAACAGGTCGTGGTTGAAGTAATGCGCCTCGATCCGCGCCAGCCCCAGCGCGGTGCGGTCCTGGGAGAAGCTGGCCACCGTATCCGGGCTGGGCAACAGGGTGGAGCAACTGCCCTCGAACTGGCTCCAGGCCCGCGCCGCCGGCAGGTGTACCTGCGGGTCCGGGTCGCACAGGCGCTTGAGATACCCGGCCAGCAGGTCGCCGCGTTCCGCCAGTGGCAGATGCTCGGCGAACAGCGACCAGGCATCCGGGAAGACCCGCTTCAGCCCGTACATGAACCATTCGACCTCGGTCGCCCGGCCCAGGAAGATGCCGCGCAGCACCAGGCCCTGCACCCGGTCCGGGTGCGCCTGGGCATAGGCCAGGGCCAGCGTGCTGCCCCAGCTGCCGCCGAACAGCAGCCATTTGTCGATGCCGAGGAAGACGCGCAGCGCCTCGATATCCGCCACCAGGTGGGGCGTGGTGTTGTCCGCCAGCTCGCCCAGCGGGCGGCTGCGGCCGGCCCCGCGCTGGTCGAAGATCACCACCCGCCAGTGCAGCGGGTCGAAGAAGCGGCGATGCACCGCACCGGCCCCCGCCCCTGGCCCGCCATGCAGGAACAGCACTGGCTGGCCGCGCGGATTGCCCACCTGCTCCCAGTACATGACATGGTGGGGCCCGGCCTCGCGCGGGCGCGTTGCCGCGCCCCTCTCGGCCGAGAGGGGCAGCAAGCCGGTTTCATACGGCGCGATATCGGGGAACAGGTCGCCTCGGGGCATGCTGAAGTATCCGCAATCGGCGGCCGGGGGCAACCATGGCCCGGCATGGGCGCGGGAAATCGCGGCATCGCCACGTCACCCCTTCGCCTTTTGCGCCGGCGCGCCTACCTTATGCGGAGATGACGTCCCCCATGCCCGCCAGTTCACGGCCCCATGGCACCGCGGCCCTGCCGCGCTGTGCCGTCTGCGGTACCGAAAGCCGCCAGGCCCCGTTCCGCGCCAGCCCGCCGGAACAGGCGCCGGACCTGGACCTGCGCCCGGGGGAGCCGGTACGCAGCGCCATGGCGCGCTGGCTGCAGCAATGTCCCAGCTGCGGCTATGCGGCGCCCGATATCACCAAGGCCCACCCCGCCGCCGCCCTGGCCGTGGCCGCCGCGCCGTTCCGCGCCCTGCTGGCGGATGCCTCGATGCCGCCGCTGGCCCGCCGCTTCCTGGCCTGGGCCCTGGTGCTGGAGGAAACCGGCGCGCTGCATGCCTCGGCCGAGGCCACCTTGCAGGCCGCCTGGGTCGCGGACGACCTGGGGCTGCCCGAATTCTCGCGCGCCTGGCGGCAAGAAGCCGTCGCCCTCTGGCGCTCCGGCCCGGCGCTGGACGCCGAGCAGACCGTCCGGATCGTCGATGCGCTGCGCCGGGCCATGGCGTGGGAGGATGCGGAGACCACCGCCGATACCCTCACCGCGCTGAACCCGCCGGAGGCGGTGGCCCAGGTGGTGGCGCTGGAACGCCGGCTGATCGCGGCGCGCGACACCGGCCGCCACACCGTGGCCAGCGCCTTGCCGCCGCCGGCCCGCCGGCCGCATGTCTCGCACCACCGCGTCGCCAGCCGTGGCCCCGGGTTGCTGGCCCGGTTGCGCCGCTGGCTGGGCTGGCGCTGAGCCCGGCGATGCAGCGCCGCGCCCTGCTGGCCCTCGCCCTGGCCTCGCCGGCAGCCGCCCAACCGGCCGTGCCACCTGCGGTGGTCGCACCTGCGCCACCTGCGGTGGTCGCATCCTTCACCATCCTCGGCGACATCGTTCGCCAGGTTGCCGGCCCGCGCGTCAGCCTGCATGTGCTGCTGGCACCGGAAGCCGACCCGCATGAATTCGCCCCCCGCCCATCCGACGCCGTGGCGGTGCGCGACGCCCTGCTGGTGGTGCGCAATGGCCTCGGCCTGGAACCCTGGATGGATCGGCTGCTCCGCGCCGCCCCACCGCACGGCAAGGTGGTCACCGCCACGGATGGCCTGACCCCGCTGCTGGTCAACAACCAGCCGGACCCGCATGCCTGGCTGGACCCGGTCGCCGCGCAATCCTACGCCCGGCGCATCGGCCAGGCGCTGGCTGCCGCCCTGCCCGCCCAGGGCCAGGCGCTGCTTGCCGCCACCGATGCCTATGTCGCCCGCCTGGTCCAGTTGCACGACCACTGTGCCGAACGCTTCGCCGCCATTCCCGCCGCGCGGCGGGTCTTCGTCATCGGCCATCCCGGCTTCGGCTATTTCGCCGTCCGCTTCGGGCTGGAGATGCTGGCCCCCCCGCGTGAGGCCGGGGCCGGCGCGGTTGCCGCCCTGGTTCGCCAGGTGCGCGCCCGCCAACTGCGCGCGCTGTACTTCACCGGCCCGGAGGACGCCGCCCTGATGCGGCGCGTCGCCGCCGAGGCCGGCGTGCCCATCCTCGGTCGGCTGTTCGCCGAAACGCTGAGTGCCGCCGACGGCCTGGCGCCCAGCTACGAAGCCCTGATCCGCCATGACACCGCGCTGCTGGTCCGCGGCATGTCGGCCTGACAGCGGCCGTCGAGTCCGCTGCCCGGCGCTGGAGCGTGATCGCTTCTGACTGAAGCGCTCACGCTCCAGCCTGGTTATTGGAGAGACTGATTCACGGCTTGCAGCGATTCCGCCTAAGCCGATAAGGCTCTAGCAGGCTGCGGAAATTCGATTTTCGGCACCGGACGCCGCAACATTGATTCGCGACGCCGACGCGGAGCGACAGGAAGTTTCAGGCAAAGGCCCGGACGGATTCCATTGCAACCTTTGTTGCCCTTCCGCGGTAGAATTTCTGCAACCTGCTAGCAGGCTGCGGAAATTCGCCGCTACAGGCTTGGTTTTCAGGAATGTTGATGGGATCGGCTGGTTTGCGGTGGCCTGATTTGGCCGATTTCCCGCAGGCCAGCGCCGGAAACTACCGCGTCGGGGCGGCGTCCGCGCCCTTCAGGCAGCCG
>CANBNK010000238.1 GCA_947371015.1 Acetobacteraceae bacterium | reverse complement strand
GCTCTACGCCGACAACCCGCTGATCACGGAGGCGACCATCCGGCGGCTGCGCGCCCGCCGAGCCGAGGCCGGGCTGGTGCTGCTGGCGATGCGCCCGGCCGACCCGGGCAAGTATGGCCGCGTCGTCACCAACGCCGCCGGCGAGGTCGAGCGCGTGGTGGAATGGGCCGACGCGACCGAGGCCGAGCGCGGCATCGGCCTGTGCAATGCCGGCGTGGTCTGCGCCCCCGGCCCGGACCTGTTCCGCTGGCTGGCGGCGCTGAAGAACGACAATTCCAAGGGCGAATACTACCTGACCGATATCGTCGCCCTGGCCCGCGCCGAGGGCAAGCTGGTGCTGGCCGAGGAAGCGCCGGAGGCGGAGCTGCGCGGCATCAACAGCCGGGCCGAACTCGCCGCCGCCGAGGCCGAGGTGCAAGCGGCCATGCGTGCCCGCGCCCTGGACGGCGGCGCCACCATGATCTCGCCGGAGACGGTGTTCTTCAGCTGGGACACGGTGGTGGGCCAGGATGTGGTGATCCAGCCCAACGTGTTCTTCGGGCCTGGCGTGGTGATCGAGGATGGCGTTGAGATTCGCGGGTTCAGCCACCTGGAGAATTGCATCGTGCGACGCAACGCGCAGGTTGGCCCCTTCGCCCGGCTGCGCCCGGGGGCCGATGTGGGCGAACTGGCGCATGTCGGCAACTTCGTGGAGCTGAAGGCGACCAGGCTGGGCCGCGGCGCCAAGGCCAACCACCTGAGCTACCTGGGCGATGCCGAGATCGGCGCCGGCGCCAACATCGGCGCCGGTACAATCACCTGTAATTACGACGGAATTCAAAAGCACCGGACCATCATCGGTGAGGGTGCCTTCATCGGCAGCGATACCGCGCTGGTGGCGCCGGTAACGGTGGGCGCGCGGGCGCTGGTCGGTGCCGGCAGCGTCATCACTGCCGATGTGCCGGACGATGCGATGGCGCTGGCACGCGGGGTGCAGACCAACAAGCCCGGACGCGGATTCAAGGGCAAGAGGGGGTAGCGGCCGGATGGCTGGAGAGCCGTATGGCTCGCTGGCCTGACGTGGTCTGCCCTGCTGCAAGGAGATAAGGTTCATGTGCGGGATCGTTGGGGTTGTCGGCAAGGCCGAGGCAGCGCCGTTGCTGCTGGAGGCGCTACGCCGCCTGGAATATCGTGGCTATGACAGCGCCGGCATCGCCACGCTGGTGAATGGCGAGATCGACCGCCGCCGCGCCGAGGGCAAGCTGGGCAACCTGGCCGCGGTGCTGGAGCGCGATGCGCTGACGGGCACGACCGGTATCGGCCACACCCGCTGGGCCACGCATGGCGCGCCGACCGAGCGCAACGCCCACCCGCATTCCACCGCGCGGGTTTCCGTGGTGCATAACGGCATCATCGAGAACCATGCCGAGCTGCGCGCCGAGCTGGAAGCCAAGGGCGCGGTGTTCGAGACCGAGACCGACACCGAGACTTTTGTCCGTTTGGTCGACAACTTCCTGCAGCAGGGCCTGGCCCCGCAGGAAGCCTTTGCCGCCGGGCTGAAGCGCGTGCATGGCGCCTTCGCGCTGGCCGCCATTTTCGCCGGCCACCCCAAGCTGCTGCTGGCCGCCCGGCAGGGTGCACCGCTGGCCATCGGCTTCGGCGAGGGCGAGATGTTCGTGGGCAGCGATGCGCTTGCACTGGCGCCGCTGACGCGCCGGATCGCCTACCTGGAAGAAGGCGACTGGGCGGCGCTGGATGACAGCGGCGCGCATTTCTTCAACGCGCAGCACCAGCCGGTGGAGCGCCCCATCGTAATGACCGCGGTTTCCGGCGCGGCGGTGGGCAAGGGCAACTACCGCCACTTCATGGAAAAGGAGCTGCACGAACACCCGGCGGTGCTGGGCGATACGCTGCGGCAATACCTGGACCCGAAGACGCTGGAAGTGCGGCTGCCGCGGCTGCCGTTCGACCCCGCGAAGCTGCCGCGGCTGACCATCTCTGCTTGCGGCAGCGCCTTTCTGGCCGGCTCGGTCGGGCGCTACTGGATCGAGGAGCTGGCGCGGCTGCCGGTGGACGCGGACGTAGCCAGCGAGTTCCGCTACCGCAACCCGCCGCTGGCCGAGGGCGGCGCTGCGATCCTGGTTTCCCAGTCCGGCGAGACCGCGGACACCATGGCGGCGCTGCACCTGCTGAAGTCGGCCGGGCAGAAGGTACTGTCGGTGGTCAACGTGCCGGAAAGCAGCATGGCGCGGGAGAGTGACGGCGCAGTGCTGACCGTGGCGGGGCCGGAGATCGGCGTGGCCAGCACCAAGGCCTTTACCGCACAGCTGGCGGTGCTGGCCTGCCTGGCCATCGGCTTCGGCCGCGCCCGGCGGGAGCTTTCGACGTTGGATGAGGGCCGGCTGACCCAGCAGCTGTTGCAGGTGCCCGGCGACGCCGCTCTGGTGCTGGAGAAGGACGCGCAGATCCGCGAGTTGGCCGCCGAGGTGGCGAAGGCGCGGGACGTGCTGTTCCTCGGCCGTGGCAGCCTCTACCCCATCGCGCTGGAAGGCGCCTTGAAGCTGAAGGAGATCAGCTACATCCATGCCGAGGGCTATGCCGCCGGCGAGATGAAGCACGGTCCGATCGCGCTGGTGGACAGCAACGTGCCGGTGATTGCGCTGTGCCCGAGCGGCCCGCTGTTCGAGAAGACCGCCAGCAATCTGCAGGAAGCCGCGGCGCGGGGCGGGCGCATTTTTGCGTTTACCGATGCGGCGGGCGTCGGGCCACTGTCGCGCTTCGCCGAACGGGTGATCGAGCTGCCGACAGTGGGCAGCTTCTCGGCGCCGATCCTGTACGCCATTCCGGTGCAGTTGCTGGCCTATCATGTCGCGGTGCTGAAGGGCACGGATGTGGACCAGCCGCGCAACCTGGCGAAGAGCGTGACGGTGGAGTAGTAAGACCGCCTGCTAAATCGGATGCTCAGTACGTGCCGGAATGGGGCTAAGGCTCTGGTCCGGCAACAATTCTGCCAATATCTGACCGGAAACTATACGATTGGCTGAGTCTGGACGTCTCGAATAATCCTGCGCACGGCCATGGCGGTGCTGACGATGTGCACTGCCGCTGCCGCACCCCCGCTGTGGGGTGGGAACGGGTGAAAGATCATCGGCGTCGTACTGGACGGCGCTGGAGAGCACCCTGGCGCTACGCCGGCACGGCCCCGCCACCGTGCAAGGCCAGGCGACTGATGTTGTAGGCCAGGTTGGCGAGGCCGATCTTCACCGTGGCCCTGGCGATGCCGACAGTGCGCACCACCACGCCCATCAGCCCTTTCTGGCGCGCAAACACGTGCTCGACCCTGGAGCGCGCCATCGATTTGCGGGCATGGGCCCGGCGGGTCCGCTCCGGCATCGGCCGGCCCTTCGGCTTCTTGCGGTGGATGCGCGAGACAAGGCCAAGCCCGGGCAGCATCGTCTCGTTCTTGGCCGAGCGGTACGTATCCGTCGTCTGCGCCCCACGTTCTTAGCGACTTGACGCGCGAACCTTTTAGCGTGCGGCCTGCGCTGAAGCACCCTGCTGGCGCCAGTAGGCGCGAATGGCGCAGACGGCTTCCGGGATGTGGTGGTATGCGTTGCCGACGTGCT
>CANBNK010000237.1 GCA_947371015.1 Acetobacteraceae bacterium | reverse complement strand
CCATTGCCGCCCAGGGCAGCCTGGGCAATCCGGGGGCCGCATGGCACGTCAGTGAGATTGAGGATCTCAACGGCGACCGCAAGGCCGACCTGGTGCTGACCGACAGTGCCGGCGATATCTGGGCGATGATGATCGACGGCCTGCACGTCATCAGCTCCACCAGCCTGGGCAATGCCGGTGCCGGCTGGCACCTGGTCTAGCGCCGCCTCCGCCGCGGGCCGGGCTTAACGCCCGCGGCAACCCCTCCTGGTGTGAACTTCCCGAACACGCCAGTTCGCCACCGGCCCACGGGGGATTTTTCCTCCTCCCCTGGGGCCGGTGGCGACAAGTTTCCTACCCTGGCGGGTGTTTTTCCCGAACACGCCAGTACGCCGCCGGGTGCGCTGCAACGCGCGCCCGGCGGCGACTTCGTTTCAGGTGGCGTCGTGGAAGATGATGCCGAGCGTGAATCGCTCCCCGTCATGCAGCCGGCTGACGCCGTGCCGGAGCGTGACGCCATAGGTACCCCGCGCGCCCCGCACCGGGCGTCGGTTTACGGCGAAGACCACGGCCTGGCCCTGGCACAGCGGCACCACCTCGGCGCGGGACTGCATGCGCGGACGCTGCTCGGTCAGCACGAACGCGCCGCCGGTGAATTCGCGGCCGGGTTCGGACAGCAGGATGGCGACCTGCAACGGAAACACCTGCTCGCCGTAAAGGTCCTGGTGCAGCGCGTTCCAGTCGCCCGGGCCGTAGCGCAGCAGCAGCGGCGTCGGCCGCAGTTGGCCGGCGGCGTGGCAGGTGGCCAAGAAAGCAGCGTGCTCGGCCGGGAAGCGCCGGGCCTCGCCGAAGCTGGCCGCCCAGGCATTGGCCACCTCCGCCAGCCGCGGATACAGCGCCTGGCGCAAGGCAGCGATCACCGGCGGCAGCGGGTGGGCGAAGTACTGGTATTCACCGCGGCCGAAACCGTGGCGGGCCATGACCACCCGGCTGCGGAAGGCGGCTGCCTCGGGCCATAGCCCGCGCAGGGCGAGGCATTGCTCCGCCGTCAGCAGCGGGCCGGTGGCGGCGGCGCCGTGCGCGTCCAGCGTTGCCGCCAGCGCCGGCCAGTCCTGCGCCGCTATCCGTGCCGCGATATCCCCTTGCATGCCACCCTCCGAAACTGGGGCGCAGCATGCCATGGCGGCGCGGGTGGCGCCTGCCGGTGGTTGCGTTCAGGCCAGCCGGGGTGCGGGTTGCAGCAGCAACCGGCCCAGCACCAGGCCAAGCAGCATCAGCATCAGCGCGGCGGCGCCGTGCCAGGTCAGGATGGTGGACGCGACGCGGACAGGGTGGACCAGGCTGGTTGCGGTGGAACACAGCGCCGCCGCCGCCAGCGCGCCCAGTAGCAGCACCGGTGTGGGCCGCACGGCCCCGGCGTGGCGCAGCGCACGGTACTGCACCGCCGCCAACGGCACGCCCACCGAAAGGATGGTGGTGACGCAGGCCCAGTCCATGCCCGGCCGCAGCGCGACCGAGCCAAGCCGCGCGACATCCCCGGCCCAATGCCAGCCCAGGAAGCCCAGCCAGGCCGCCAACGGCACCAGCGGCAGTGCCAGCCAGCGCCGCGGCCGATCCGGATGCGCCAGGAAGGCGGCAGCCACCACCGCAGCCACGCCGGTCAGGAGCGAAAGCCCGGCCTGCCAGTTGTTCATCGGCAGGCCGATGCGGAAGTTGAAGCGGCCCGACATGACCATGGACTGGGTAAAGGCTGCCAGCGAAGCACAGACCAGTGCCAAGGCCAGCCACCGCGCCGCCTGGACGCCCGGCGACGGCAGCCGCCGCACCGGGCCCAGCCCGCTGACCAGTTCGACAATCAAGCTCTCGCTGTTCAATCCAAGTCCTCCGCGCCCAGTCGGCGCCGTAATGTCTTGACCGCCCGGTGGGTCGCCACCTTCAGCGCCCCCACGGACATGCCAGACCGGCGGCTGGCTTCCGCCAGTGGCAGGTCATCCAGCTTCGCCAGTACAAGCGCTGTCCGCTGCGCCGGCGGCAGGTCGGCAACCGCTGCCCTCAGTTGCAGCGCAGCCACCCTGTCCTCACCTGTGTTCGTCTCATGCGCAGCCAAGGTTTCGCGGTAGTCTTCCAGTGAATTCTCACGCCCGGCGCGGCGGCCACGGCGGCGCAGCCGGTCCACCGCCCGGCGTTCGGTGATGGCGATGAACCAGGGACGAATCGGCCTGGTCGGATCATAGACGTGGCGCAATTGGTGAATCGTTACCAAGGCATCCTGCACGGCGTCCTCGGCTTCGGCGAAGTCGCTGATCCGCCGCCGGGCGATGGCCCGCAGCAGCGGCAGCGCCGCACGCAGCAAACGATCATAGGCCCGGGCGTCGCCGGCCTGCGCCGACGCCATCCAGCCTTCCCACTCGCCTGCCTCATGCCGTGATGGCGCCAAACGCCCGCCCAAACCCGTTGCCTGCCAGGATACTACCCGCAGCCGGCCGCCGTTGCGATATACCCTGTACGAAGCTCGAAGGAGACCCGACTTGCGCGTGCTGGTGATCGAGGATGACCGTTCCACCGCCGACTACATCCAGAAGGGGCTGCTGGAGGCTGGGCATGTCGTGGACCTGGCCCGCACCGGCAAGGACGGCTTGTTCCTGGCGCTGAACGAAAGCTACGACGTCATCGTCACCGACCGCATGCTGCCGGGGCCGGACGGCCTGGCCATTCTGCGGGCGCTGCGGACCAGTGGTATCCGCACCCCGGTGCTGGTGCTGACTGCGCTGGGGGATGTGGACCATCGGGTGGAGGGGCTGGATGCGGGGGCCGATGACTATCTCGGAAAACCCTTCGCGTTCAGCGAGTTGCGCGCCCGGCTGGACGCCCTGGCCCGCCGCCCCGCCGCCAGTACCGAAGCCACGCTCCTGCGCGCGGCCGATGTGGAGATGGACCTGCTGAAGCGCAGCGTGAAGCGCGCCGGCAAGCCCGTGGAACTGCTGCCCACAGAGTTCCGCCTGCTGGAATACATGATGCGCCACCCCGGCCAGGTGCTGACCCGCACCATGCTGCTGGAGCGGGTATGGGACTTCAACTTCGACCCCAATACCAACGTGGTCGATGTGCATGTCAGCCGGGTCCGCCGCAAGCTGGACCAGGTGATGGAGGATGCCGAGAACCAGCCACCGCTGATCCGCACCATCCGCGGTGCCGGCTATGCGCTGGGTTCCAGTGATTAAGGTGCGCCTTTGGCCGTTCTCCGGGCTGCGCCTGTGGCCGCGCAGCTTCGCGCTGCGCTCCGCGCTGGCAGCGGCGGGTGTGGTGCTGCTGGTCTGCGTGCTCGGCTTCGGCTGGGGCTACCTGCGGGCCCAGGAGGCACTGCGGGCGCAGATCGACATTTCCGTGCGCGCGGAGGCCGAGAGCTTCGTGACCGACTACGAGGCACATGGCCTGAACGGGCTGGCCGAGGCGGTGGTGATGCACAGCCGCCGGCGCGGCGCCACGCGGGTGATGCTGCAGACGCTGGGCGGCCAGCGCATCGCCGGCCAGGTGCCCGGCGCGCCGGCGGCGCTGCGCGGTTATGCCACCCTGCACCCAGCGGAAGGCGGCACCTGGCGGGCGTTGGGCGCGCTGCTGCCGGGCGGGCTGAACCTG
>CANBNK010000236.1 GCA_947371015.1 Acetobacteraceae bacterium | reverse complement strand
CCGTTCGGGGCGTACCAGGCGGGGATCTGGTGGCCCCACCACAGCTGGCGGGAAATGCACCAGGGCTGGATGTCGCGCATCCAACTGAAGAAGGTGTTCTCCCACTGCTTCGGCACGAACTGGGTCTTGCCGGTCTCCACCGCCTCGATCGCCGGCTTGGCCAGTGTCGCGGCGTCGGCGTACCACTGCCAGGTCAGCCGCGGCTCGATCGGCACGCCGCCCCGGTCGCCATGCGGCACCTGGTTGGTGTGCGGCTCGATCTTCTCGACCAGCTCCATTTCCTCAAGCCGGGCGATGATGGCCTTGCGCGCGGCGAAGCGGTCCTGGCCCTCCAACCCACGTACGAAGTCGAGGTCGCTGATGCCCTCCGCCTCGGCCAGTTCGATCTCGGCCAGGGTGACGCGCGCCTCGGCGTCCAGCACGCTGGGCATGGCCAAGTTATGCCGCTTGCCGACATTGAAGTCGTTGAAGTCATGCGCCGGCGTGATCTTGACCGCGCCGCTGCCTTTCTCCGGGTCGGAATACTCGTCGGCCACGATGGGGATACGCCGGCCGGTCAGCGGCAGCACCACGTGGCGCCCGACCAGATGCGTGTAGCGCGCATCCTCCGGATGCACCGCCACGGCGGTATCGCCCAGCATGGTCTCCGGCCGCGTCGTCGCGACGACGATATGCTCGCCCGGTGCGCCTTCCACCGGGTAGCGCAGATACCACAGGCTGCCCTTCATCTCCTTGTTCTCGACCTCAAGGTCGGAGATGGCGGTCAGCAGCTTGGGGTCCCAGTTCACCAGCCGGCGGTCGCGGTAGATCAGCCCCTGGCCGTGCAGCGTCACGAAGACTTCACGGACCGCCTTGGAAAGGCCCTCATCCATAGTGAAGCGCTCGCGCGGCCAGTCCAGGCTGGCGCCCAGGCGGCGCAACTGCGTGGTGATGGTGCCGCCGCTCTCCGCCTTCCATTGCCAGACGCGCTCAAGAAACGCCTCTCGGCCCATCTCGCGGCGGTCTTTCTTCTCCGTCGCCAGCAGGCGTTCCACCACCATCTGCGTGGCGATCCCGGCATGGTCGGTGCCCGGCTGCCACAGCGCGTCGCGGCCCTGCATGCGGCGCCAACGGATCAGCGCGTCCTGCAGGGTGAAGGTCAGCGCGTGCCCCATGTGAAGGCTGCCGGTCACGTTCGGCGGCGGGATCATGATGGTATAGGGCTGCGCCGGGCTTTCCGGGTGGCAGGCGAAGGCACCCGACTTCTCCCAGCCCTCGTACAGGCGGGGTTCGAATTCGGCGGGGGTCAGGTTCTTGTCGAGCATGCCGTCTCGTCCATCGCGGCGGCAGCCGCGTCAAGAGTGAGTTGGCGGCAGCCGCGTCAAGCGCGTCTCGGCGGGAGCCGCGTCAAGAGCGGCTCGGCGGGAGCCGCGTCGAGGCTGGCCGCAACGGCGCCGTTGACGGGTCAGCTCAGGGCGCGGCCTACGACGCGCTCGATCTCCGCCCGTACCAGGCGTTCCACCATGGGCGGCAGGTTCTGATCCAGCCACTGCTTCAGCAACGGGCGCAACTCCTCGCGGACCACATCCTCGATGCTCGGCCCACCGGAGCGATGCAGCGCGGCCCCTCGGTCCTGCGACACGGCGCGCATCAACTGGCCCATGGCGGCGCTGGCGGCGGCGGCGGCGGCTGGCGCCATCAGGGCATCGAGCGACTGGCTCGGCGGTTCTGCGACAATCGGCGCCGGCGGCGGGGCGGGCGGCGGCGGCGGCGGTGCGACCACGACCGGGGACACAACCGGCTGGGGCGGTGGCGGCGGGGGCGGCGCGGGCGCGGCGGCAGGCTTAGCCGGTTCGCCCACCAGCATCGCCTCGGTCAGCGCCAGCGGCTCGTTCGGGTCCGGGTTGGGTGCCGGCCCCGGCGCGGCGCCGGGCTCGTCTTCGTTGAGGATCCGGCGAATCGAGGCAAGGATGTCCTCCATGCTCGGGTCGGCACCGGCGGCGGCCGGTGGCGGGGTGCGGGGATCCTCGGCCATGCTCAGCGCCCGGCCGTCTGGGCGTAGTCGCCCAGGCCGAACCAGCGGTCGCGCACCGCGGCATAGTAGGCCCGCGCGTCATACAGCTGCACCGGCAGCGCCAGGTCGATCGCGTTCAGCCGCCCCACGGCAGCGGCCACGGAGTAGGAGGCCGAGACCACGTTCGCCAGCGCCTGCATCAGGCTGGTGCGGGAGTTCAGCAGTTCCTGTTCCGCGTTCAGCACTTCCAGCGTAGTGCGGCTGCCGACGATGGCTTCGCGCTGCACGCCGTCCAACGCCACTTCGTTGGCGCGGATCTGCACTCGGGTCGATTCGACCTGGGCGCGGGCCGAAGCCAGGGTGGCCCAGGCGGAAGCTGCCTGCTGCATCACCTGGCGGCGCTGGTCATCCACGATGCCGCGGGCCTGCTGCGCCTGCTGGCGAGACTGCCGCACCGCCGCGTATTCGGTGCCGCCCTGGTAGATCGGCACCGAGAGGTTCAGCGTGGCCTGGGCGCCCGTCAGGCGGGTGTGGTTGGAGGAGGCGTTATCCGTACGGAAGCCCTGAGCCTGGGCGCTGAGCTGCGGCATCAGGGCGGAAACCTGGATGTCGATATTGTCCCGCGCCGCGGATTCATCGAACAGGGCGGCGACCACGTTCGGGTTGTTGATGGCGGCCATTTGGCTGGCCTCCTCGGCGCTGCGCACCGGCTGGCGCAGCGGCTGCGGCGCGGTCAGGCGCTGGGCGGCAATGCCGATCAGCCGCATGAAGGTGGCGCGGGCGGTGGACAGGTTGCCTTCGGCCTGCTGCCGGTTGGCTTTGGCGCCGGCCAGGCGGGCTTCGGCCTGGGCCACGTCGGTGCGGGTGATCTCGCCGACGCGGAAGCGCTCATTCGTGGCGCGCAGCTGTTCGGTCAGCACCTGTTCGTTGTTGATGTTGAGCCGCAGCAGTTCCTGATTCAGCACGACGTTGACATAGGCGCTGACGGAGTCGCCGAAGACCTGCTGCTCGGTCGCCATCAGGCGGGCACGCTGGCCGAAGACTTGGTTTTCCGCCCGACGGACCGAGGCGACGGTACGGCCGCCGCGGTAGATCGGCTGGGTCGCCGTGACCGTTGAACTCCACAGGGAGCGGTCCTGGTGGGTGTGCGAGGTCAGCGCCGCTGTGCCGTTCTGGCTGAAATACTGCCGGCCGAACTCAGGGCCGGATGTGATGGGGGTAATGCCCAGGGACCGGTTGTGCTGGTCAACGAAGCCGGCATTGGTGCTGGCCGTAACGGTCGGCCGCCAGCCGGCCAGTGCCTGCGGCACGTTTTCGTCCGTGGCGCGCAACTGCGCGCGCGCGGTCAACAGGGTTGGGTTGTTGGAGTAGGCATATGACAGTGCCTCCTGCAGGGTCTGGGCCTGCACGGGAAGGGCGGCACCGGCCACGAGGAGGGCGGTTGTCAGCGCAAAGGCGGCGCGGTTCGGGATCATCTGGACCTGGTCCTTTTGACGCAGCTGCATGGGTCTTGGCTCAACTTGCTTCAGCATAGCGCAAAGAAGGGTTACCGGCACGGCGTGCCCGGCAGATTTGGCGACAACTCGATCCGGTCAGAATACGAACCCCGGGCTGGGCTGGAACGCGGGCAGCGGCGAGACGCTGGCGTCGA
>CANBNK010000235.1 GCA_947371015.1 Acetobacteraceae bacterium | reverse complement strand
GGCGGGCCATGCGGCAGCTTTGCGAGCGCCTCGGCCAAGGTCGGCCCCGGCGCGGCCACGCCACCGCTGGCGGCGATGATGTCGGCCACCGGCGTAGCCAGATGCTGCCCCAGTTCGGCAATGGCGTGCAGCGTAGCGGCGAAGGGCAGCAGCGGGCGGAGAAACTCCGCCACCGCCTTGGACTGCTTCATCCCAACGATGAGGTGCAGCGGCCGGTCGGCCCAGGCCGGCAAGTGCGCCGCCAGGGCCTGGCCGGCGCCGGCATTGTGGCCGCCATCCAGCCATAGCTCCCAGCCCGGCGGCAGCCGCGCCGCCAACGCGCCATCCAGGCGTTGCAGCCGCGCCGGCCATTCGGCCCGCGTCAGACCCGCGGCGATGGTGGCCTCGGTCAGCCAGGGCGGGTTCCAGGCGCGCAACGCGGCGATGGCGATGCCGGCATTGTCGGCCTGGTGCGGGCCGGGCAGGGCCGGAGCGGGCAGCGCCAGGCTGCCGTTTGCGTCGCTGTAGCGCAGGCCTTCGGTGGTGAGGTCGGCCTGCCATTCCTGGCCGCGGCGCAGCAGCGGTGTGCCCTGGGCGGCGGCCTCTGCCTCCAGCACCGCGAGGGCCACCGGATCCTGCGTGCCGGTGGCGCAGGGCACCCCGGGCTTGATGATGCCGGCCTTCTCCCCGGCGATGCCGTCCAGCCGATCGCCGAGGAACTCCACATGGTCCATCGAGATGCTGGCGATGCAGCAGGCGACTGGGCGATCCACCACGTTGGTCGCGTCGAACCGGCCTCCGAGGCCGACTTCCAGCACCAGCATGTCCGCCGGCACGCGGGAGAACAGCAGCAGCGCCACTGCCGTCGTCACCTCGAACACCGTGATCGGCAGGCCCTGGTTGCGCTGTTCCACTTCCTCCAGCGCCTCGGCCAGCGCGGCTTCCGTCACCAGCGTGCCGGCCAGCCGGATGCGCTCGTGGAAGCGCACCAGGTGCGGCGAAGTATAGACATGCACCCGCTGGCCGGCGGCCTCGCCGATGCCGCGCAAAAAGGCACAAGTGCTGCCCTTGCCGTTGGTGCCGGCCACATGCACCACCGGCGGCAGGTGGCGTTCCGGGTTGCCCAACGCGTCCAGCAGGCGGTGCAGCCGGCCGAGGCTGAGGTCGATCAGTTTCGGGTGCAGCGCGTGCAGCCGGTCGATGATCGCCTCGCTGCGGTTGCTGGCGATGCGCGGCGCGGCGCCGGGCCGCGGCGGCGCGCCCATGTCGCGCCCCGGCGGGCCAGCCGGGCTGCCTGGCACTGTCACTGGACGGTAGCGGCGCCAGCCTCGGGTGCCGGCAGCGCGATGGTACCGGGCAGCGCGGCCATGTCGGCGGCGGCTTCGGGCATGCGCAGCAGGCTGATGATCCGCGCCAACGTGGCGCGCATCTCGCCGCGCTTGACCACCATGTCCAGGATGCCATGCGCCAGCAGGTATTCGGCGCGCTGGAAGCCCTCGGGCAGCTTTTCGCGCACCGTTTGCTCGATCACGCGGGCGCCGGCAAAACCGATCAGCGCTCCGGGTTCGGCGATATGGAAATCCCCCAGCATGGCGAAGCTGGCGGTGACGCCGCCCGTCGTCGGGTCGCACATCACCACGATGTAGGGCAGCCCGGCTTCCTTCACCATGCGGGTGGCGATGACGCTGCGCGGCATCTGCATCAGGCTGATGGTGCCTTCCTGCATGCGGGCGCCGCCGGAGGCGGTGAAGACAATCAGCGGGGCTTCCTGCAACACCGCCAGCCGCGCCGCCGTCACCAGCGCCTCGCCGACGCCGGCGCTCATGGAGCCGCCCAAGAAGGAAAAGTCGAAGGCGGCGCAAACCGCGCGGTTGCCCTCGATGGCGCCATGCGCCACCAGCACCGCATCCTCCTGCCCGGTCTTCAACTGGGCTTCCTTCAGCCGGTCGCCGTAGCGCCGCTGGTCGCGGAAGCGCAGCGGGTCGGCCGGCGCCTTGGGCAGTTCAATCTTCTGCCAGCCCGGGTCCATGGTGTAGTCCAGCCGCGTCCGGGCGCCGACGCGCATGTGGTGGCCGCAATGCGGGCAGACATGCAGCGCGCGCTCAAGGTCGCGGTGGAAGATCATCTGCTCGCAGGAGGGGCATTTGTGCCAGAGATTCTCCGGCACCTCCCGCGGCGCGCCGAACAGCGTTTTTATCTTGGGCAGCGCCCATTCGCTGATCCAGTTCATCGCGCGGCGCTCCTGACAGCCTCCGCCAGGCCGCGTACCTGGTCCAGCACCAAGCGCATGGTCTCTGGCCGCGCGTGGCCCTGCTCGTCCAGGCTGGCGGCCAGCGTATCGACGATCGCGGTGCCGACGACGGCACCATCGGCGATGCTGGCGGCTTCCGCGGCCTGCTGCGGCGTGCGCACGCCGAAGCCGATGGCGATGGGCAGATCGGTGAAGCGGCGGATGCGCGGGATGGCGGCTTCCAACACATCCTTGGCGGCGCTGCGGGTGCCGGTGATGCCGGTGATGGAGACGTAATAGACGAAGCCGCTGGTCGCGCGCAGCACGCGCGGCAAGCGTTCGTCATCCGTCGTCGGCGCCACCAGGCGGATCAGGTCGAGACCCGCGGCCTTGGCCTGCGGCTCGATCTCGTCGGCTTCCTCGGGCGGGACATCGACGATGATCAGGCCATCCACGCCGGAAGCGGCGGCATCGACGCAGAAGCGGTCGATGCCGTAGCTCAGGATGGGGTTGTAGTAGCCCATCAGCACCACCGGCGTGGTATCGTCGCCACTCCGAAAATCCCGCACCAGGGCGAGCACGCCGGGCAGCGTGGCGCCGGCCTTCAGCGCGCGCTGGGCGGCGCGCTGAATGGCGGGGCCATCGGCCATCGGGTCGGTGAAGGGCACGCCAACTTCGATGATGTCCGCGCCGGCGCCGGGCAGCCCGCGGATGATCGCCAGGCTGGTCTTCGGGTCCGGGTCATAGGCCTGCAGGTAGGTGACGAGAGCGCCACGGCCCTCGGCCTTGAGCTGCGCGAACTTGGCGGCAATGCGGCTCACAGCTGCACCCCCAGGTGCTTGGCAACTGTAAAAATGTCCTTGTCGCCGCGGCCCGACAGGTTGAGCAGGATGATCTTGTCGCGGTCCAGCGTCGGCGCCAGCTTGGCGATATGCGCCAGGGCATGGCTGCATTCCAGCGCGGGGATGATGCCTTCAAGCTTGGAGCAGAGCTGGAAGGCCTCCAGCGCCTCGCCATCGGTGGCACCCACGTATTGCACGCGGCCGAGTTCATGCAGCCAGGAATGCTCCGGGCCGATGCCGGGGTAGTCGAGGCCCGCGCTGATGCTGTGCGCCTCGATGATCTGGCCGTCGCCGTCCTGCAGCAGATAGGTGCGGTTGCCGTGCAGCACGCCAGGGCGGCCACGGTTCAGCGATGCCGCGTGTTCCGGCGTATCCATCCCGCGGCCAGCGGCTTCCACGCCGACCATCGCCACCGTGGGGTCGTCCAGGAACGGGTGGAACAGCCCCATGGCGGAGGAGCCACCACCCACGGCGGCGATCAGCAGGTCGGGCAGGCGGCCCTCGGCCTCCTGCATCTGCACCTTGGCCTCGTCACCGATCACACACTGAAAATCCCGCACCATGGTCGGGTAGGGGTGCGGGCCGGCGACGGTGCCGATGCAGTAATAGGTGTCGTGGACGTTGGAGACCCAGTC
>CANBNK010000234.1 GCA_947371015.1 Acetobacteraceae bacterium | reverse complement strand
GACCCTGCCCGACAATATCAGCCTGCTACACCTGCCGCCCTATTCGCCTGAGCTGAACCCGGTAGAGAACGTCTGGCAATATCTCCGCCAAAACTACCTCAGCCACCGTGTCTTCGACGCATACGACGCCATCGTCGACGCCTGCTGCGCAGCCTGGAACGCCCTCATGGAAATGCCAGACCGTATCAAAACCATCGCAACAAGGAACTGGGCAATCCCATAGGTCAGTGCACCGGGCCGTTGGTATGAGACCGCCATAGGCCAACTCCTGGATGCGATAGCCCAGCCGGCTGGGCGACAGAGGGCACGTTCGATTTCATGAGCGCTGCTCTCGAAGTGGGCATGCAGCGCTTCGCCACCGTTACCGTCCCGCGCACCCCGCCTCAGGCGGGGGCACCGCTTGTGCCCCTGAGAAGCACCCTCCCTGCTCAGATCGACCAGACCAACGTCCGGACACTTACCGATGACGAGGTCCTGCATTTGCTGGAAGACCATGCCCGCCGCGTGATCGAGAACGATGCGCTGTTGATTGCGCCGGTTGAGATCTTCTTTCTGCCGCGCGCCGCAATCAAGATGAAGCATGGGGCGCAGCCGGGCGGGCTGTTGCCGACCATGAACGCCGAGGCGCTCTTCCTGGAAGGTTGGGTTGCGGAGAAAGTGACACACCATCAGATCCCCAAGATGGCGACCATCGCCAAGGTCCTGGGGCCTCAGTACGGCGTGCTGAAAACGCGATCCAGAGCCGCGAATCGGAAATCCAAAAGCTGAATCTCGGACTTGGATCGTGGATTCAGCGCGCGCCTATCAGCACTTCGACGAAGTTCGTTGAGGGGCGGCGATGTGCCATTGGAAAGGCGGTCGAGCGACCGCTGGTTTAAAAGGCGGCGGGGCCGGCGCGCATGATGATAACAAACCTGGCTATCTGAACCAGGAGCGGCTCGCCCAGGCGCAGCCGTTTTCCACAAGGTTGCCCAGCATCTCCGCCAGGTGTCGCCAGGCGACGCGCAGCCGGGCCAGATGCGCCCGGGTCGCCGCCACCTCTGGCCTGCACCGAGGCACGCGCTGCAGGACTGGTCGCGCTGCTGTTCAACCGCTCCGCCGCGCCGCGCCCGTAGCGCGGCAGCGGCGGCTCAGATCGAAAGGTCCTTGGTGTTGTAGTCGCGGATTACCCGGTCGAAGGTCTCGGGCGTGAAGCGGAACTGCTCCTCCAGCCCGGCAAAGGGCTGGTATTGGAACACCGGCTCCTGCTGGAAGGCCTGGTGCCTCGCATCTATTGCCACCTGGACGACGCTCGCGCGGTCGAAGATGCGCTGTGCGTCGTAGACCGCGTTGGACTCGGTCAGCGAGAGAGCGGCCTTGGCACCGAGCACGGAGCGGCGGCGGTGGAAGCCGAAGGTCAGGGAGATGCGGATGTCGGGCGAGCTGTTGGCGAAGCTGCCGTGCACCGCCTGGCGATTGACGATGGTGACGTCGCCGGCGTTGCAGACCAGCGGCACCGCGCCCTGCAACTGCTCGCTGCCCCCGGTCTCGGCCACCATGCGCTTGATGTCGGCTTTGCCCAGCTTGTGCGAGCCGGGGATGACCCAAAGGCAGTTACCCACCGTGGTCGGGTAGATCTGAACCTGGAAGTTGAAGCCGTGGATGCCCTCGTCCCAGTTCGGCGCGTCCCAGTGGGTCACGCCGTCCTGGTGCCAGGCGACCGAGCCGCCGAGGCCGGGCTGCTTGACGAAGATGGCGTCGTTGAAGGGTACGAAGTCGCGCCCGTTGATGGACTGCGCCACCGCCAGCAGCTTGGGGTGCCCGTACAGCCGCAGACCCGAGGGCATCGACTGGCACATCGAGTACATCAGGAACACCACCTGTTCCGGCGCGCCCGCATCGGCCTGGGGCTGCGACATCTGCGCGGGGTGGCGGCCGTTCAACTGGTCTGTGCCGCCCCATGGGTCCTGCAGCGGCTTGGTGTAGCGGTAGGGGAAGCGCTTGTGGTCCAGCCCATGCGCCGGGCGGCCCTTGGCGTCTACCTTGGCGTCCGGTGAGACCGGTGCGCGCTCCAGCATGTCCATCGCATCGCGCTGCAGCGCCGCGACTTCTTGGGCGTCGATCACGCCTTCGAAGATGTAGTAGCCGTGCTTCCAGTAGGCGGCGAGGATGTCCGGGTGCAGCTGGCCGTCCTCGGTCAGGCGCAGCGGGCCGCGGTTGTTGATCTCGGCGGCCAGGCGCTCCCCAGCGCGGCGGTATTCGCGCATGCCCGCGTCGTGCTCGGCGCGCGTCAGGACCGGCGGGGCTTTGAGGGCGGCTGACATGCTTGGCGTTTCCCTGGTGTTTCTGCCAGCCTGTCGGAAAGCACAGGGCGGTGCAAGCATTGGCCGGCGGCCGCATTGACACGGCTGCGGGCGGCCCGCAGCCTCGGTGACAACAAGGGGGAACCAAGGCATGCCCACGCAGCGCCGCCATTTGCTGGCTGGCATCACCGCCGCTGCGCTCGCCAGGCCGGCGCTGGCGCAACCCGCTGGGGCCGAGGCCGCCGCCCGCTTCCCCGACCGCCCGGTGCGCATCGTCGTCGCCTACAGCGCCGGCGGCGCCGCCGACACTTCGGCCCGGATCGCGGCGCAGCACCTGTCGGCGCTGTTGGACAAGCCGGTGGTCGTGGAGAATCGGCCCGGCGGCAACACTCTCATCGCCACCGAGGCGGTGCAGCGTGCCCCAGCCGATGGCCACACCATGCTCTCGGTCTCGTTGCCCTTCGCGCTGAATCCGGTGATGTTCGAGCGCCTGCCCTACGCGCCATTCCGCGACTTCACCGCGGTAGGGCTGATCTCCTCCATTCCCAACATCCTGGTGGTGCATCCCGACTTCCCCGCGCGCAACGTGGCGGAGTTCGTGGCCCATGCGAAGGCGAACCCGGGCAAGGTGACGGTGGCGCATACCGGCATCGGCGCCATCACTCATCTGAGTGGCGAACTGCTCTACGACATCACCGGCATCGAGGTGAACACCATCGCCTATCCCGGCAGCACCCCCGCGCATGCCGACGTACTTTCCGGCCGGGTCAACGCGATGTTCGACAGCTCCATGTTGCCGCATATCGAGAGCGGCAAGGTGCGGGCGCTCGGCGTCACCTCGGCGCGGCGGTTGGAACTGCTTCCCAACCTACTGACCATCGCCGAGCAGGGCTTCCCCGGCTACGACGCCGCCGCCTTCTATGGTCTGGTCGCCCCCACCGGCACCCCGCCGGCGGTGGTGGAGAAGATCAGCGCCGCGCTGCGCCAGGTGACGCAGCTGGCTGAGGTGCGGACTCGCATGCGCGGCCTGACCATGATCCCCGGCGACCACACGCCGGCCACCTTCGACCGCTTCATGCACGAGGAAGCCGCGCGCTGGGGCGGGCTTGTGCAGCGGCGGAACATCCGCCCGGGCTGACGATCCGCCAGTCAGCGCTACCGATGCCGACGCCGCCCTGGCCGATGAGAGCGCCACCGTCCAATCTCCCAGTTGTAGCGAGCGCCGTTCGTGGTGCTCTGCCACAGCAGGTCAGACTTAGCAGGCTGCGGAAATTCGCCGCTACAGGCTTGGTTTTCTGGAATGTTGATGGGATCGGCTGGTTTGCGGTGGCCTGATTTGGCCGATTTCCCGCAGGCCAGCGCCGGAAACTACCGCGTCGGGGCGGCGTCCGCGCCCTTCAGGCA
>CANBNK010000233.1 GCA_947371015.1 Acetobacteraceae bacterium | reverse complement strand
GCGCAGCCGGACGAAGCCACCGCCGCTGGCCAGGCGCCGTTGCAGTGCCGGGCCGGGCAGCGGCTCGCCTGTGGCGGCCTCCACCACCGAGACTTCGTGCGGCTGGTTGTCGAACAGCTGGTCCGGCAGGGGCAGCGCAAAGCCGGCGCCGCCGGGGCCGGGGCTCGGGCGCTCCGCCTGCTGCCGGCCAGCGGCAATGCCGTCGATGCGCAGTTCCACGATCAGCGGCGCGGCATCGCGGCGGCGGGCCCAGCCGCGCGCTTCGCCGTGTTCCAACGCGACCAGCCGGCCCTGCAACGGCCCGGCCGCACCCGCGGTGGCCGTGGCGGAAGCCGCGCGCTCCAGCGGGAAGGGCTGTGCCAGCAGGGCGCTGGCCAGGGCGGCGTCGATATCCTGCAACGCCTGAAAATGCGGGGGCGGCGGCAGCGCCGTGGCGCCGCCAGCTGTTGGCGCCCCAACTGGCGCCCCAACTGGCGAAACGGCGCTGCGCGGCTGCCGGCTGACCGGGTCCAGCGAGACCAGCGGCCGGCCGCCCTGGGGCCGCACGCTGATGTCGGAGGCGCGCAGCTTGCCGGCGGCCGGGCCGAGCAGCAGGTCGAAGCCGCAAAGCCGGTGGCAGCCCTCCGCCCTGGCCACGTCGGGCCGGTCCACGCTGGTCTGGCCGCGGGCCAGCACCGCCCCATGCGCCATGGCGACGAGGTGCACCGGTTGCTGGCTGGCGTTGAGGTCGATGCACCAGCCGGTCACCCGGTCGGCGGCGATGACCTCGATATAGCCGTGGTAGCGTGGCGCGGTCCCGGTCATGGCGAGGGCGCCGCGCCGGCATGGGCGGCGGCCTGCTCCGGCGTCAGGCCCAGCCAGGCGATCCAGCCGGGCAGGGCGGCGGCATCCGCATGCCAAAGCCGCGCCCGGCCGACCAGCAGCGCCGCCCGCAGCGCCAACTGGGCGTGCTCCAGCCGCAGCTGCGCGGCTTGCGAGCCGCGCGGGAGCAGGTCCGGCGCCGGGCCGGTGGCGGCCAGCGTCAGATGGGGCACGCCCTGCGCCAGCGCGGCCAGCGCCGCATTCGCCAGACCGGGCAGGCCCCAGATCATCAGGCTGGCCGGCTGCAACGCCGCCAGCGCCACAGCCAGTTGGCCAACGCAGGCGGGGCGCAGCGTCTCGCCGAACTCGCCGCCGGGCAGGGCCAATTCCGGCAGGCCGGCCAGCGCCTCGGCGGCGCCCAGCGCGTGGTCGGTCAGGCAGGCCTGGGCCAGGCCGGGCAGGGCGGCGTGTGCCAGCGGCGCGGCATGCAGCAGCGTCACGCTCCGGCCGCGCGCCGCCTCGGCCTGGGCCAGGAGCAGGCAGGCGCCGATATCCGCCGCCGGCACCAGATGCAGCACAGCGTTGCGCCGCGGCAGGTAGCGGGGGTAGCCGCGCCGCTGGGCCGCCCCGGCCACCCGCACCCACAGGCCGAGGCGCGGGTCGGCCTCGCCGGTCTCGGTGCGCAGGCGCAAACAGAAGCGGTTGGCGTTGCCGACCTGCTGGCGCAGCGGCGGCGGCAGCCCCTGATGCGCCATGACCAGGGTGTTGGCGGTGGTGATGTCGCCACGGGCCAGCGCGGCGCGAGCCAGCCGCTCGGCGGCGGCCAGGGCGTTGGCGGTGGTGCTGGCGGGGTCGCCCAGCAGCGCCTCGTACTCGGCCCGGGCGGCGAAGACCTGGTTGGCGTCCTGCAAGCGGTCGGCCAGTACCAGGCGCGCGGCGGGGTCGTTCCCCGCGTGCCGGCGCAGCCTGGCCAGGGCACGGTCCACCGCACCAGGCTTGCCGGCTTCGGCGAGCAATTGCGCGCCGGCCCGCCACAGCCCCTGGTCATCCGGCGCCAGTTGCAGGCCATGGCGCACCAGGGTGCGGGCTTCGGCGGCCCGGCCATCGGCGGCCAGCAGCGGCACCAGGGCCGCCATGGCGCGGGGCGCCGCCGGGCCGGTCAGGGCCGCCCGCAAGCGGCGTTCCGCCAGCGCTGCCTGGCCCACCACCTGCGCCGCCAGCCCGGCCTGCAACTGGGCCTCGTGGTCGCGGGGCATGGCTTCGGCAAGGCTGTTCCACAGCCGCAGCGCCTCGGTCGGGTTGCCGGCGTCGGCCTGCAGCCGCGCTTGCAGCCGGATGATGCGGGCGTCGTTGCCCAGGGCGCGGCGCCCGGTCTCCAGTACGGCCATGGCGGCGCTGAGGTCGCCGGCCCGCGCCTTGCCCTCGGCGCAGCGCAGCATGGCTTCCAGGTCGCGCGGTTCCAGGCGCAGCAGCACTTCCCACAAGGCCAGCGCCTCGCGGTCGGCGTGCAGTGCGCGCAAGGTGCGGGCCAGGCCGCGCAGCGCCTCGACGCCGGCGGCTTCGCGCAGCGCGCGGCCGAACAGCACGCGGGCCTCGGCCAGCAGGTTCTGCTGCAACCGGGCCGTGGCGGCGCCCAGCAGGGCTTCCTCGTCCTGCGGCAGCAGGTCCAGCAGGCGGTCCCACTGCGCCTGGGCGGCGGGCCATTCCTGGCGCTGCGCCGCCGTCGTCGCCGCCTCGCGCTCGGCTTCCCCGGCCGGTGGCAGCCAGGCGGCGGGCGCACCGGCCCGCACCGGCGCCGCCACGCCGTAGAGTTCCAGCGTGCGCTGGGCCATGGCCTGCAGGCTGAAGCGGCGGCCGATGAAGCGCGGGGCGGCCTGCCGGGCCTCGGCGCGCCAGCCGGCATCGGCCAGCACCACCGCCAGCTGCGCCGCCAGGGCGGCGGCCAGCTCGGGCGCCTCGGGTGCCACGGTGTGGCCGGTGATGCCCTCCAGCAGGGTCTCCGGTACGCCGCCGACCCGGGTCGCCACGACCGGGCGCCCCAGCGCCTGCGCGGCCACCACCAGCCGGGGCAGCCCTTCGGTGCTGCTGGTCAGCAACGCCACGTCCATCAGGCGCAGCCAAGGGGCCGGCTCGGACTGGCCCGGCAGGTGCAGGCGGTCGGCGATGCCAAGGGCGCGGGCCTGCTCCAGTACCTGGGCCCGCAGCGGGCCTTCGCCGAGCAGGACGAAATGCGCCCCGGGCAGGGTCTGGGCCAGCTGGGCGCAGCTCTCCACCCACAGCAGCGGGCGCTTGGCGTCCACCAGCGGCATGGCGCCGCCCACCACCGGCGCACGGGGCGGGATCTTCAGCTCCGTGCGCAGCGCGGCGGCCCTGGCCGGCGCGGCGCGGCGCACCAGACGGTCGAAGTCGAAGCCATGGCGCAGCACCTGGACCCGCTGCGTCGGCAGGCCGATCCAGTCGGCGTCCTCGGCGGCGCCGGCCTGGCTGCTGTTGGTCAGCACCAGCTGGGGTGCAGCGGCCAGGGCCTGCCAGGTGCGCGGGTTGCGCGCCCGGGGGCGGCTGGCATGGGCGGCGCGCAGCACATGCGGCACCCCCGCCAGCAGCGCCGCGATGGCGCCGGCCAGGGCGCCGTCGTCGTGCCAGACATGCACCACGCTGGGCCGCAGCCGCTGGAAGGCGGCGTGCAACTGGCGGACCGTGCCGGCCACCCCGGGCCCGAGCAGCGCCAGCAGCGCCTGCGCCTCCTGCGGCAGTCCGCTGGCCGGCAACGGCGGCAGGTCCTGCCCGCTGAGGTCGCTGACCGTCGCGCCGGTTTCTTGCACCGCCGCCAGGTGCAGCCGGCGGTCGGGGTGTTCGGTCAGCCGGGTGCAGACCAACTGCAACCGCGCCGCGCCGCCAAGC
>CANBNK010000232.1 GCA_947371015.1 Acetobacteraceae bacterium | reverse complement strand
TGTCGTCATGCTGGTCTCCGTCCTGCTCTGCGCGTGACGGACCATTCGCGCTGCGGGGCAACAGAGCCAAGCATTTAGAGCGCTGCAATCATTGCTGTTTTCGGGGAAGTCGGATCACATCTGAACAAGGCAGCCAACACCGTCCTTGCCAATTTTTGCCAATTTCACCATGCTCCTCGCATGGGCACCATGAATGTCTCTCTCCCTGATGCGCTGAAGGCCTTCGTCGATGATCAGGTCGAGGCAGGCCACTACAGCACCAGCAGCGAATATGTCCGCGAGCTGATCCGCAAGGATCAGGACCGCCAGCGCCTGCGCGGCCTATTGCTGGCCGGCGCCGCCTCCCGTCCCTCCGCGGTTGCCGACGACGCCTATTTCGACGGCCTTCGCCGCCGGCTGGGTGGATCGAGCCAGGCGTGAACGCCCGCCCTGTTGTTCTGCGGGATCTTGCGCAGCAGGACATCGACGAGGCGATCGCCCACTACCAGGCAGAAGGCGGTGATCCTCTTGCGCTCCGGCTCATCGACGCCGTGCAGCAGGCCTTTCGCCGCATCGGCTCGCACCCTGGAATAGGCTCGCTCCGCTATTCCTATGAGCTGGGCCTTGAGGGCCTGCGCGCTTGGCCGCTGCGGCGGTTCCCGCTCGTCGTGTTCTACCGCGAGCAGGCTGACCACATCGACGTTTGGCGTGTGCTGCATGCGCAGCGGGATATCCCAGCCTGGATGCAGGATCCGGAAGCGTCTCAGGACGCGCCGTGATCAGCCATCGTGCTGGCCACGCGCCGCAGCGATATTGGCAAAACTCCGATCCTCGCCATCCAGCACCGCTGCCTCGCCAGTCGCCTCCTGCCAACGCCGCACGATAACGTCGGCGTAGCAGGGGTCTAATTCCAGCAGCACCGCACGCCGCCCGGTGCGCTCCGCCGCAATCATCGTCGTGCCCGAACCGCCAAACAGATCCAGCACGGTGTCGCGCGGCTTGCTGCTGTTGCGGATCGCACGTTCGACCAGCGCCACCGGCTTCATCGTCGGATGCAGGTCATTCCGCGCCGGCTTGTCGAAGTGCCAGACGTTTCCCTGGTCGCGGGCGCCGCACCAATAATGCTGACTGCCCTGCTTCCAGCCGTAGAGCATGGCTTCGAACTGCTGGTGGTAGTCGGCGCGGCCGAGCGCGAAGGTGTTCTTTGCCCAGATGATGGTGCTGGACCATTTGCCGCCCGCCTCCTGCCAGGCGCGATGGAGCACCGGCCATTCCGAGGAGGACATGCAGACGTAGCAGGCGCCCTTGGTCACCTGCAGCACATTGGCCAGTGCCGGTCGCAGGAAGTCGAGGAAGCCCTCGCCCAGCGCGTCATTGGCGATGGTCATCTTGGCCGCGGTGCCACCCTGGTAGGCGACGTTGTAGGGCGGGTCTGTCCAGGCCATGTCCGCCAGGTGGCCGGCACCCAGCGCCCGCTGCACGTCGGCAATCTTGGTGGCATCGCCACACAGCAGCCGATGCTCGCCGCAGCGCCACAGGTCACCCGCCCTGCTGACCGCCACCGCTGGCGGCTCCGGCACCTCGTCGGCATCGCCATCCAGGTCAGCATCGGCAGCCGCTAGCAGCCGGTCCAACTCCACGCCGGAAAAGCCCAGCACGTCGAGATCCACCACCGCCTCGTCGCGGATGCGAGCGATCTCGGCCGCCAGCAGCGCCTCGTCCCAGCCGGAGTTCAGCGCGATCTGGTTGTCTGCCAGGCGCAGCGCTCGGGTCTGCGCCGGCGAGAGGTGCCCGAGCCGCAGCACCGGCACCGTGGCCAGCCCCAGCCGCTTGGCCGCCATCACCCGGCCATGGCCGGCAATCAGCACGCCATCGGCGTCGACCAGCACCGGATTGACGAAGCCGAACTCGCGGATGCTGCCGGCGATCTGCGCCACCTGGCTGTCAGAATGGGTGCGCGCGTTCTCGGCATACGGAACCAGGGCTGCCAGCGGCAGGCTGGTGACCACCAGGTCAAGCTGCATTGGCCAGCCCCTCCGTCCGCTGCGCTGCCACGGCGTCGTAGTCGCGCCCATCATCGGCCAGGGTCACCAGCTGGTCCGGAAACAACATCCGCCACCGGGCAATCGCCAGGTCGACATAGGTCGGCGCCAGTTCGATCGCGCGCACGCGGCGGCCGGTGCGCTGGCCGGCAATGATGCTGGTGCCGGCGCCACCGAACGGCTCGAACACCACATCGCCTTCGTCGGCATAGGCGCGCATTAGGAACTCGGGCAGTGCCACCGGGAACACCGCCGGGTGCTCCGTCTCAATACCGCGGGCCTTATGCCGGGTGATCCGCAGCACGCTGTCGGGGATCCGGGTCTCCTGCACCCCCTGGCCGGCATGCTGCCATTCGCCCACGGTGCCATCCTTGGCCCGCAGCCCGCCCTTCTCGGAGTTGACGTGGCCAGCCCAGCGGCAGGGGATGATCTTGTTTGGCCGCCGCGCCTCGCGGTTGAAGTGGAACACCAGCTCAAAGGCGGGTGACAGCCGGCCATTCCAGTCGCCGGGCAGCCCCGGCCCCTGGTCCCAGGCGTAGAGGCCAAAGCGACGCCAGCCCTGCGCCCGCATCCAGTCCAGCCAGCTGGACCAGTAGGGCAGCCATTCGCCGTCGCGGTGGATCAGCCCGAGGCTGACCAGCAGCTGCGCATCACGCGCCACGGCATGGTCCAGGGCGGCAAACACCCCCTGCATCAGCGCATCCCAATCCGAGACGCCGCCGGTGGTGTAGTCGCGCTGGTTGCCATAGGGCGGGCTGGTGAAGAGCAGCGTCGCGCGATCCGCTCCCATCAGCCGGGCGACAGTGGCGGCATCGGTGCTGTCGCCACAGGCCAGGCGGTGGTCGCCCAGGCACCAGATATCACCAGGCCGCGCCACGGCGGCACGGGGCGCCACAGGGGCGGCATCGGCCGGGTCTTCGGGCGTGTCTCCCCCATCGTCGCCGGCGCCGCCTGTGGGGCCCCCAGCGCCCGCGGGTGCGTCCTGGTCCTGCGGCGTGACGCCATCGATGACGGCCTCGTCCGCCGCGGCCAGGATCGCGTTCAACTCATCGGCGGAGAAGCCCAGGGCGCCGAGGTCCATCTCGGCCTCGCGCAGCCCGGCCAGCGCGTCGCGCAGCAGCGCCTGGTCCCAGGTGGCGTTCTCGGCGATGCGGTTGTCGGCCAGCCGCAGCGCCTCCTTCTGCGGCGCGGAGAGATGCCGCAGGACGATCACCGGCACCTTGTCGATGCCGAGCGCCAGCGCCGCTTCGAGCCGGCCATGGCCGGCGATCAGGGTATGGGCCTCGTCCACGAGCAGCGGATTGGTGAAGCCGAAGGCCAGCATGCTGGCCTTGATCTGCTCCAGCTGCGCGGCGCTGTGCATGCGGGCATTGCCGGCATGCGGGCGCAGCTCAGCAACCGGGCGCAGCGCAATCTTCGCTGCCATCCAGGGGAGGGGCATCGGCATGATCCGGTGATGGGGGTGCGAACTGCGTGGTTCGCAGGGGGCAGGTGCGAACCGGGGACTACGGGGCTACCGCCGAAACTGGCGGCGGGCTGCCATTTCCGGCGGCCGGGGTGCGAACTGCGAACCTGTTTTCCGGCCTGGCGCTAGCGAAGTTGCGCGCTCCTGCTTCCCGCATACAATATCGGCGGGAAGGACCCTGGGCTTTTACTTTTCCGATACTAGGCTTTTACTTGGGCCGTTACTTCGGTCTTTGTTGAGGTGGTCATGGATGCCCTAGCTCTTTG
>CANBNK010000231.1 GCA_947371015.1 Acetobacteraceae bacterium | reverse complement strand
GCGCACGGTATCAGCCTCGATGCGCTGGTTGCCGCGCACCTCGACACTCTGCACCACGCCTTCCGGCGCGGCCGGTCGGGCGGCGGGCACCTGGCGCGGCCGCTGCTGGGCAGCAGCCTCCAGCGGCAGCAGGCCCGGCGCGAGGCAGGCGGAAGCGAGCAGAAGGGCGCGTGCGGTGCGGTGCAAGGGCGGTGGCCTGGCTCGTGGGTTTGGGCAGGCGCGGAACATAGCCGTCGGTTAACCCGACCGCCACCCCCGCACCTCTCAGCTACGCGATTGCCACGCACGGGGACGCGGGGCAAGCGCCAAGGCGGTTAAGCCTTCGTCAGATGCCGCTCAACCGAGCAGCCCGGCCACCCAGCGGCCAATGCTGCCATGCGCAATGTCGTTCCAGGAGGCAAAGAGGAACAGCGTGACCAGCACGGCGAATCCGGCGCGGAAGCCATATTCCTGCGCCTTGGCCGGCAGCGGCCGCCCGCGAATCGCCTCCGCGGCGTAAAAGACCAGATGCCCGCCATCCAGCAGCGGAATCGGGAACAGGTTCAGCAGCCCCAGGCTGACCGACAGCAGCGCCATCAGGTTCACCAGCGGCGCCAAGCCGAGGGAAGCGGCCTCCCCGCTGATCTCGGCGATCCGGATCGGCCCGCCCAGTTCCTTGGCGCTGCGCTGCCCCACCAGCATCTCACCGATGCCGACCAGGGTCTGCCAGGTGATGTCGCCGGTCTGCGCCACGCCGGCCACCGCCGCCTGCGGCAGGCTCAGCCGTTCGAATCGGACGGCGCCGCCCTGGATGCCCAGCACGCCATTGGTGGTCCCATTCGGCAGCGCCCGCGCATCCGGGGTGGCGGTGACGGTCAGCTCCACGCCTTCGCGGCCGACGCGCATTTCAACCGGCTGTCCGGCGCGCGGCTGGATGTAGCGCTGCACCTGATCGAATCGGGTCACGCGCTGGCCGTCCAACGCCAGGATTTCGTCACCGGCGCGCAGCCCAACGCGCGCGGCCGGCGAATCCGCCACCACCGCGCCGACGCTGGTCCCGCCGACCGGCTGGCCCAGGGTGGCGAACAGCCCGGCGAACAGCAGCATCGCCAGCAGGAAGTTGGCCACCGGCCCGGCGCCCACCACGATGGCGCGGCTGAGCACGCTCTTCTCATGGAAGGTCTGGCCCACGCGCCACTTCGCCCGTTCCTCGGTCGAGGCATCGGCCGGGGTTTCCTGGCCGTGCAGCTTCACGTAGCCACCCAGGGGAATCCAGCCCAGCCGCCATTCGGTGCCGCGCTTGTCGGTCCAGCGCAGGATCGGCCGGCCGAAGCCGATGGCGAAGGCATCCGAATGGATGCCGCGCCAGCGCGCCGCCAGGTAGTGTCCCATCTCATGGATGAAGACGAGCACGCCCAGCACCACGGCAAAGGCCAGCAGGGTCCGCAGCAATTCCATCGCCAGGCTTCCTTAATTCAGGCCAACACGCGCAGCGCAGCAAGGCGATGCGCCTCGGCGCGCGCGGCGGCATCCAGCGCAATCACGTCGTCCAGGCCATCCACCACCGGGGCGCCAAGGCGCTGCAAGGTCTCCTCCACCACCGTAGCGATGTCGAGGAAGCCAAGCTTGCGCGCCAAAAACAGCGCCACGGCGGCCTCATTGGCCGCATTCAGAATACATGGGGCACCCTGCCCCGCGATCAACGCCTCCCGCGCCAGGCGCAGCGCCGGGAAGCGGACGGGGTCGGGGGCCTCGAAGGTCAGGCTGCCCAGTTTTGCGAGATCCAGTCGCGCCATGACCACCTTCATCCGCCGCGGCCAGCCCAGCGCGTGGGAAATGGGCGTGCGCATGTCCGGCGCGCCCAGCTGCGCCAGCAGGCTGCCATCGGCGTACTGCACCATGCCATGCACGGTGGATTGCGGGTGGACCAGCACTTCCAGCTGGCTCTCATGCACCGGGAACAGCCGCTCGGCCTCGATGACCTCCAGGCCCTTGTTCATCATGGTGGCGCTATCGACGCTGATCTTGGCGCCCATGCTCCACATCGGGTGCTTCACCGCCATCTCCGGTGTCGCCGTGCGCATGACGCTGATATCGGCAGTGCGGAACGGCCCGCCGGAAGCGGTGATGATGATCTTCTCGATCAGCTTCGGCTCACTGCCGTCCAGCGCCTGGAAGATGGCGTTGTGCTCGCTATCCACGGGCAGCAGCAGCGCGCCGTGGGCCTTGGCCGCCGCCAGCACGATCGGCCCGGCGCAGACCAGGCTTTCCTTGTTGGCCAGCGCCACGGTGCCGCCATGGGACAGCGCCGCCAGCGTCGGCTTCAACCCGGCGGCACCGACAATGGCCGCCATGGTCCAATCGACGGGTCGGGCCGCAGCCTCGATCACCGCCTGTGGGCCAGCCGCGCATTCAATGCCGGTGCCGGCCAGCGCCGCCTTCAGCGCGGCGTAGGAAGCCGGGTCTGCCACCACCGCCAGACGTGCGCCAAAGCGGATTGCCTGCTTGGCCAGCCCTGCGGCGTCGCGCCCGGCCACCAGCGCCTCGACCGCGAATTCACCGGGCTCGGCGGCCTCCAGCAGGGCCATGGTGCTGGTGCCGATGGAGCCCGTGCTGCCAAGGATGGTCAGCCGCCGCGGCGCCTCGGATTTGCCGCCATTCATCGCCACAGAAACTCTCCCAGTGCAGCAACCCGTCCAGCGGCCAGCCCTTGGACCAGCCCCAACAGGGCGGCCACCGGGGCGGCCCAGAGCAGGCCATCCAGCCGATCCAGCAGGCCGCCATGGCCGGGGATCAGTGCCGAACTGTCCTTTACACGAAAGCGCCGCTTGACCCAGCTTTCAAACAGGTCACCTGCCTGCGAAACGATGCTGAGGGCGGCCGCCAGGGCAACGGCCAGCGCCAGCCCGCCCGGCGCCGCCACCGCGGCCACCGCGCCGCCCAGCAGCATGGCCGCCAGCAGCCCGCCCACCGCACCGGAACGCGTTTTGCCCGGGGAGATCGCCGGCGCCAGCTTGGCCCCGCCCCACCAGCGCCCCGCGACATAGGCGCCGATATCGCTGGACCAGACCACCACCAGCACGAACAGCACATTGGCCAGCCCGACGCCGCCCGGCGCCTGGCGCAGCGCCGCCAGCGCCAGCCCGGCCAGGCCGATATAAAGCACCCCGCCGGGCAGCCAGAAACGGCCGATGACCGGCCGGTCCACCCGCAACAGCGTCGCCATCGCGGTGCCTACCACCCAGATCAGGCCCCAGCCGCCATGCCCCAGCAATGCCAGCCCGGCGCCGCCGAGCACGGCCGCCTGCAGCATCAGCCCATCCGGCCCGCGCGGCTCGCCGCCGGTCAACCGGGTCCATTCCCAGGCCAGGCCGACCATGCCCAGCAGCACCAGCACGGCCCAGGCCGTACCGCCGGACCACAGGCAGAAGATCGCCAGCGGCAGCAGCACCACTGCCGAGGCCGCCCGCTTGCCCAGGTCCTGCCAGCGGCCCGGGGCCGCCACGATGGGTGGGTTCACCTAGGGGGCACGGGCGCCGTAGCGCCGCTCTCGCCGGCCGAATTCGGCCACGGCCTGGCCGAAATGTTCGGCGGCGAAGTCGGGCCACAGCACGTCCAGGAACAGGAACTCGGCGTAGGCGGCCTGCCACAGCAGGAAGTTGGACAGCCGCTGCTCGCCCGAGGTGCGGATGATGAGGTCCGGGTCCGGCTGGCCCGCCGTGAACAGCCGGCGCCCGAAGGCGGCCTCATCCAGCGCGGCCGGGTCCAGCGTGCCGGCCTTGGCCGCCACCGCAATGGCGCGGGCGGCGT
>CANBNK010000230.1 GCA_947371015.1 Acetobacteraceae bacterium | reverse complement strand
CTGCTGACCGGCGGCCGCGTGGTCAGCTACAAGATCGGCAGCAGCTTCACCCGTGGCACGCTGCCGCCGTGGCTGTGGCCGCAATACTGGCTGGCCAACCAGCCGCTCCTGGTGCTGGGCGTGCTCGCCATCGCCATCATCCTGGTTGCCGCCCCACTCTACTGGGTGCTGCGCCGCCGTGCCGCCCTGCGCCTGCGCGAGAGGACGCACTGATGACCAACCGCACCCGCCTGCTCGCGGCGGCGGCGATCATCGCCCTGCCGTTGCAGCCAGCATTGGCCCAGGGCCCGGCGCCCGTCGCGGCGCCGGCCACGACCCCGGGCGCCGCCCAGGGGCAGGATGGCGCCGTTGGCGCTTTGCTGGAGCAGGCCAATTATTGGCGCCTGCAGAACCGACCTGAACTGGTGCTGCGCACGCTGGAACGCGTGCTGGTGGTGGACCCGCGCAATCTGGATGCGCTGTCCGGCGCCGCCCAGGCACAGGCTCAGCTCGGCAATCGCTCGGGCGCCGAGGGCTACCTGGCCCGACTCCGCCAGGTTGCACCAAACGACCCACGCCTTGCCGAAACCGACATCACCGTGCGGACCAGCACGGTTGACCAGGGCGCCTTGGGCGAAGCGCGCCGTATGGCCCAGGCCGGCCGCGCCGCCGAAGCCGCCCAGCGCTACCGCGAGATTTTCCGTGGCGCCCAGCCGCCGGACCAGTTCGCGCTGGAGTTCTACCAGACCCTGGCCGGCACCGAGCCGGGCTACACCGAAGCGCGGGACGGCCTGGCACGGCTGTCGCAGCGCGCTCCGAACGACTACCGCGTGCAACTCGCCTATGCGCAGACCCTGACCTACCGCGACGCCACCCGTGGTGACGGTATCGCCCGGTTGCGTCGGCTGGCCGAGATTCCGGAGGTGGCGAATACCGCCATCGCCGGCTGGCGCCAGGCGCTGCTGTGGCAGGGTTCCACCCGCGCCGCAGTGCCGGAGATCGAGGCCTTCCTCGCCCGCTTCCCGAACGATACCGCGGTTGCCGCCAAGCTTGAAGAAAGCCGCAACCCCCCGGCCGGCGCCGGCGACGAAGGCTCCCTGGCACGCCAGCGTGGCTACGAGGCATTGCAGGGCAACCGCATGCGTGATGCCGAACGCGAGTTCCAAGCGGCAGTGCGGTTCAACGCCAATGATGCCGACGCCACCGGTGGCCTCGGCCTGGTGAAGTTACGCGAAGGCCGCTTCGGCGAGGCGCGCACGCTGCTGGAATCCGCCATTCGGCTCAACCCGGAAGGCCGGGCGCAGTGGCAGAAGGCGCTGGATGGCGCCGCCTATGCCGGTGAACTTTCCGACGCGCGCCGCGCCTTGCAGGCCGGCAACCTGGAACTGGCAGAGCGCACGCTGCGCAGCGCCATCCAGCGCGAATCGGCCGATCGTGCCGACGCGGAAGCCCTGCTGGGCGACCTGGCGCTGCGTCGTGGCGACTTGGCCGGCGCGGAAACCCGATACCGCGCCGCCCTGGCGCGTCGCCCCAACCTGGCTGGCGCCGCCTCCGGCCTGTACGAAGTGCTGCAGCAGCAGGGCCGCTTTGCCGAAGCGGAAGCCCTGCAACGCCGCCTGGGCAATGCCGTGTTCGGCGGCGGTGGCGACCCTAGCTCGGCCCGTGCCTATGCGCTGCGTGCCGAAGCCCAGCGCGCCACCGACCCGACGACGGCCATCGGGACGCTGCGCAGCGCCTTGCAGATCGACCCGAACAATCCTTGGATCCGGCTGGACCTGGCCCGGCTGCTGGCCCGCCAGGGCCGTGGTGCCGAGGCCCGGCAGCTGGCGGAAGGCCCGGCCGCGGCCGGTGCTTCGCCGGAAGCCTTGTACGCCGCCGCGCTGTTTGCCGACGAAGACAGCCGTCCGGTCGATTCGGCGCGCTACATCAATGGCATCCCCGCCCGACTGCGCACGGCGGACATGACCCGCCTGCTCGGCCGCGCCCGCGTGGCTGAGGACGTCGAGCGTGCGATGGCGCTGTGGCGCAGCGGCCGCCGTGCCGATGCCCGCGCGGCATTGTTCGCGCTGGCGGCCCGCCCGGACCCGACCGGCAACTCGGCAACGCTCGCGGTCCGCGCCTTCGGAGCGCTGAACGACCGGGCCTCGGCGGCGGAAGCGGGCCGCAGCGCGCTGGCGGCCAATCCCAATGCCACCGGCGCTGCCCGGCTGGCGCTGGCTGGCGTGCTGCTCGGCGCCGGCGCCGACCAGGAGGCCACGGCCATGGCCCGCGCGCTGGAAGCCAGCCCGAACCTGACCGGCGAGGAGCGCCGCCAGGCCGCGGCGCTGAACACCGGCGTCGCCATCCGCGTCTCCGACCGCCTGAACGAGCGTGGCAACCAGGCCGCGGCCTATGAGGCCCTGGCCCCGGCGTTGCAGCGCGACCCTTCCAACCCCGCCGCCAACCTGGCCTTGGCCCGGCTTTACCAAGGCGCCCAACAGCCGCGCGAGGCGAGCCAGATCGCCGAAGCCGTGCTGGCGCGTGACCCGCGCAGCCTGGATGCGCGCTTCGCCGCGGTGGAAGCCGCGATCTCCGGCCGCGAGTTTGGTCGCGCCGAAGCCATGATGGTGGAAGCTCGCGCCCTGAACCCGAATGACCCGCGCGTGCCGCTGCTGGAAGCGCGCATCGCTCGGGCCAACGGCAATACCGGCCGCGCCCTGCGCGCGCTGGAAATGGCCGCCGAACAGCGCCGGGCCGAGGCTGCCAGCAGCAGCGACCCGCTGGCGCGCGGCATCAACACCCAGGTGGACAGCTTCGACAACCCCTTCGCCCGGCTGTCCCGCGCCGGCGCTTCGGGTGGCCCGCTGGCCCTGCCGAACGACCCGCTGGGCAACGAGATCGCGCGCGAACTCGCCTCGGTGCGTGAGGAGACCGCGGCGCGGATTCAGGGCGGCATGGGCTTCCGCTCCCGGTCGGGCAGCAACGGTTTCGACCGGCTGGAGGAATACTCCGCGCCGATCAGCGCCTCGATCTCGCCGAACTTCCTCGGCGGCCGGCTGATCGCCAATGCCACGCCGGTTTCGATCAACAGCGGTCAGTTGGACAGCACCAGCGCCTCGACACTGCGGAGCTATGGCAGCAATGCGCTGGACCAGAAGCTCTATAGCCAGCAGAATGGCCAGAGCACCCAGGTTAGCCAGGCGCTGCGCGACCGGCTGGCGCCGCGGGATACCAGCGTGTTGGGCTATGGCCTCGGCCTGGGCTACCAGCGGGGCGCCTTCACCGGCGACCTCGGCACCTCGCCAGTCGGCTTCCGCCGGCAGAACGTGATCGGCGGCATTGAAGTGGCGCCGGCGCTGACCAACGCACTGCGGCTGCGGCTCACCGGCGAACAGCGTTCGGTGACGGACAGCGTGCTGTCCTGGTCCGGCGTGCGGGACCCGCGCACTGGCACCACCTGGGGCGGTGTTACCCGCAGCGGCGGCCGCGCCCAGTTGGAATACGTCTCCGGCCCGGTCGGTGTGTATTTCGGCGGTGGCTACTCGGTCATCAACGGCCGCAACGTGGCGCACAACGCCCGGGCGGAAGCCGGTGCCGGCACGCAGTACACCGTCTGGCGTCGCCCAGATGAGGAACTGCTGATCGGGCTCGACCTGGTCTATTTCCGCTATGACAAGAACGAGCGGCTCTTCACCTTCGGCAATGGCGGCTACTTCAGTCCGCAAAGCTACTTTGCCGCCAATGTGCCGATCGACTGGCGCGCCCGCAGCGGGGACTGGGCCTATCATCTGGGCGGTACCGTTGGCTACCAGTCCTACCGCGAGAATGCCGCCAAATACTTCCCGACCGATTCCGCCGCCCAGGCCCAGCTGGAGAGCTACCTGAGCGGCGACGCGACGGCCCGCTCGATACAGCCGGCGCGCTCC
>CANBNK010000229.1 GCA_947371015.1 Acetobacteraceae bacterium | reverse complement strand
AGCAGGGCCTCGGCCTCGACGCGGTAGAGATCTGGTTCGCCGACGAAGCCAGGATCGGCCAGAAGAACAGCATCACCCGCCGCTGGGCGCGGCGCGGCACCAGGCCCTCCGCGCCGCAGGACCTGCGCTACGCGTCTACCTACATCTTCGGCGCCGTCTGCCCGCAGGATGGCAAGGGCGCCGCCCTGGTACGGCCCCTCTGCAACACCGCGGCGATGAACCTGCACCTGGCCGAGATCGGCACCATGGTCACCCCCGGCAAGCACGCCGTGCTGCTGCTCGATCAGGCCGGCTGGCACCTCGCCGCCGAGGTCGCCGTGCCGAGCAACATCACCCTGCTGCCGCTGCCGCCAAAATGCCCCGAGCTGAACGTGATGGAGAACGTCTGGCAGTTCATGCGCGACAACTGGCTCTCCAACCGCATCTTCCAGGATCACGACGACATCGTCGCGCACTGCTGCCACGCCTGGAACACGCTCGTCGACCAGCCGTGGCGCATCATCTCCATCGGACTGCGCGAATGGGCGCATGGGTCCTGATCAGTGCGAACTGGTATGAGTCAGCACACCAAGCCGTCGGTATTATTTGGGAAATTCGGGTTCACTATCTTGGCGGGATGAAAAGCACCGTTTTCGACTTGAGGTTGCAAACGGCGTCCGTTATTGAAAGTCTGCATCGTTTAGCGGATTGCAGCATGGCAGTGGACAACTCCATTGGAACACCCATCGATTGCTCCATGCCCCCGCAGGTCTGCGGTAATTTCATGGCCTGGCGCTTCACCATCGCTGGCCCGGTGTTGTTGCAACCGAAGAGGTTCGGCGACCATCGCGGCTTCTTCCTGGAAACCTACAGCACGCGGGACTTCGAGGCGCTGGGCGTGCCCGATGTCTTCGTGCAGGACAACCATTCGCTTTCGGCCTCGCCAGGCACGCTGCGAGGCATGCACTTCCAGCTTCAGCCGCGGGCACAGGCAAAGCTGGTGCGCGTACTGCGCGGCCGTATCCTGGACATTGCCGTCGACTTGCGGCGCTCCTCGCCGCATTTTGGCCGCCACGTCGCCGCCGAGCTCAGCGCCGACAATGCCGTGCAGTTCTACGTCCCCACCGGCTTCGCGCACGGCTTCTGCACGCTGGAGCCTGATACCGAAGTGGCATACAAAGTTACCGACTTCTACGCTCCGGAATGCGATCGGGGCCTGGCCTGGGATGACCCGGACCTGGCGTTGCCCTGGCCGGTGCGGCCCGGGGAGGCGCAGCTTTCGGACAAGGATCGGCGACAGCCCCGGCTGGTCGACCTGCCCCCCTGCTTCGACTGAACGGCGACCCCATGCGTATCCTCGTTACTGGCGGCGCCGGCTTCATCGGCTCGTCGCTGACCCGCCACTTGGTGCTCGACAAGGGCGTTGAGGTGCTGGTGGTGGACAAGCTGACCTATGCCGGCGACCGCCGCAGCCTGGCGCCGTGCGAAGGCAATCCGGGCTTCCGCTTCCTGCACGCCGATATCTGCGACCTGCCGGCCATGCAGGCCGCCTTTGCCGAGTTCCAGCCCGACGCCATCATGCACCTGGCCGCCGAAAGCCATGTGGACCGCAGCATCGCCGGCGCGGCACCGTTCATCACCACCAACATCGTCGGCACTTTTACGCTGCTGGAAGTGGCGCGGGCCTATTGGGCAGGGCTGACCGGCGCGGCCAAGGATGCCTTCCGCTTCCACTTGATCAGCACGGATGAGGTCTATGGCTCGCTGGGCACCGAAGGGCTGTTTACCGAGCAAACGGCCTATGACCCGCGCAGCCCCTACAGCGCCAGCAAGGCGGCGAGCGACCACCTGGCCCGAGCCTGGCACCACACCTACGGGCTGCCGACGCTGGTGACCAATTGCTCCAACAATTACGGCCCCTACCACTTCCCGGAAAAGCTGATCCCCCTGGTCGTCCTGAATGCGCTGGAGGGCAAGCCCCTGCCGGTATATGGCGATGGCTCCAACGTGCGGGACTGGCTGTATGTGGATGACCACGCCCGCGCGCTGGGGCTGGTGCTGGCACGCGGCAAGGTCGGCGAGACCTACAATGTGGGAGGCCGCAACGAGCGGCGGAACCTGCAAGTGGTCGAAACAATCTGCGACCATCTGGACCGGCTGCGCCCGGCGGCGCGACCGCGGCGCGAGCAGATCACCTTCGTGACCGACCGCCCGGGCCACGACGCCCGCTACGCGATCGACGCGACCAAGCTGGAGACGGAACTCGGCTGGCGCGCGCAGGAGAGTTTTGAGACCGGTATCGGCCGTACCATCCAGTGGTACCTGGACAATGAGTGGTGGTGGCAGCCCTTGCGGGAGAAGGTCTATAGCGGCGAACGGCTTGGTTTGATCAAGGAGAAGGGTTGATGCGCGTGCTGGTAGTCGGCCGCATTGGCCAGGTGGGAACGGAACTGGCGCTGAAGCTGCCGGCGTCGGGGCATGAGGTGCTCTCGACCGAGCCGCCTGAACTGGACCTGCTGAAGCCGGAGACGGTGCGGGCGTGCTTCGAGGCGTTTCGGCCGGATATTGTTGTGAACGCCGCTGCCTACACCGCTGTCGATAAGGCTGAGGATGACATCGACCTGGCCTATGCGATCAACCGCGATGGTACGGCGCTACTGGGGCGGGAGACGGCGCGGATTGGTGTGCCGATGATTCACTTTTCCACCGACTACGTTTTTGCCGGCGACAAGCCGACGCCCTATGTCGAGAGCGACCCGACAGGGCCGGTGGGGATCTATGGTGCCTCCAAGCTGGCGGGCGACCTGGCGCTGGCGGAAGCGAACCCGCGCAGCGTGGTGCTGCGGACGGCCTGGGTGTGCAGCGCGCATGGCGGCAACTTCGTGAAGACCATGTTGCGGTTGGGGCGTGAGCGGCCCGAGCTTGGCGTGGTAGCGGACCAGCATGGCGCGCCGACCTTCGCCGACGACTTGGCTGATGCCGTGGTGGCGCTGATCCCGCGGCTGGTGGCGGCGCCGGTGGGGGATGCGGGCTTTGGGGTGTTTCACCTGACGGGGCAACCGTTTACCACTTGGTACGGCTTCGCCGAGGCGATTTTTGCGGGTGCGGCGGCGCGGGGGGAGAAGGCGCCGATTTTGCGCGCGATCACCACGGCGGACTACCCGACCAAGGCGACGCGGCCGGCTAATTCACGGCTGGATTGCTCGCGGATTGCGGCTGTGCATGGGGTAAGGGCGGCGGATTGGCGGGGGGCGTTGGAGCGGTGTTTAGGGGTGTTGGTGGGGTAGGGGGAGACCGTAGTTCTTTGCAAAATCTGAACGTGCATCCAACGAAGGCTCTTTCGAGCGGCCCTGCGGTCACGTTGCAGGCTGAAGCGGCGGGGTTGTGTATTATCCATGAAAATTCGATAGCGTCCGCGCGGGTGGTGTAAATTCGCTATTCGTTTTGTGTGGGGTTGGGCGCGCAGGCTGGCGTAGCCGGCCGCAGCGTCCGACCCCACACAAAACGGCAGATTTGAGGTGGTCACCGGCTCCTGTGCACGGCGGAGGAAAAGTAGGCCACTGGAGCGGCGGCGTTATGCGGCTGCGGGCGGAGTAAAACCCGTCCAGTGGTAGGCGGTCCTGGCAGTTGGGGGCTGCCGGGAGATGTTCATGGTGGAGACCTACGCGGCGGTTCGTCGATTTTTGCTGATGAATGGTGGCAGCCGGCGCGAGGCGGCCCGGGTGTTCGGGCTGAGCCGTGAGACGGTAGCCAAGCTGTGCCGGTATTCGGCGCCGCCGGGCTATGTGCGTAGCAAGCCGGCGGGGAAGCCCAAGCTGGGCGCGCTGCTCGGGGTGATCGAGGCGATCCTGGAGGCCGACCGTGAGGCGCCGGGCAAGCAACGGCACACGGCCAAGCGGATATTT
>CANBNK010000228.1 GCA_947371015.1 Acetobacteraceae bacterium | reverse complement strand
GTGACCAAGCGGATGGAAAAGCTGGGCATGGGGCCGCTCGGCTACCTCGCCACCGACTATGTCCTGGCAACCTGGAGCGCCTTCGAGCCCACGGGGGTTGAGCGTTTGTTCGAGCAAGACATATTGGGCGAGGAGTTGGAGGAGTGGATTGCCGAGTCCTCCATGCTGCGCCGCACGTTTCGGAATATCGCCACCATCGCTGGCCTGCTGGAGAAGAACCAGCCAGGCCAGGAAAAATCGGGCCGCACGATGACGATGAATGCCGACCTGATCTACGACGTGCTCCGCAAGCACGAACCCGACCATGTGCTGCTGCGCGCCACCCGGCAGGAAGCCGCGCATGGCCTGACCGATGTTGCCCGCATCGCCCGGCTGCTCGGCCGCGCCGAAGGCCGAGTGCAGCATATGGCACTGGACCGCGCCTCCCCCCTGGCGGTGCCGGCGCTGATCGAACAGGGCCGCGAATGGGTGGCCGGCGGCGCCGAGGACGCGCTGCTGGCCGAAGCCGCCGCGCTGGTGGAGGAAGCCACCGGCGGCACCGAACTCTTTTCCGAGTTGCTGGCCGAGGTAACCGAGGGCGTCTCGCTTGGGCCGCCAGCGCGCGACCGCTCGCGCAGCAAGACCCTGGAAGCCCGCCGCCGCCGTTCCAGCCGCAGCGCCAAGGGGGCGATGTGAGCGCCGCCCCGATCCACATCGCCGGCGAGCGGCTGATGCTGGACCCCGCCGGCGTGCTGTTCTGGCCGGCGCGGCGCATGCTGGTGGTGGCCGACCTGCATCTGGAAAAGGGCAGCAGCTTCGCCGCCCGCGGCCACGGCCTGCTGCCGCCTTATGACACCCGGGAGACCCTGCAGAACCTGGGCAATGCGCTGCGCCGCTACCGGCCAGACCGCCTGGTGGCGCTGGGCGACAGTTTTCATGATGCCGCCGGCCACACCCGCCTGGCCGAGGCCGACGCCGCCACGTTGCGGCATATGCTGAACGGTGTCGCCATCACCTGGGTGCTGGGCAACCACGACCCCGTCGCCCCCGCCAGCCTGCCCGGCGAGGCCTGCGACGAACTGCGCGACGGCCCACTGGTGTTCCGCCACCAGGCGCTGCCGGGCAAGCAACCGCCGGGCGAACTCAGCGGCCACTTCCACCCCAAGGGCAGCATGCCCACGCGCTGCGGCCCGGTGACCCGGCCCTGCTTCATGACCGACCCGCGCCGGGTGATCCTGCCGGCCTTCGGTGCCTACACCGGCGGGCTGGCCGCCACCGACCCGGCACTGGCCAACCTGTTCCCCTGGGGGTCGCGGCTGTTCCTGCTGGGCAAGGAACGGCTGTTCAGCCTGCCAATGCCACCGGCACGCCGGCTGACGACGGCGTAGCGGCGTTGGAGCGACTGATGCACGCCGTCGGCGATTCCACCGGCGACGATCAGGCGCCAGGGATGCAGGCGGGCGATTGTAACCCTACATAGGCCAGATGCCCCTGCCCGCCCTGCTCTGGTTCCGCCACGACCTCCGCCTTGCCGACAACCCCGCTTTGGCCGCGCTGGATGGCCGCCAGGTGCTGCCGGTATTCCTGCTGGATGACGCCTCGGCCGGCCGTTGGGCGCTGGGTGATGCCTCCCGCTGGTGGCTGCATCAAAGCCTGGAAAAGCTGGCCGCCGCCCTGGCCGAGCGCGGCGCGCCGCTGCTGCTGCTGCGCGGTCGGGCGGAAATGGCCATTCCCGCCCTGGCCGCCGAGATCGGCGCCGAGGAGGTGCTGGCCGGCCGCCGCTACGAGCCCTGGGCGCGCGAGGCCGACCGCCGGGTGCATGAGGCGCTGGCCGCCTCGGGCCGCAAGCTGCGGCTGTTCAGCGGCGCGCTGCTGCATGAACCGCACCGCATCGCCACCGGGGCAGGCAGGCCCTACGGCGTGTTCACGCCGTTCTCGAAGGCGGTGGTAGCACAGGTGGAAATCACCGCGCCGCTGCCAGCCCCCGGGCGGCTGGCCGGGCTGGCGCATCCGCCGGGCGGCGAGGCGCTGGCCGACTGGCACCTGCTCCCCCGGCCCCCGGTGCCGGACTGGGCCGGCGGCCTGCGCGCCACCTGGCAACCCGGCGAGGCCGGCGCCGCCGCCCGGCTGACGCGCTTCGTCAGCGGCGCGCTGGCCGGCTACGCCAAGGAGCGGGACATTCCCGGGCGCGAGACCACATCCGCGCTGTCGCCGCATCTGGCCTTCGGCGAGGTCTCGCCGCGCCAGGCCTGGCATGCCGTGGATGAGGCCGGCGCCAAGTTCCGCAGCGAGCTGCTGTGGCGGGAGTTCAGCTACCACCAGCTGTGGCACCGGCCGGAGTTGCCGGAAACCGCGCTGCGCCCGGCCTACCAGGACTTCCCCTGGCGGCCCGACGCCCGGCTGCTGCGCGCCTGGCAGCAGGGCCGCACCGGCTACCCGCTGGTGGATGCCGGCATGCGCCAGCTCTGGCGTACCGGGTGGATGCACAATCGCGTCCGTATGGTCACCGCCAGCTTTCTGGTGAAACATCTGCTGCAACCCTGGCAGCATGGTGCCAGCTGGTTCTGGGATACGCTGGTGGACGCAGACCTCGCCAACAACAGCGCCTCCTGGCAGTGGGTGGCGGGATGTGGTGCCGACGCGGCGCCCTATTTCCGCGTGTTCAACCCGGTGTTGCAGGGCGAGAAATTCGACCCCGACGGCAGCTATGTGCGCCGCTTCGTGCCGGAGCTGGCGCGGCTGCCGGACAAGCTGCTGCATCGGCCCTGGGAAGCCCCGGCGGAGGAACTGGCCCGCGCCGGGGTGCGGCTGGGGGAGACCTATCCGCGCCCGGTGGTGGACCATGCGCAGGCCCGGCAGCGCGCGCTGGACGCCTTCGCCGCGCTGCCGAAATCCGCCGCCGGCGCGCTGGAGGAAGGCACCGCGTGACCGGCATCAGGGCTGTTGCCGCCCTGCGCGCCCGGGGCTTCGTCGGCCTGCGGGTGGTGCCGGACGTGCATGGCGACGCCAGCGCCTTCGCCCATGCCATCCATGGTGCCGAGGCGGCGGGGCTCTACGTCATCCAGTTGGGCGACCTGACCGACTATGGCCCGGACAGCCCGGAGGTGCTGCGGCTGATGTTCGCGGTGCTGGATGCCAGGCGGGGCCAGTTCATCCTGGGCAATCACGACCATAAGCTGCGCCGCGCCCTGGTCGGCCAACGCGTCCGCATGGCGAATGAGGGGCTGGGCCGCACGCTGGAACAGCTGGGCGAGGCGCCGGACGGCGAGGCCCTCGCCGAGCGCATGATCGAGGAGGTGGCCAAGGCGCCGGCCTGGCTGCGGATCGGCAGTTGGCTGTTCGTGCATGGCGGCTACCACCCGGGCATGCTGCACAGCGAACCGCCGCCTCATGCCGGCGCCACCAAGCCGGAGCCGGTGGTGACGCGGGCGCTGTTCGGCCAGGTGACCGGCCGCACCCGGCAGGATGGCTACCCCGAGCGGCTGGTGGACTGGGTGGACCGTATCCCCGCGGGCATGACGGTATATTGCGGCCATGACCGCCGCAGCCTGGATGGCCGGCCCTTCGTGCATGCCGGCGTGGCCGGCGGGCGGGCCGTGTTCATGGATACCGGCGCCGGCAAGGGCGGGCACCTGAGCTGGGTGGATTTGCCGCTTTAGTGTCTTGACCGAGAAGTTTCTAGCCAAATTTACCTGCCTATGCTTCGCTGCCAACGACGGCAGGCGGGGCGGAGACATGGCGGGACGGGCAGCGGTAAGCATCGAGCTGACGGAAGCTGAGCGTGCCGCGTTGGCGCGCAAGTCGAACGGCCAGTCGGCAAAGCTCTGCTACGGCGGGCATGTGGTGATGGAGAACCGCCACGGCCTGGTGGTGGCGGCGACGACGACACGGGCCACGGGCACCGCCGAGCGGGACGCGGGTGAGGCGATGATGGCCG
>CANBNK010000227.1 GCA_947371015.1 Acetobacteraceae bacterium | reverse complement strand
TACCGCTGGCAATGGCGCGCTTCACCGCCGGCACCAGTTCGTCGGTCTTCTCCACGATCTCGCCATGGCCGCCATAGGCCTCGATAAACTTCGAGAAATCCGGGTTGGTCAGCGCGGTGCCGGAGACGCGGCCCGGATAGGTCTTTTCCTGATGCATGCGGATGGTGCCGTACATCTGGTTGTTGAACACCAGGATGATCGGCGCGACCGAATGATGGAACGCCGTCGCCAGCTCCTGCCCCGTCATCAGGAAGCCGCCATCGCCGACGAAGCACACCACGGTGCGCTCCGGCGACGTGATCTTGGCGCCGATCGCGGCCGGCACGCCGTAGCCCATGGCGCCGTTGGTCGGGCCGAGGAAGTCCTGGCCTTCCTTCACATGCATGAAGCGGGTCGGCCAGGTGGCGAAGTTGCCGGCATCGGTGGTGTAGATGGTGTCGGCCGGCAGGACCTTCTCCAGTTCCTGCAAGGCCACGGCCAGGTTCAGCGGGCCGTCATAGTCCGGCGCCTTGGCCTGCGCCACGCGGGCGGCGCGCAGCTCCCGCGTCCAACCGGCCCAACCCGGGCGCTGCAGCGGTTCCATGTTGCGGGCGGCCAGCGCGAAGGCGTTGACGTCCGAGACGATGCCCAGCGCCGGGCGATACACCCGGCCGATCTCCGCCTGGTCCGGATAGACCTGCACGATCGGCGTGCCGCCGGCCATGTCGAATAACGTATAACCCTGGCTGATCGGCTCGCCCATGCGGGTGCCGATGGCCAGGAACAGGTCGCTTTCCTTCGCCTTGGCCACCAACGTGGCATCGGCGCCAACGCCGAGGTCGCCGACGAAATTCTGGTTGGTACCGTCGAACAGGCCCTGGCGGCGGAAGCTGACCGCCACGGGAATGTCGTTGCCGACCAGCCAATCACGGATCGCTTCGCGGCCCTCGGCGGTCCAGCAGGCGCCGCCGCCCAGCACGGCCAGCGGGCGCTTGGCCTTCTCCAGCATCGCCATCAGCTGCGGCAGCGCGTCCGGCGCGGGGTGCGGCGGCAGCACGTTGGCCGGGCCGATATCCGGCACCGAGGCGAGTTCCTTCTGCATCTCCTCCGAGATCGCCACCACCACCGGGCCGGGCCGGCCGGAGGTCGCTACGTCGAAGGCATGCGCCATCAGTTCCGGGATGCGCTTGGCGTCGTCGATCTGCGTGACCCACTTCGCCAGCGGCGCGAACATCTTGCGGTAGTCGACTTCCTGGAAGCTCTCGCGGTCGGTTTCCTCGAACGGGATCTGCCCGACCAGCAGCACCATCGGCGTGCTGTCCTGGAACGCCACGTGCACGCCGATGGCGGCGTGGCAAGCGCCCGGCCCGCGCGTGACGATGGCAACGCCGGGCTTGCCCGTCAGCTTGGCATGGGCTTCCGCCATATGGACGGCGCCGGCCTCAAACCGGCAGGTGACCAGCTGGATGCGATTGCGCACGGCGTAGAGGCCGTCGAGCAAATCCAGGTAGCTTTCGCCGGGGACGCAGAACACGTGGCTGCACCCCTGCGCCACCAGCGCATCCGCCAGAATCTTGCCACCCGGACGCGGTTGAACCTGCGCGCGCTTCGCCTCGGCCATCCCAAACCCTCTCGCTCAATTATTCCTTGAGTCTGTGTAGCGCGAGCGGGCGGCAGCGTCACCCGGCCGGTGGGATCATTACACCTTGATGCAACGGGCCATCCGGTCGGCGCCGACCATGCGGGCTTCCGGCACCGCGACCGTGCAGGCCGGCTCCGCCAGGGCGCAGCGCGGCGCGAAGGCGCAGCCGGGCGGCAGGTTCTCCAGGCTGGGCGGCGCACCGGGGATGGTCGTCAGCCGCTGGCCGCGCAACCCGGCATGCACCGTGGCGCCCAGCAGGCCCTGCGGATAGGGGTGCAGCGGCCGACGCATGACCGCGCCCACCGGCCCTTCCTCCACCACCCGGCCGGCGTACATCACCGCCACGCGGTCGGCGATCTCGCCGGCGACGCCGAGGTCGTGGGTGACGAAGATCACGCCCATGCCCAGCTTCTCCTGCAACTCCCGCAGCAGCAGCAGCACCTGGATCTGTACGGTGGCATCCAGCGCCGTGGTCGGCTCATCCGCCAGCAGCAGCTTCGGCCGGCAGGCCAGCGCCACGGCGATCATCGCGCGCTGGCGCAGGCCGCCGGAGAGTTCGTGCGGGTAGGCCGCCAGGCGCCGCTTGGCCGAGGGAATCTGCACCAGTTCCAGCAGCTCCAGCGCGCGGGCCATGCCGGCGCTGCGGGAAATGCGTTCATGCCGGCAGACGGTTTCCGCGATCTGCGTGCCGATGGTGAAGACCGGGTCCAGCGCCGTCATCGGCTCCTGGAAGATCATCGCCACCGTGCTGCCGCGAAAATCCTGCAACTGGCCTTCGTTCATCGCCTGCACGTCGCGGCCGGCCACCTCGATGCCGCCCTCGACCAGCGCCTTCTTCGGCAGCAGCTTCATCAGCGCGCGCAGCGTGACCGACTTGCCCGAGCCGGACTCGCCGAGGATGCAGAGCGACTCCCCGGCGGCCAGGTCCAGGCTGACACCGTTGACCGCGCTGACATTCGAGTCACGCGACACGAAGCGCACCGTCAGGTCGCGCAGTTTTACCAGTGGCGCCGCGGGTTCGATCTTCAGGGCTGCGCTCATTGTCCGATGGTCCGATCCACGTTGCGCTGTGCGCCAGCAAACGCCGCGTGCCTGCGGCGGGGCGCGGCCAAGCTCCGCGACCCGGTCATGCCGCGATTCCCCCGGCCTTGCTATGCCCGCTGCCGGCCAGCGCCATGTGGCAGGCGGCCAGGTGCCCGCCCCCCAGGTCGGCGGCCAGCGGCGGCGTCGTCTCGCAGACCTTCTCGCTGAACGGGCAGCGGGTGCGGAAGCGGCAACCGCTCGGCGGGTTCACCGGGTTGGGCGGGTCGCCGCTCAGCGGCGGCTCCGTCCGGCGCTTGTCGGGGTCCATCGACGGCCGGCTGGCCAGCAGCGCGCGCGTATAGGGATGCGCCGGGCGGTCGTAGATCGCGTCCACCGGGCCCTGTTCCACCACCAGGCCCAGGTACATCACCATCACCCGGTCGCTGATGTACTGCACCACGTTCAGGTCGTGGCTGATGAACACGTAGGTGAGGCCGAACTTTTCCTTCAGGTCCATCAGCAGGTTCAGCACCTGCGCCTCGACCGACTTGTCCAGCGCGGAGACCGGCTCATCCAGCACCACCAGGCGCGGATACAGCGCCAGCGCGCGGGCAATGTTGACGCGTTGGCGCTGGCCGCCGGAAAGCTCATGCGGATAGCGCCGGGCGAACTGGTTGGGCGCCAGCCCCACCGCGGCCAGCAGCTCATGCGCGCGTTCCCGCGCCTGGCCGGAACTGATGCCATGCACCTTGGGCGCGAAGCCGATGCTGTCCTCGATCGGCAGGCGCGGGTTCAGCGAGGCGTAGCTGTCCTGGAACACCATCTGCACCTGGCGACGATACTCCTTCATCGCCACGCCGCCGCTGTTGTTGTTGCCGCCGACGGTCTCGCCGTCGAACAGCATCTCGCCGCCATCGGGGTCCAGCAGGCGCATCAGCAGGCGGGCGGTGGTGGACTTGCCACAGCCGCTCTCACCCACGATGCCCAGCGTCTCGCCCTTCAACACGTTGAAGGTCACGCCATCCACGGCACGCACCACGGCGCGCGAAATGGGGAAGTGCTTCTTCAGGTCGCGGACCGTCAGCAGGGGCTGGGCCGGGCCGCCGCGATCAGCATGGGAGTTCGGAGGTGCGGTCATGCCCATGAACCAGCAAGGGACATGCCAGGGCTTTGCGGCGAGTCGCCCGGCAGATTGCCCACCAAACAGGCAATGTGCCGATTTTTGCGCCCCGGTTCAGCCCATCAGCGGCAGGCGTTCGGCGATGAGGAAGGGCGCGCCCGCCGCCGCCTGGGTGAACAGGCAGACCGAGCGCACTACCCGCGGCCGCGCCGCCGCGGCACCCAGGTAGGCCTGCACTGCCGGCAGCAGCAGCGCGCGTTC
>CANBNK010000226.1 GCA_947371015.1 Acetobacteraceae bacterium | reverse complement strand
ACCGCCATCAGCCGCAGCGACGTGGCCGATGGCTGGCGCGAGCGGCGGCGGGATGGCGGCGTGGTGCTGGATGTGGCGAGTGGCGCGGTGGTGGCGAGCGGCCTGTCGATGCCGCATTCGCCGCGACTGCATGAAGGGCGGCTCTGGGTGCTGAACTCCGGCCGGGGCGAGTTTGGCTGGGTGGATGTACAGGACGGGCGCTTCACCCCGGTCGCCTTCTGCCCGGGCTATGCGCGTGGCCTCAGCTTCATTGGGCACCATGCGGTGATCGGGCTGTCCCGCCCGCGCGGCAACCAGACCTTCGAGGGGCTGGAACTCGGTGAGCGTCTCACGGCCAAGGACACCGCGCCGCGCTGCGGCCTGCTGGTGGTGGATACCGTGACCGGCCTGGTCGAGGAGTGGTTGCGCTTCGAGCACACCATTGATGAGCTTTACGACGTGGCCGTGCTGCCTGGGGTGCGTCAGGCCGAGGCGATCGGGTTGATCGGGCCGGAGATCGAGCGAACGGTCAGCGTGGGTTAGCTTGCGGGCGCAGACAGGGCATCACCACGTGCGGAGGAGCGGCCGCCCCCGTCGCGTACGCCATACCTCCGGTTCGAAAACTCGGTACGCTTTTCAGGCAAGTGCGATTCGAACCAGACCGCTCCGCCGCTACTTTTAAATCATTGGAATTGCAGGGGTTTTGAAAAGCGCACCAAATCGGCCAAGTCAACAGGTCCGGAGAGAATGGGCGGTCGGAGAGCCGAATTCAGCGGTCATTCCGCCCGTGCCGGTCAACAGGTCCCGCGGCAAAACCTGACAAAATCTGGGGTTTTCACGCCGGCTCATCACAGCGGAGAGCCTGACGTCGGCTCAAACTGGCGGAGGAAGTGCGACCAGATTCGCACTGTCTCTAGGCTGGAGCCTTGGAGACTGCCGACTTGCCTTCTCTCTTTGTTGGGCCCGTCAGAGCGCCGCGCTTGCGAAGTCGCTTGTATGGATCAGCGCCATTCTGCTTGCCGTAGAATGCAAGCGCCGCCGTGGCAGCGAGCATGCGCTCTACGCGCGGGGTGACATAGTTCGGTCCGCTCGAACCCTTCCTGCCATGGATGATGTCGTGGCGAAATAACCGTCAGCTGACCCCCGCCTTGTGCTGAGGCCGCCAGTTGGTCGAAGTCGGGTGGATGGACGACGACGCGTTGACGGCCCCACCACTCGCAAGCCCCTCTTACGACGATCGTAAGAGCGGTTCCGGATCCCGCGCTGGCCGCGGTGTCGAGGTTCGCGTCCGGGAGGTGCGGCGGCGGGTGCAATCACCAGAAGACCGGCTGCGGATTGTCCGCGAGACGCTGGAGCCTGGTGTGGTGGTGCAGGTGGTGGCCGATCGGCACGGCGTCAGCACGGGTCAGCTCTACACTTGGCGCAAGCAGATGCTGGCCACGGCCATGGCCGGGTTCGTGCCTGTGGAGGTGGTGGCGGAGCCGATGCCGACCGCGCCTGCGGCGCCAGCGCCGACGGGCGGCCTGGAGATTGCCATGCCCTCCGGCGTGAGCCTGCGCATCACCGGCAGCCCTGACGCGGCAACGCTTCGCCTGGTGCTGGCTGAGCTGGCGCGGCGCTGATGCTGGGTCCACCGCCCGGCACGCGGGTGTACTTGGCCTGCGGCGTGACCGACATGCGGAAGGGCTTCGACGGGCTGGCGGCGCTGGTGCAGGGCGTATTGGCGCAGGACCCGTATAGCGGGGCGATGTTCTGCTTTCGCGGTCGACGCGGTGACCTGCTGAAGATCTTGGTCTGGGATGGTCAGGGCCTGATCATGGTGGCCAAGCGGCTCGAGAAGGGTCGCTTTGTTTGGCCACAGGCGCGGGATGGCGTGGTGTCGCTGACCGCGGCGCAGCTGTCGATGCTGGTCGAAGGAATTGATTGGCGCATGCCGGCCTGGACAGCGCGGCCGCAGGCGACGGTATAGCCGATTGGGAATTGCCAGGCCCATCGCGTCGCGTAGAATCGTGGTGTGGATACCGCGCCGTCCGCCACGCCTGACGCCGAGATCGCTGCGCTCCGCGCGCAGCTTGCGGCGCGCGATGTGGCGCTGGCCGAGCGCGATGCGGAACTGCGCAGCGCGGGCTTCGAGATAGAGAAGCTGAAGGTCCAGCTCGCTGCGCTGCGGCGAGAGCGGTTCGGCAAGTCGTCGGAGAAGCTGGCCGCCGAGATCGGCCAGCTTGAGATGCTGATTGGCGACCTGGAGGAGAACCAGGCGCAGGCTGCCGCCGCGGCGGAGGCCAAGGCGAAGGATGCGCCCGCCAAGCCGCGCCGCCCGGCGATCCGCAAGCCGCTGCCCGAGCACCTGCCGCGCGAGACGGTCCTGCACGAGCCGGTATTCGCCTGCCGCTGCGGCTGCACCGATCCCGCCCGGCTGACCAAGCTGGGCGAGGATGTGACCGAGGTGCTGGAGAAGATCCCGGCCCGGCTGAAGGTCATCCGCCACGTGCGCCCGCGCTACGCCTGCCGCGCCTGCGAGACCGTGCTGCAGGCGCCGACGCCCGACCTGCCGGTGGAGAGGGGCCGCCCCGGCCCCGGGCTGCTCGCCCACGTGCTGATCTCGAAATACTGCGACGGCCTGCCGTTGTATCGCCTCTCCGGCATCCTGGCGCGCGAGGGCGTCGAGATCGAGCGCCAGACCCTGGCCGATTGGGTCGGCCGTGGCGCCTGGTGGCTGCGGCCATTGGCGGAAGCGATCGGCAAATACGCGCTGGCGCACGGCATCATCTGGACCGACGACACGCCGATCGCGGTGCTGGCGCCGGGGCGCGGCCGCACCCGCGAGGGCCGGTTCTGGGTCTATGCGTTCGACCCCAGGCCGTGGCAGGGCGAGGGCAAGCCTGCGGCGTTCTACCAATACTCGCCCGATCGTAAGGGCGAGCGACCACGCGGACACCTGGAGGACTTCAAGGGCTGGCTGCACGCCGATGGCTATGCCGGCTACGACGCGCTGACCCAGCCACGCGGCAACCAGCCGCCGCAGATCACGCATGTCGCCTGCATGGCGCATGTCCGGCGCAAGCTGTTCGACGTGTTCGAGGGCACGAAGTCGCCACTGGCCGAGGAAGCACTGCGCCGCATCGCCGCGCTCTATGCCATCGAGGCCGCGATCAACGGCAAGCCTGCCGCGCAGCGCCTCGCCGTGCGCCAGGCCAGCAGCAAGCCGCTGCTCGATGATCTGCACGGCTGGCTGCGGGAGCAGCGACGGCGGCTGTCCGGCAAGTCTACGCTCGGCAAGGCGATGCAGTACGCGCTCAACCGCTGGGACGAACTCGCGCATTACGTCGAGGATGGGCGGCTGTCGATCGACAACAATCTGTCGGAGCGGCTGCTGCGCGGTGTGGCCGTAACGAGGAAGAATTTTCTGTTCGTTGGTTCCGACGAGGGTGGCCGGCGCGCTGCCATCATCTACACCATCGCCGAGACCGCCAAGCTGAACGGCCTCAATCCAGAAGCCTACATCGCCGCAGTCCTCGACCGCATGGCCCGCGGCCACACCATCGACAAACTCGACGAGTTGCTGCCGTGGAACATCAAGCTCGGGGCCGCACCATGATCGACCATCCCGTCCAGGTCGATCATCTCCTGGGCCTGATCCGCGCCGCCCTGCCGCTGCCTGCGCGGATGACGCCGCGGCTGTTGGCGCAGTTGACCGAGCATACTCACCGCAACACCTGGCATCGCAATCCGCACCCTGCCGTCGGCACCTTGCGCCGGCAGGCTAAGGCATGCGCCGAAGTCCTTCATGCCGCCGCCAAGGGCGCAAAGCCCTCCATCGGCAGGGCATGTCGAATTTTACGGGGTAGATACTCCGCGTGCTTCGCAAGCCCTGCCCTCAACGTCCCACAAAGGTATGTTGTAGGCTAGTGTCTCGACCGAGAAGTTTTTAGCCACACTGTTTCTGGACAGCGATGGTGCGGTGGCAGAACCGCTCGATAGAGGCGAGGATGTCGTTGGCGGTCTTGGTCCAACGGAATGGCTTAGGATCGGCGTTGCGGGCATCGATGTAG
>CANBNK010000225.1 GCA_947371015.1 Acetobacteraceae bacterium | reverse complement strand
AGGCGCCGGCCATCGTTGGTGGTTTGCGCCCACGCATCCGGCTGCGGGTGCCGCTGCGAGGCTCCGGCACCGCCGGCACCGCGCCGGAATGGGGCAAGCTGCTGCGCTGCTGCACCTACCAGGAGACCATCACTGCCACCTCGGTAGGTGCGCCCACCGCGGCGGCGGCAGGCACCACCAATACGCTGACCCTGGCCACGCCGTTTGCCGCCACCGCGCAGCTCTACCGCGGCATGCCGCTGTTGCTGACCGGCGACCGCACGCTGACCACCGGCATCACCGACTACACCGCCGGCCGCGTCGCCACGCTGGGCGAGACCATGGCCACCGCCGGCAGCGTCTCCACCCTGGCCCAGGTGCCCATCAACGTGCTGTACGGCCCGACCTCCGACGAGGCGGTCTACAAGACGGCGACCATCTACTTCTTTGCCGATGGGCTGCGCTGGCGGTTCACCGGCGCCGTGGGCAACTGGAGCCTGGAGCTTTCCACCGGCGGCATTGGCTTCCTGGTCTTCGACCTGCGGGCGCAGTTCCTGGACAAGACCGCGATCGCCATCCCGACCGGTTGGAACACGGCGATCCGGCCGACACCACCACGCTTTGTCGGTGGCCGCTGCCAGCTGAATGGTAGCCTGGCCCGGGCCCGCCGGCTGATGATCGATGCCGGGGTCAGCGTCATCCTCCCGGACAATCCGGAGGCGGCCGAGGGCTACGATCCCGCCATTCCGTCAGAGCGGGACAGCCGCGGCAGCATCGACCCGCTGATGAGCACCACCACCTCGGTGGCGATCTTCAACGCGTTCCGGCTCGGCACGCCGATGCCGCTGATGGCGGTGGTCGGCAGTGTCGCCGGCAACCGCTTCATCGTCATGGCGCCGGCGGCCAAGGCCACTGGGCTGCGGCCCGGTGCCCGCGATGGCCTCGGCCAGATGGATATCGGCTTCCAACTGGACGGCGCCGATAGCGACCTCTTCCTCGCCCAGTTCTGACAAGGACCAACAGCATGTCCGTCATCATCAGCCGGCGTGACCCGATCGAGGTCGCGCCGGAAGGCTCCGGCCGCGTCTACACCATCGCCCCGCTGACCTTCCGCGAACGGGCAGCGATGAAGGCCGAGCTGGTCCGCGAGGCGGGGCAGCCGGCATTCCGGGAGCAACTGCTGGCGACGCGTCGCGCCGCGGTGCAGGAGCTGGCGCCGGACAACCTGGCCGAGTTGCTGGCCGTGCTGGACGAGGCCGAGAGTATCACCGATGCGGCCGACACGCCGGAGACGCGCGCTTTGGCGGCGCAGGTTTCGGTGATCGACGCGGCGGCGATGCAGGTGCCGGCCTATGCCGAGCTGGTCGCGCGCAACTACCGCAGCGTCTACCTGACGCCGCTGGTGGCGGCCCGCTATGGCCTGCGCGACTGGCGAGGTGACGGGCTGCCAGCGCTTCGGCGCGTGCGCGGGCTGGTGCCGGACGAGTTGCTGGACGCCATCCCGCCAACCGAACTGGAAGAGGTTGGCTGGGCGGTGTGGCACGCGGCGCATGTGTCGGCGGTGCAGGAAAAAAACTCCGCGGCGCCCTCGCCCTTGCCCGCGAGCCAGACGCCTTTGCCGGCGGGCTGACTCCGGAGGACGGGGGCGCGTGGCTGGTCGGCGACGAAGCTTGGGGGGAGAACCCGGCCTGGGTCGTCGACCAGGCCAGCCGGGGCTTTGTACGGCTTTGGACCGCGTGCAGGAGCGGCATGGGCGGGTACAGCCACTGGCCTGATGCTGGAGGCGTGGCGGACCAAGCGGCGTGGGTGGTTGATGGGTTCGGTGTGCTCACCGGTGCGTCGGCGCGGTGGGAAGAAATTGATCGGCAGAGGAAGAGCGGCTGATGCGCCTCGTCGCCACCATCAGCGACAACCTGCAGCCGCTGCTGGATGACAAGGCCGAGGCGATCAGCACTGCGCTCCGCGCCGCCATCGAGACCGCTTCCACCAGCCTGCTCGACGAACTCCGTGGCCAGGTCCGCTCCGCCGGCCTGGGCACCGGCCTGGAGAAAGCCTGGCGTCGCGAGGTTTACCCGCGCAGCCGCAAGCGCACATTCCACCCTGCCGCCCTGGTCTACTCCAAGAGCACGGTGCTGCACGACGCCTTCGACCTCGGCCCGACCATCACTGCCAGGCGCTCTCGCTTCCTGGTGATCCCGACCGAGGCAGGCCGGCGGCTTGGTCTCGGCACCGTGCCCAGCAGCCGCAAGGGCGGCGCGGTGCCAGGCGGCCAGCGCCGCCGCTACGCCGATCTCGAACCCTTCGCCGATCGCCTCGACGCTGAGGTGGTGTCGGCTAGTCGCCGCGGCGGTGGCGGTCGCGCCCGGCGCAGTGGCGCCCATCGCGGCCCCCGCATCGTCCTGGTGCCCGCCAAGGCTGGCGGCCTGGTCGCACTGCTGTACCTGCGCCGCGACGCCAAGCCGGTGGCCATCGCCCGGCTGGTACCCACCGTGAAGCTGCAAAAGCTGCTTGATATTGCCGGCGCTGAGGCCCGGGCGGAGACCGCCCTGAGTGCCGCCCTGGCAGGAGGATGAGATGGCCCGCGAAATCTCCATCCGCCTGGCGGTCGAGAATGCCGACCGGGTCAAGGCCGTGCTGCAATCCGTCGGCGCCACCGGCGAGCAGGCCTTTGCCGCCTTCGAGCGCGGCGCCACCTCGGGCGCCCAAAGTTTCGCCAAGCTGGAGCGCAGCCTGGACCCGGTGGTCGCCAGCCAGCAGCGCTTTGCCACCGCCCAGGCCGGCATCAACCGCGCCCTGGAGGCGGGCCTTGCGTCGCAGGAGCGCGCCGGCCAGCTGCTGGACCTGGCCCGCCGCCGCTACCTCGATCTCGACGACGCCACCACCAAGGTCGCCACCGGCTCCTCCAAGCTGGGCCAGGTCATCGGCCAGGCCGGCTTTCAGGTGCAGGATTTCGTGGTTCAGGTCGGCTCCGGCCAGAACGCGCTGGTGGCGCTCGGCCAGCAGGGCTCGCAGCTGCTCGGCGTCTTCGGCAATTTCGGCGCAGTGGCCGGCGCTGGTCTGGCCATCCTGGCGATGGCCGCCAACATGGCCGTGGGCAAGACCGCCGCCGAAAAGCTGTCCGACGAGTTGGACCGCCAGCAGGCCGAGTACGAGGCGGTCAGCAAGCGGGCGCAGGACTATCAGACCGCATTGCGCGCCCAGGGCGACCAGTACCGCAACGCCGCCGAGGCCGGGCAGCGCTACCGCGAGGGGCTGCGCGGTGAGGGCGAGGCGCTCATCCAGCTGACCCGCTACTACCAGGGGCTGACTGAGGCCAAGCTGGGCTATGAGCGGGCGCAGTTCGCCACCACCACGCAGAACAACGCCACCAACACTTACCGCCTCGGGCGCGAGATCACCCGCACGCTGAACCGGCCGATGCTGCAGGCGGTGCCGGATGGCGCCGCGGCGCTGGACCCGACCGCCATCATCGGTGGCGGCGGGTTGGTGCCGGGGACCCAGCCCGACTACCAGCAGGCCACCGCCGCCATCGCCCGGTTCCGCGCGGAGAACAAGGTCACCGAGGAGGCGGTGCTACAACTGCGTCAGGCGTTGCAGGGCGCCGTCGAGCTGAATGGCAGCTACGCCGCCAGCATCAATGCCATGATCGGCGGGCTGGACACGCTGATCCCGCAGCTGGAGCGGCTGGATGAGGCGCAGCGACGGGCCAATAACCGCCGGCTGGCCATGGCCGGCCAGGCCAGCCCGGAGCAGCTGCGCGCGCTGGCGGATCAGGCGGCCAATGATGTCGGCGGGACCTACCAGCAGCGCCAGCGCATCCAGGAACTGCGCGGCGACCTGCGCGGCGGGCTGCCCGGTGCCAACCCGGAGCAGGCGGCGGCGATCCGCTCCTCACTGCAATCCCTTGCGGCGCAGCAGGAGGGGCTGACGCCGGCGGCGACTCAAATGCTGCGCGGGCTGCAGGACCAGGCCCGACTGGCCAATGTCGCGGCTGGTGCGGCGCGGGACCTGGCCGCCTCCGACCAGGCGCTGGACAATGCTGCCCGCCAGGCTGGGCTGGGCCAGGCCAGCCTCGCGGA
>CANBNK010000224.1 GCA_947371015.1 Acetobacteraceae bacterium | reverse complement strand
CGGTCTTTGCCACTGCTGCCGCCCGCGCCAACATGGCCTCGGCCGGTACGGTGCTGGACCTGACCAACCTGGCGCTCGGCCGCGCCGCCATCATGAAGCAGAAGACCCTGGACGGCCTGCCGATCTCGATCGGCTCGTCCATGCGCCTGCTGGTGGGGCCGAACCAGGAAATGGCGGCGCGGCAGCTGACGGTGAACGTCGCCGCCACCCAGACCAGCAACGCCAATATCTACGCGGGCTTCGTCCAGCCGCTGGTGGAGCCGCTGATCCCGTCGAACCGCTGGTATCTGTTCTCCGACCCGCTGGCGGCGCCGGTCTATGTCTACGGCTACCTCAACGGGGCGGAGGGGCCGCAGGTCACCACTGGGCCGGTCTCTGGCGTCGATGGCGTCGAGGTCAGCGTGATCTTTGACTTCGGCGTCGGCGCCATCGACTGGCGCGGCGCCTGGTTCAACGCCGGGACCTGATCCCCGTAAATAGCGGTATCGCTACACGGGTGTGGTGGCAAAGGGGTTGCGCACCGTCACGCTCCGCCAGGTAAAGCCGTCCTGCATGTCCTCGGACAGCAGCATGCGGCAATCCGCCTGGGCCGCCGCCGCTAGCATGACCGAGTCCCAGAGGGCGAGGCGATGGGTGGTCACGATCTCCATCGCCTCCAGCATCACGCTGGGGGTTGTCCCGATCAGTGGATAGCTGTCGGACCACGCCAGCGCTGCGGCGCGAGCGTCGGCGGCAGGCCTGCCGGCCTTGCGTGTCAGCACCACGAACAACTCGCCCAACGCCTGCACCGGCAGCATGACCTCCTCGCTTGCAGAGCCGCGAAGGATCTCCAGCGCCGTTTGCTTGCGGTCGGCGCCATTCACCCCCTCGGCATAGACGAGGATGTTGGTATCGAGCGCGATCCGCATCTCAGCGCTCGTACAACTCATCGCGCGACCAGCGGCCCACATCCACGACGGGCTGCGCCTCAAGTCGCACGAACAAGGCGGCCCGCGAGGCTTCGCGGGTCGCATCATTCGCATCGCAGGGCAGGATCCGGGCCACCGGCGCGCCATGCGAGGTCACGATAAAGCTCTGCCCTTCGCGCACCTCCCGGAGGATGGCGGAAAAGCTGCGATTGGCCTCGGCGGCAGAGATTATCTGGTTCATGGGCCGAAAGTAGTGAAAAACACTACTTTATGCAAGGCCGCTGAGCATCACTGGTCGGTGCAGCGGCCGAGCGGTCTCCGCTATCTCCATCATACAGGAAATTCCCATGAAGACCTCTATGCCGTGACCTCTGGCCAGGGCGTGCTGATCGGCGCGCTGTTCGGCATCGCCGCTTATGACGCCGCGGCGCCTGGTTCAACGCCGGCATCTGATCAGCCGAAACCTAGGAAAACGGCGAGGCTGCGGTTCAGTGCCATGGCCTCGTCGTCCGAGATGCGTCCGATCCCAGGCCCTATGCGGTCGCGCCGGATGCTGGTCAGCTTGTCGACCATTATCCAGCTTGGTGCCCGCAGGGCCAGGCGTTCGCTCGGCGCGAGCGGCAAACGCAGCAGCGCCGCCTCATGGTGCACCGTGGTGATCGGGCAGACCACGATGCTCAGTGTCTGGTCGTACAAATCGGACTGGACCACCACCGCGGGGCGGGGCTTGGCCGCGTAGTCGCCGCCGCCACGATCGGCGACCACGACGACGTCACCGCGGCGCATCAAACTCGGCAATATCGTCCTGATCGTCGGGCCAGGCCGAGTTGTGCTCGATGAAGTCCATGACCTCGTCGAACTCAGCGCGATCTGCATCGACGAGCCGCGACTGGCGCCGCGCCTCCTCAGCAAAGCCAGGCGCACGCGTGTCGGGGACCCAGATCTGGATGGGACGCAAGCCACGCCGGCGCAGTTCAGCCCGATGGGCCGCGACCCGCTTGCGGACTTGGGATGCAGGCATCGGTCGATCCTCCATGACGCGTTTCATGTAACACCGTCGCTCCAGTCTTTCAAGGACGATGGCGCTTTACGTCACCCACAGCAGGAAACCTCGTACCCATGAAAAACTTCATCCAGCCCGGTGACAGCCTCACCGTGTCGGCGCCCTATGCGGTGACCTCCGGCCAGGGCGTGCTGATCGGCGCGCTGTTCGGCATCGCTGCCTATGACGCGGCGATCAGCACAACGGTCGAGATCCAGACCGAGGGCGTGTTTGACGTCACCAAAGAGCCATCCCTGGCGATCACCGCCGGCGCGCGCGTCTATTGGGACAATACCAACCGGCGCATCACCACCACCGCCACCGGCAACTACCAGGTCGGCATCGCCACCCTGGCGGCGCTGGCCGCCGACACCACGGTCCGGGTCTGGACCGAGCGTGTGCCGGCCTCGGGGGCCTGAGCATGCGCTCGCCCCTCAGCACCCGCGACCAGCAGCGCCTGGCCGGGGTGCATCCCGACCTGGTGCGGGTGGTGGAACGCGCGCGCCTGGCCGTGCCCTTTATCGTGGTGGAGGGGCTGCGGACCAAGGAGCGCCAGGCGGCGTTGGTCAAGGCCGGCGCCTCCCGCACCTTGAACAGCCGCCACCTGACCGGCCACGCCGTCGATCTGGCCTATTGGCTGGATGACGGCGATGGCCTGCCGGAGACAGGCGAGGTGCGCTGGGACTGGCCACTGGCGCGGAAGTTGGCCGCGGCGCTGAAGGCTGCGGCTGAGGCGGAGGGCGTCGCCATGGTGTGGGGTGGCGACTGGGCCTCCTTCCCGGATGGGCCGCATTTCGAACTCGATCGGCGGAGCTATCCATGATCGCAGCTCTGCTGCCGGCGCTCCTGCCGGTTCTCGGCGACCTGTTCCGGCGCTGGTTTCCCGACCCTGCCGAGGCGGCCAAGGCACAGCAGGACATGGTCATGGCGCTGCTCAGCCAGCAGGCCGCGTTGAACGCCGCAGCGGGCGATATCATCAAGGCCGAGGCGCAATCCGAGCACTGGCTGGCGGCCTGCTGGCGGCCGGTGCTGATGCTGACTTTTGGCGCGTTGATCGTGGCCCGCTGGCTGGGCTGGTCGGCGCCGGGCATCTCGGAGGCCGAGGTGCTCAAGCTCTGGGATATCGTGCAACTGGGGCTGGGCGGCTATGTCATTGGCCGCAGCATCGAGAAGGTGGCGCCGCAGATTGCCGCTGCCGTGGCACCGCGGCGATGACGGCGTTTGATGCCGCCATGGCCACGATGCTGGCTGATCCCAACATGGGCAGCGATGCCGAATGGCAGGCGGCAGCCGGCGGTGCCTGGATCGGGTTCCGCGCGCTGCTCTCAGCGCCGGCTGATTTGGTGCCCGGCCTGGGCAGTGCCAGCGGCCGTGCCATTGCGCTGCAGGCCACGCTGCGCGGTGCCGATCTGCCGCAACAGCCTCGGCGCGGCGACCTGCTGCGCTGGGCTGGTACCAGCTACCGCGTCGAGATGGCGGAGCCCGATGCGCTCGGCCTGACCTGGCGCCTCGGCCTGGCGCGCACGTCATGACCGGCACCACCCCGCTGCGCGAGGCCGCCCTGGCGGCCATCGCCGACCGGCTCACCACCACGCTGCCGGATGTGGTGGTGGAACGCGCCCGCCGGGCGCCAGTCGATGTTGATGCCGAGACCCTGCCGCGGCTGATTGTTCGTGGTGAGGACTGGCAGGCAGACGACACCGAGGAGCCCGGGCGCACCCACTACCGCATCGGCTTCTCGGTCACCGGCTTCGCCAGCGCCACCACTGACCTGGCCGCCGAGCAGGCGCTGTCGCTGCTGCATGCCCGCGTCATCGAGGCATTGGCCGGCTGGACGCCCAGCACCGCCGGCCTCGGTGATGTGGCCGAGCAGTCCGCCGAGTTCAGCCTCTACGACGCCGATGATTCCGCCCGCCCCGCGGGCGAGTTCCTCGCCCGCTTCAGCATGCTCGCCATCGGCCCCAGCGGCGGCCCCTGGGCGAGCTGACAACTCCCCTTCCTGAAGGACCAGTGCCATGAGCATTGACGTCGTCCGCATGCGCTTTGCCGCGGTCGCGGCCAAGGTCGAGACCACCCCCGGCACCGATGCCATCGCCGGCACGCCCGCCACCACCGACTGG
>CANBNK010000223.1 GCA_947371015.1 Acetobacteraceae bacterium | reverse complement strand
TGTAGTCCGCGACCTCACCGGTCAGCGCTGCCTCGTCATCCGCCACCACCACCGTGGGCATGGCGTTGTCGAAGCTGGTCATCATGCCAACGGCGGCGGCCTGGGAAGGCGCAACGCCGGGCACTGATTGCAAAGAAATCATCCCTCTATCCCCCAGAGGTTAAGATCTCACATTAAGAAGAACTGTTTCTTCGCCAGGCCCCCCAGCCTTCTTAAGAAACAGGTTGAAGCAGCGTCCCCCACTGCGTCGGCGGCCATAGTCAGCAGAAGACGACAACATGCGCAAGCGTAAATGCTTCATCAACAGTGCCGAGGCGACCGGCAATCTTACGCTGTTGTGTGAGCAAGCCCGCCGAAACTTAAGACGCCACGTTAACTTCGGGGGATCTGACATGCGTTTCGTAGCGAAGAAGTCCAATAAGTCCGGTGCCTTGCACGAGGTATCTGAGAAGCGGGCGCAGCTGGGCCTGCCGCAGCTGCCGCAGGGCGCCGATTTCTACAGCCATGACCTGGCCGTGCTGGTGCTGAACGAGGAAGCCGATGTGCTGGACGAGGTGGCCACCATGCTGCGTCGCCGCGGGCTGACGGTTCACCTCGCCGGTTCCGCCACCGAGGCGCGGTCGATGATGATGACCCACCCCGAGATCGGCGTGATGCTGGCCGATATCTGTCCGCTGGAAGGCGAAGCACTGCAACTGGCGGCCAATGTGCTGGCCGGCAAGGCGCCGCTGCCGGCGGTGGAACTGGTGCTGATCACCGGCTACGCCCACCGCACCGACATCGCCAGCGGCCCGCTGATGAACCACATCGGCCTGCTGCAGGAACCCCTGAAGTTCCGCGACATCAGTGCCGCGGTCAGCCAGGCGCTGTCGCGTTCGGCGGCACGCCGGGCGCTGCCGGGTTCGCTGAACCTGCGCCACTACGACGCCGACTGAACCGCCCGCCACGCACCCCCGTGCGGGCGGCGCCTTTCAGGGGAAAGGCGCCGTTGCGCGGGGTGGGGTGGCCGAACCCTTTTGCACGACAGGTTCAAACCATGCGCAACCCGCAGCTATCAGCCTTGAGAGGGCGTCGCGCCCTGCTGGCCGGCCTTGGCGGCACCGCCCTGGCCGCCGCGTTCCCAGGCCAGGCCCGCGCCGCCGCCGTTGCCTCGGACCAGGCGCAATGGCTGGAGTTCCGCCACCGCTTCATCACCGCCGATGGCCGGGTGGTGGATACCGGCAATCGCAACATCTCGCACTCCGAGGGCCAGGGCTACGGCCTGCTGCTCGCCGAGGCCTTTGCCGACCGGCCGACATTCGACAAGCTGCTGGGCTGGACCCGCGCCACGCTGCTGCGCCCGGAAGGGCTGCACGCCTGGCGGTTCCGCCCCGGCGGGGTCGGCGTAGACGACCAAAATAACGCGACAGACGGCGACCTTTACATCGGCTGGGCGCTGCTGCGGGCGGCGCAGCGCTGGGGCCAGGGCGAATATGGCCAGATGGGGCTGGCGCTGGGCCAGGCCATCGGCCAGCGCCTTGTGCTGCAGGTGCATGGTCGCACGCTGCTGCTGCCGGGCGGCCAGGGTTTCGCCGGCGCCAACAAGGTGCTGGTCAATCCTTCCTACTACGCCTTCCCTGCGCTGAAGGCGTTTGGCCAGGCCAGCGGCGACCCGGTCTGGCAAAGGCTGACGGATGACGGGGTGAAGCTGCTGCGCCAAGCGCGCTACGGCCGCTGGGGCCTGCCAGCGGATTGGGTGGAATTGCCGCGTGGCGAGAGTGCCGATCCGGTGATGGCCGAGGGTCGGCCGACCCGGTTCTCGTATGACGCGGTGCGGGTGCCGCTGCACCTTGCCTGGGCCGGGCTGACCGAGGAGCCGGCGCTGGACGCCGCCACCAGGTTCTGGGCCGAGACCGGGCGCGACGCGCCGCCGGCCTGGACCGACCTGCGCACCGGTCAATTGGGCGCCGAACTGGCGTCAAGTGGGATGGTGGCGATTGCCGCGGTTTCGGCCGAAAGCCGCCGCGGACGGGTGACCTCCGAGACGCTGCCGAAGGTGGCCCAGGCGCGGGACTACTACTCCGCGGCGCTGACCCTGCTGGCCCGGCTGGCCGCGAACGAGGCACCGCCGCCGGGCATGGCGCCGCTGCCGCTGGCGCCATTGCCGCCGGCGATGGCGGCCTCGCCGGAAAAGCCGGCCATTGTCGCCAAGCCGCAGGCGGTTTCCTTCGGCCAGGGACTGGTCCGGGGTGCGGCTGCTTTGCTGGGGGCGCGCTGAGCGGCGACGCTGGGGGCGCGCTGAGCGGCGACAAAAGGCGACGCGAGCGACAGTAACGCCAAGTCACGCCAATGTCGCCGGCGGTTGAATAAAGTCGCCGACATGGCTTGAGCCGCCGGCGATGCGGCGCAACACTGCCCTCCAACGGCCGGCGCTCGCCGGCTGACAAGAATGCGGGACGAACGTCATGATGTTGCGGCGCACGACGCTGCTGCTGCCGGGGCTGCTGCTGGGTGCTGGCGCCCGGGGCCAAGGGGCCACCCAGGCGGCAGAGTGGCCCGATCGGCCGGTGCGCATCGTGGTGCCGACCGGCGCCGGAGGGATCACCGACATTCTCGCGCGGATCGTGGCGCAGCATTTGGCGCCGCGCATCGGCCAGCCCGTGGTCATCGAGAACCGGCCGGGCGCCTCGGGCATCATCGGCACCGAGGCGGTGGTGCGCAGCCGGCCGGACGGCACGACGCTGCTGATGGTCTATCCCAGCCACGCCGCGAACCCCGCGCTGAAGGCGCGTCTGCCCTATGATACCGAGCGTGACCTGGCGCCGATCTCCATCGTCTCCACGGTGGCGACGGTGGCGCTGGTGCCGAAGGACAGCCCGGACCGCACCGCCGCGGACCTCATCGCCCGGGCGAAGCGGGAAAGGCTGGCCTATGCCACGGTAGGGGCTGGGTCACTGGCGCACCTGGCCAATGCGCTGTTCTGCTCCATGGCGGGCATAGAAATGCTGCACGTGCCGTTCCGCAGCGCGCCGGAAGCCCATGCCAGCGTGATGAAGGGCGAGGTGGCGATGTTCCTCGACCCGCCGATCACCACCCTGCCCTTGCTTGCCGGCGACAAGGTGCGGGCGATTGGTGTCAGCACGCGCACGCGGCTGGCGGCGCTGCCAGATATGCCGACCATTGCCGAAAGCGGGCTGCCGGGCTTCGAGGCGCTGGGCTGGAACGGGCTGCTGGCGCCAGCCGGCACGCCCCCTGCCCTGGTGCAGCGGTATTCGGCCGCGGTGCGGGAGATTTTGACCGACCCGGCGGTGAAGGCCGAGTTCGCCCGCCATGGCACCGATGCCGTGCCGACCAACCCCGAACAATTCGCCAGCATCATCCAAGCGGATATCCAGAAATGGGGCCGGGTGGTGCGCGAGGCCGGCATTACGCCGGACTGAGGAAGGACCACCGAGATGCCCAGCTATGCCGCGGCCAATGGCTGCGCCCTGCACTATCGCGACGAGTGCTTCGCCGATGCCTGGGAAACGCCGGAGACCACCTTGCTGCTGCACGGCAATGCCGAAAGCGGCCAGGCCTGGAACGCCTGGATGCCGGTGATGGGGCGGCAGTTCCGCGTGATCAGGCCGGATATGCGCGGGTTTGGCGCCTCCACGCCGATGCCGCGGGACTATGCCTGGAGCTTCGATGAACTGGTCGCCGACTATGTCGGGCTGCTGGACCATCTGGGGTTGGGCGGCGTGCATGTGGTGGCGGCGAAAGTCGCCGGGCCGATCGCTATGCGGATGGCGGCGCTGCATCCGGGCCGGGTGAAGAGCCTGGTGCTGCTGGGCACGCTGGTTTCCGGCGCGACCTCGCTGGGGGACCGGCATGCCTCCTGGGTGAAAAAGATCACCGAGGAAGGCGTCGAGGCCTGGGCCCGCTGGACCATGCCGGGCCGGCTTGGCACCGCTTGCCCGCCGGCCATGCTGGAGGGCTGGAGCAAGCTGATGGGCGCGACCGCTGAGAGCACGCAGATGGGCTTCATGGGCGGCGTGCCGGGCCTGGATGTGCGCGGCGATCTGGCGAACATCAAGGCGCCGACAAGGTGGC
>CANBNK010000222.1 GCA_947371015.1 Acetobacteraceae bacterium | reverse complement strand
GGCGTAGCGCCGGGATGCTCGCCAGCGCCGTCCATAGCGGCACCGGTAGTCACCCACTCGATCCTAACCCATAGCCGGCATCAGGCAGCGCAGGTGCTCATCGTCTGCACCACCATGACCGTACATAGGTTTTTGGAGGTGTCCAGCTGGCGCTGACGCTCCTGCTCATCGTGGTCGCGGTCTCGATAGCCCTGGCCGGCGTCAGGCTGGTGCTGGGCATGCTGCGCTGGTTCCGCGACATGCTCGCCTGAATTGCCCCGCCCGGGGCGGGGCCACGCGCCCCGGCGCGCTACAGGTGCAGCGCCGTTGGTGCCAGCACCGCTACCATGCCGAGTAGCAGCCCGACCACGCCCAGCGCACCGCCGCCCAGCGCCAGCGCGGCCACGCCGGTGACGATGCTGGCGCTGGCCAGCACGATGGCCACCTGGAACGCCGCCGAGCTGTATTCGAACAGGTGATACGCCGCCATCGACTTCTCCCGCTTGGCTTCCGCGGCCAGCGCACGGGCAGCCAGCTCGCGCCGGCCTTCGCCGGTCTCGGGCTCGCTTTCCCAGCGCCGGGCGTTGTTGCGCCAGGCTTCCTGCTGGCGGGCGATGGTCTGGCGCGTGGCTTCGTCGCGGGCGACCGACTTGTCCAGCTCCGCCAAGTCCGCCGCCGAGTTCACCACCGTCTGGCGGATGGTGCGGGCCTGGAAGAAGGCCCACAGATTTGCGGCTTCCACGTTCTTGGACAGTGCGTCCGTCTGGGCTGACTTCGCCCCGGTCTCCGCGACGGCGAGGAAGAGCGCGAGGATGCTGATCAACAGGGCGATGCGCCTGTCGCCACCCTCATGGCCACCGCCATGTCCGTGTCCTGTCATTCTCGTGCTCCTTCCCGGTTCCGTTGGCTGCGGTTTTGCCGGCTTCCGCCGGCACTTTGCAAGCGCGCCGCCGCGACGGCTTTGTCGCGCCCGGCGCCGCTGGCTATCCAACCCCAGGCGCCGCTGGCTATCCAACTTCCGGTGCCGCTGGCACCATGCCCGCCGCATTCTCCAGGAGTCACCGCCATGGACCACGCCCCGCCCCGCCCGCCCGCCGGCGCGCCGCCCGCGCGGATCAACCTGTATTCGGACACCCAGACCAAGCCGACCGCCGCCATGAAGGACGCGATGATGCGGGCCGAGGTCGGCGACGAGCAGCATGGCGACGACCCCACCGTGCACGCGCTGTGCGACCGCATGGCGGCGCTGATGGGCAAGGAAGCCGCGATTTTCCTGCCCAGCGGCACCATGTGCAACGTTGTCGCCATCCTCACCCATTGCCGCAGCGGCGACGAGGTGGTGGCGCATGAGAACGCGCATATCCTGCAAAGCGAGGGCGGCGGCCATGCCGCCTTCACCGGCGTGCAGATCATGCCGCTGCGGGGCGAACGCGGCATGTTCACCGCCGAGACGGTGCGCGAGAACATTCGCCCGAAGACTCGCTATGCCCCCCCGCAGCGCCTGCTGGAGGTGGAGCAGACCGCCAATTTCGGCGGCGGCGCGGTCTGGCCGCTGGAGCAGCTGAACGCAGTGGCCGCGGTGGCGCATGGTGAGGGCTGGTCCACCCACATGGACGGCGCCCGGCTGATGAACGCCTGCGTCGCCGCTGGCATTTCGGCGGCCGAGATGACCGCGACCATGGACAGCGTCTGGCTGGACTTCACCAAGGGCCTCGGCGCGCCGCTCGGTGCCGTGCTGTGCGGCAGCCGCGACTTCATCGGCCAGGCCTGGCGCTGGAAGCAGCGGCTGGGCGGCTCCATGCGCCAGGGCGGCATCGTCGCCGCCGCCTGCCTATATTCGCTGGACCATAACGTGGAGCGTCTGGCCGACGACCACGCCAACGCCAAGGCGCTGGCCCGCGGGCTGCGGCAGATCCAGGGCGTCTCCGTCGAGGAGCCGGAGACCAACCTGGTGTTCTTCGACATCAGCGGCGCCGGCATGACCGTGCCGCGCCTGCAGGAAAAGCTGGCCATGCAGGGCATCTGGGTCAGCGGCATGGGCAACCGGGTGCGCGCCTGCCTGCACCTGGACGTGACCGCACCGATGGTCGAGGACGCGGTCGGCGCCATCCGCACGGCACTTGCCGCGGCCTGAGGCCACCCCGGCCCGGCGGCTGCGCGGCGGCCGGGCCCAGGTACTGGGCGTGCAGGCCGAGGACGCCGCCGTCTCGGCGCTGGCGGCCGAGGGCTGGCAGGTGCTGGCCCGCCGCGCCCGCACTCCGGCCGGCGAACTGGACCTGGTGGCGGAATGCGACGGCCTGCTCGCCTTCATCGAGGTGAAGGCCCGCCCCAGCCTGCTGGAAGCCGCCTACGCGCTCGGCCCGCGCCAGCGCGCCAGGCTGATGGCAGCGGCGGAATGCTGGCTGGCGGAGCACCCGGGCCACGGCGCGGCGGGCATGCGGTTCGACGTGCTGCTGGTGGCGGTTGATGGCACGGTGCGGCGTATTGCCGACGCGTTCCGTGCCGGGGATTGAGCCAATGAACGACGATATCTGGGGCCTGCCCGGCGCTCGGGTCTCGCCGCCCTTGCCGGGGCTGGAGAGCTTCACCCGCACGCCGCTGGCGCTGCTGCTGCAGCAGGCCGCCGCCCGCGCGCCCGCCGCGGTGGCGTTGGTGGGCGCCGAAGGCGGCCTGGACTTCGCCACGCTGCACCGCCAGGCCATGCAGGTGGCTGCGGCCGTGGCCGCCCTGCTGCCGCCCGGGGCGCCGCTGGCCTGCCTGTTGCCGCAGCGGCCGGACGGCTTCGCCGCGCTGCTCGGGGCGTTGATGTCCGGCCGCGTCTGCCTGGTGCTGAACCCGCGCGAGCCGGCCGAGCGGCTGGCGGCGCTGCTGGCCGACGCGGCACCGGCCGCGCTGTTGCTGGGCGCGCCACTGGCGGCGGCACCGGCGCTGCCAAGGCTGTTGCTGGACGACATCCTGGCCGGGCCGCCGCGGGACTTCACGCTGGACCACCCCTGGAACCCCGATGCACCGATGGCGGTGCACTACACCTCCGGCAGCAGCGGCCTGCCCAAGGGGATCGTGCTGTCGGCGCGCTCCGTGCTGGCGCGGACGCTGGAGGTCATGACCTATCTGCGGCTGGGGCCAGCGGATGCGATGATGGCGGCTTCCCAGCCCAGCACCAGCCCCGGCGTGACCCATCCGCTGGCGGCGCTGCTGGCCGGCGGGCGCGCGGTGCTGACCAATATCGCGGTGGACGGCGCCTCCGCCTTCCTGCGGCTGGCCGGGCGGGAAGGGGTGACCTGCGCCTCCTGCGGGCCGTCGCTGCTGCGGATGATGTTGCACCTGGAAAGCGCGCGGGCAGCCTTCCGCCAGCTGCGGATGATGCGGATCGGCAACTCGGCGATATTGACCGCGGAGCTGGCCGCGTGGCGCCAAGTGCTGCCGCCGGGCTGCGAGGTGCAGCACACCTATGCCTCGACGGAGGCGCTGGCCATGGCGCAATGGCTGGTGCCGCAGGGGCTGGCGGAGGCCGGGACCGTGCTGGCGGCAGGCCTGGCCGAGGCAACGCACCGGATGGCGCTGCTGGACGAGGCCGGCCACCCTGTCGCGTCGGGCGAGGCCGGCGAATTGGTGCTGTCCGGGCCGCTGCTGGCGCTGGGCGAATGGCAGGGCGGGCGGCTGGTGCCGGGGCGGCTGGTGCCGGAGCCGGGCCGGCCGGGCTGGCGGCGCTTCCACACCGGGGACCTGTTGCGGGTGCAGCCCGATGGCCTGCTGCGCGTGGTCGGCCGGGCCGACCGCCAGGTGAAGATCAACGGCGTGCGGGTGGAACCGGCCGAGGTGGAGGCGGTGCTGCTGGCCGAACCCGGCGTCACCGACGCCACCCTGGTGGCCCTGGCCCGGCCGACCGGCACCGTGCTGGTCGGCTTCGTCGTGGCGCCAGGGTTGGAGGAAGCCGTGTTGTTCGCGGCGCTGCGCCGTCGCCTCGCCGCGGCGCTGCCGGCCGCCTTCCGCCCGTCTCGGCTGCACCTGCTGCCGGTGCTGCCGCGGATGAGTGCCGGCGGCAAGCTGGACCGCCAGGCGCTGGAGCGGCTGGCGGCGGAATGAGCCGCGCCGGGCCACACCAGGCGATCATGGCGCGGGCGCTGGCCCGTGCCGCCTCCGGTGATGGCTGGATCGAGGCGCCGGACCTGCCGCTGGACTATCGCG
>CANBNK010000221.1 GCA_947371015.1 Acetobacteraceae bacterium | reverse complement strand
GGCGCGGCCCAGCGAGCCATCCTCTCGCGCGGCCTGCACCGCGGCCTCGCCGCCCTGCTTCAGCAGCATGTCCACCAGCCGGGCCAGGGAGCCGAAGCGGTCCGGCGGCACATCGGCCAGGAAGGCGCGGAAAGCCGGGTCCTTTTCGGCCAGCGCCAGCACCGCGGTGTGCTGGGTGCGGAACTCGCCCCATTGGCGGTTCACCTCGTCGGCGGCGCGGGCGGCGGCGGCGCTGGCCTCCCGGCCCGCGGCTTCGCGCAGGCTGGCGGCCAGGCCGTCGCGGATATCCTCCCGCGAGTCATCGCCGGTCAGCTGGTTTTCCACCTCGCCCAGCACGCCATCGGCGCCGAACACCAGGTCCCAGGCGAACAGCGCGGTACCCAGCACCGGCACCACGCGGCGGGCCAGGCTGCCGGCGATGACGCCGGCGCTGCGGGCGACGATGCGCTCCACGATGCGTTCCAGCGCGCCGCGCATCACCAGCACGGCGGCACCGGAAAGCGCGCGGGCGGTGTTGACGGTGGTGGCGGTGGCGACATCCACGGCAGGGCCAGCCGGCGCCGCCAGGTTGGTGCGCAGCGTCACCAGCACGGCTTCCGCCACCGTCGCGGTGTAGCGACCGCCGAGGAAGCCACGCACGCAGCGCCGTGCCTCGTCCTGCGCCGCCGCGCCGGCGGTGGCGATGCGCGTGGTCAGGCCATCCCCGATAGCGGCGACCAGCAGCTCGAAGCGCGCCTTGAACTCGGGGTTCTCATAGACCTTCGCGTTAAAGGTGCGGGCCAACTCGCTGGCGGTGCCGGGGCTGTAGTTGGAGATGAGGCGGCGGACATAGCCGGCATCGGCGCCGACCTGGGCATGGGCTTCGCGGCCCAGCCGCTGGATCAGCGCGTCCATCTCCAGCGCGCTCCAGTGGCGGGCAACGAGCGCATCGGCGTCGGTGGCCGGCATGGCGGTGGCGAACTGCGCCAGCGTGCCGCGTTCGATGGCGCCGCGGAACTCGCTCTCGGGCAGCGCGCTGCAATCCTCAAAGCTGGGCTGCGCCACGGCGAGGCCAGGCAGTAGCAAGGCAGCAGCGAGGGTGGCTCGAGCGGAATGGCGCATGGGGGAATTTACCGCCCCCGGCCAAGGCGGCACAACGACATTCCAGCGGTGTTTTCATGGCAGTGATTAAAGCCGGCCGATGCACGCCTCCGCACCTGCGGCGCTCCGGCGACCGGACGCATGGCCAGCCGATTAACGCCTCCGCACCTGCGGCGCTCCGGCGACCGGACGGCGGGCGCCTATGCCCGTGCCAGCCCCGCCAGCGCCGACCAGGCCGAGATCACCGCGCCCTCCATCCAGGCGGTCTGGTGGGACAGGTGTTCGCCGGCGAAGTGGTAAGGGCCCTCGGCCGCCCGCAGCATGGCGTAGCTGTGCGCCCGCTGCGGCTCGGTCCATTCCACCCAGGCGCCGCGTGCGAAGGGCATGTTGCCCCAGGCCACCGAGACCGGCTTGCTCACCTGCGCGGCGTAGCCCGGGTGCAGCGCCTCGCCATCCGCCACCGCCGCCGCAGCGCGCTCGTCCGGGGTGCGCCCGGCGAAGCGCGCCCCAGCCGGGCCGCCCCAGATATAGGCGCCCAGCAGCACCCCCTTTGGCGCGTGGAACCCATGCGAAGGGTACCAAAGCTGATTCACGTCCCGTGCCGAGAAGCTGATGCCGCCATAGATGGCGTGCTCATCCTCCCAGAAGCGGCGGTCGCACTGGAAGGCCAGCTTGCCGGCGCTGGCGTAGAACAGGTCGCGCAGCGCGTCTCGGCGGGGTGCGGAAAGATCGCTGTCCAGCGTCGCCAGTACCGGCGCCGGCAGCGCCAGCACCACCTGGGCCGGGGTTTCCACCTGTTGCTTGCCGCCGCGCCGGCGGTCTCGCCAAACCACCCGGGCGCCACCGGGCAGCCGACGCAGCGAGGTAACCTCGGCATTCAGCACCAGGCTGGGGCCCAGCGCTTTCGCCAGGGCGCGGGCGATGCTGTCGATGCCGCCTACCGGCTGCAGCATGGTGGCGGCGTAGTCGATGCCCTCGGCGAAGTTGGCACCGCGCCACAGCACCGGGTCCAGCAGCGCCCTGGGGTCCAGCGGCGGGGTAGGCTTGCCGTCCTCGATGCCTGGGCGCTCGGCCCAGCCGCCCCGGCTGCTGCCGCGCCAGCGCCATTCATGGTCCAACGCGCCGAAGCCGCGCAGCATGGCGCGCAACGCTTCCAGGTCGGCGTCGGTCAGCGGAGCTTCCAGCGTACCGCGTTCCAGCCCCTTGGCCGCCAGTTCCGCCACCACGCCGCGCAGGCCCGCATTCACCTGGCGCAGCGGCACCGGGCCGTCCGGGCCTTCCGCCAGGGCGGCACGGTTCTCGTTCACCAGCGGCTCAAGCGCCACGCCAAGCTGCTTGCAGTAGCCGAGGATGCCGCGGTGGTGATGCGGAATGCGCGCCGGGCCGGGGTTCATGTACAAATGCGGCGCGCTGGCCCAACCCACCTTCTGTGGGGTGCCATCGGCTTCGCGCACCGTGTCGCCGGCACGCAGCGTTAGGCAGCGGCCACCGGGGCGGTCGCTGGCCTCCAGCAGCTTCACCGGCCAGCCGGCGTGCTTGAGCTCCAGCGCCACCACCAGCCCGGCGATGCCGCCACCCACCACCAGCACAGGCTTGCCACCGCGCGGCAGCACCGGCGCCGCGGCCTGGGCCGGGGTCGGCGCCAGGCCGCCCAGTGCGCCCAGCGCCGCCACCGCCGCGTTGATGCCACCTGCCGCCGCGATGCCTTCCAGCAGGCCGCGGCGGCTGGTCACGCCAGAGCTTCCTTCACCGCCTTGACCACGGCGGCAGTGTTGTCGCGGCCGCCGATATCGGCGGTGCGGAGCCCACCGGCGAAGGCCTTATCCACCGCGGCTTCCAACTCCACCGCGGCATCGGCGTGCGCCTGGCCGGCGCCACGGCTGGCCAGCCAGTCCAGCATCATCGCCGCACTCAGCAGCATGGCGGTGGGGTTGGCGATGCCCTGCCCGGCGATATCCGGCGCGGTGCCGTGGGCGGGCTGGAACACCGCGTGGTTGTCGCCGATATCGGCGGACGGCGAGAAGCCCATGCCGCCGACCAGGCCGGCGCCGAGATCCGACAGGATATCGCCGAACATGTTCTCGGTCGGCAGCACGTCGAAGGCCCAGGGGCGGCGCACCAGGTCCAGCGCCATGGCATCCACGTAGTGATGCGCGCTGTCCACGCCCGGGTACTGCGCCGCAACCTCGTCGAACACGCCGCGCATGAAGGCGAAGGCGCGGAACACATTGGCCTTGTCCACCAGCGTCACCGTGCCGCGCCGCTGCTTGCGCTCACCCCGGCGCTGCGCCAGGCGGAAGGCGAAGTGGCTGAGCTTTTCGGTGACAGGCCGGGTGATGCGCAGCGTCTCCTCGGCATAGTCGGGCGTGACGACGCCTGCGCCGCGCGAGAAGAACAGGCCCTCCGTACTTTCCCGCAGGATCACCAGGTCCATATCCCGGGCGCGCGGGTCCGCCAGCGCCACGGGCACGCCGGGAATGGCCTTCACCGGCCGCACTCCGGCGTAGAGGCCGAGCCGGAAGCGCAGGTCCAGCTGCGGCGCAATCTCGGTGCCGTCAGCCAGGCGGATGCCGGGCCAGCCCATGGCGCCGAGCAGGATGGCGTCGGCCTTCTCGGCGGCCTTGAAGCTGGCCTCGGGGAAGGCGTCGCCGGTGGCCTGGAAGTGGAAGGCGCCGGCCGGCAGGGTTTCCGTTGAAAGGCCGAGGCCGTGGCGCCGAGCCAGTGGCTCAAGCACCGCCAGCGTGGCGTCCGTGACCTCCACGCCGATGCCGTCACCCGGCAGCACCGCGACATGAATGGAGTTGCTGGCCATGGCGGTTCCCCCTTTGCGTTTCCGCGCCTATCCTGGGCCAAAGACCATTGGGGAGTAAGCGGCCATGCGCCATTTCTCGCGTCGTCCGTTGCTGGCCGCGCCATTCTTGCTGCCGTTGGCCGCGCGGGCGCAGGGCGCCTGGCCGGACAAGCCCGTAAAGATCATCGTCCCCTTCCCGCCGGGACAGGCTGCCGACATTTTTACCAGAGTCTATGCCGACCTGCTGTCCCAGCGCTGGCCGCAGCGCGTCATCGTCGAGAATCGCGGCGGCGGCGCCGGGGCGCCCGCGTTGGA
>CANBNK010000220.1 GCA_947371015.1 Acetobacteraceae bacterium | reverse complement strand
CAGTCGCACGACCCAACAGGCGTGCAGTCGCACGACCCAACAGGCGTGCAGTCGCACGACCCAACAGGCGTGCAGTCGCACGACCCAACAGGCGTGCAGTCGCACGACCCAACAGGCGTGCAGTCGCACGACGCGATTAAGGGTCAGGAAAAACTGATACCGGCAGCCAAGGAACCTGCCCGCCCGTATCAGTAGCTCGCAACGGTCCAATCGCAACGGCATCGCGACTTGGACAGCGCCTTGTTCACATGCCGCGTCGCCTCACCCGCGGTTCAGCCGCCCACGCCGCGCCACACCGCGTGGCACACCGCGCCGACCAGGCCCAAGCCGGTCACCAGGATGGCGAGGCGCAGGACGTAGAGAAAAAGCGCCCCCATGATCTGGCTGCCCTGCCCAGGGACAGAATGGCTGCTCTGCCCACGGCCCCGCGCGGCGCGGTTCATCTGTGAAGCGCTCATGATTTATTTTCCCTCTGACGACGTCGGATACTCAATGCGCTCACCCTATGACACGCCGGCAAGGTTACGAAGCAATTATCGTTTATGATCTCAAAAAGTGACACTTTGGCGTGTCGAACTAGGTGTTTTCCCGCATAAGTTGAGCCATGGCCGTAACGCTGTGCAAGGGCGATAACCCTGCGAACAGACGTGTGGCCTCGAACGCGCCCCAACCTCCCCCCGGGCCACCGCGTTTGCCGCACGCCGGTAAGGAGTTTCCCCATGCCGCTGCTAACCCCCCACGGAAGCGCCCGCCCTGAGCTGCGCATCCCGCCCCGGCAGCCCCGCGCGCAGGCCACCATCCACCGCATCATGGCCGGCGCAGCCTCCGCCGTCGTGGAAGGGCAGCAGGCCTCGCCCTCCATCACCGAGGTTGCCCGCCGCGGTGGCGTGACCCGCTCGGCCATCTACCGCTATTTCCCCAGCGGCGAGGCAATCCGCGACGCGCTATTCGCCCGCTACGTCGCCAAACGGCTGGAAGAATACCGCGCGATGCTGGCGACGCTGCCGGAAGATGCCGATGCGCGGGACATCTGCGGCACCACGATCATGGCCGTGCTACGAGCCAGTTCGGGCCAGGCGGTTGGGCCGATGCGCCGGCTTATCCGCGCCGAATTCCTGGCCTATGCCCAGCGCACCGGCCACCCCTTCGTCCGCGGCATGAGCGCGGAACTCAGCCTGTTCCTGCGCGGCCGCAGCCTGGCGGGACAAGACCAGCCAGGCGCCGAGCTCATCTTCGCCGCCGCCATGGGCCTGAGGGACAAGATCGAGGCGCTGGTGGTGGACAACCCAGCCGTGCTGGCCAAAGCGACCACCGCCCACGCCCTGACCGAATGGCTGCACCAGGCGCTGTTCCCCCTGGCGCCGGCCGCCACGCCTCAGTAGCTCGCGAACATCCGCTCGATCTCGGCGGCATCGCTGCTCACGGTCAGCGCCAGGCTCAGCAGCAGCCGGGCCTTCTGCGGGTTCAGGTTATCGGCCGGGATGATCCCCGCCTCGCGCAGCTTGGTGGTATGCGGCACCCGGCCGCTGCCGGCCCGCGTGCTCATCACCACCACCACGCCGGCGGCCTGCGCCGCCTTGATCTGCTCGGCCTCATCCGGGGTCACGAAGCCCGGCGCGAAGCCGGCACACACAATCCCCTTCGCCCCCGCGGCGACGAAGGCGCCGATCGCCACGCCATCGCTGCCGGCATAGGTATAGCTGACATCGACGCGCGGCAGCGCCGCCAGCCCGCGCACGTCGAACTCGGTATCCGGCGCCACGCGGCGCAGCGGCTTGCGGTACCAGGCCAGCTTGTCGCCATCGGCATGGCCCAGCGCGCCGAAGTCGGGACTCCGAAACGTCTGCATCCGGCCCGTCGAGGTCTTGGTCACTTCCCGCGCCGCGTGGATCTCGTCGTTCAGCAGCACCAGCACGCCCAGGCCGCGCGCTTCGTCGCTGGCCGCCACGCGCACGCCGTTGATCAGGTTAAGCGGCGCGTCGGTCGAGATCGACGACGACGGCCGCTGCGCGCCCACCACCACCACCGGCAAGGCCACCTTCAGCGTCAGCGAGAGGAAATACGCCGTCTCCTCCAGGCTCGCCGTGCCATGGCCAATCACGATCCCGGCCAACTCGGGGTCCGCCGCCAACTCCTCGATCAGCTTGATCAGCGCCTTCCAGTCCGGCCAGCCGAGGCGGGTGGAGGGCACCGCGCTGAATGGCGCCGGCACCACTTGCGCCACCTGCTGCACCTGCGGCCACAGCGCCAACAGCTGCGTCGCGTCCAGCAGGTTGCCGGTACTGCCGTAGTCCACCGTATCCAGCAGGCCCTTGCCCACGCTGGCCATGGTGCCGCCGGTGCCGATGAAGGCCACCTTGCGCTTCGGCCCTGTGGGGATCATCGGCACCCTCGGCGCCGTGGGGATCATCGGTATCGCGCTCATGTCACGGCTCCCTGGTCAGGCACGTCGTTGGCCCGCACCAACCCGGCGATGCACTCCGCCACCGTCAGCACATCGCCGAACTGCAGGTGGAACGCGACCAGCGATGCCGCGTGCTCCTCATCCGTCACCGCGGCGCAGCCGTCGCTGACCATGACGGTGCGGAAGTTCAGCATCATCGCGTCGCGCGCGCTGCTTTCGCAGCATACGTTGGTCACGGTGCCGGTGATCAGCACCGTGTCGATCCCAGCCGCGCGCAACAGGTCCGGCAAGGCGCTGCTGCCCTGGATGAAGGCGCTGTAGCGATACTTCTTCACCACCTGGTCCACCTGATGCACATCCAGCCCCGGCCACAGCTTATGGCCCTCGGTGCCCTCGCTCATCGCCGCCGCGCGGCGGGCGCGGGCTTCCGGTGTCACCATGTCCTGCATCACGGACCATTCGGTCTCGACCCGGCTGTCAAACGTGTTCTGAATCCACATCACCTGGCCGCCGGCGGTGCGCAGCGCGGCCGCCAGCTGGTTGATGGCGGGCACCACGTGCTGCGCCATGTCGCAATAGGCGTGGGAGACGTCGGCGCGCATGAACCCGTTCTGCATGTCCACCACGACCAGCGCGGTGCGGCGCGGGTCCAGCCGGGCGAAGGGGTGCACGGTGCCGCAACGGGCAACCACGCGGGCGGCGATGGCGGGCGGGATGGAGAACGGGTGCATCGGGGCTCCGGCGGGCTGGGCTGGCACTAGCCTACAGGCCGTCCAGCCGGCTCTTCCATCCCTTTCGATGCAGCGGCTGGGTGCTGAATTTATCCAACTGCTCGCCGACCCGCACGATGAAGTCCCGAATCCCACCTTCGCCCAATAGGGGCAAGCTAGCGTGCATCAGTTCGGCGGCCGTTAGGTGGTAGATATTCGTTCCCGAAGCCCAGACCTTGGCGAAGTCAGCGGCAACTGCTTCCGTCTCTGCTGCCTCAACGCCATGCGTACACAACAGCAGTTCCTTGACGCCCAACCCCCGAGCCTTGGCGACGGCACCATGCACGTCAGCAAGGCTGATGCGGCGTTCCTTCACCTCTACAGCCAGCTTCACCACCCCATCACGACCCAGGCACTCAAGGTCGCCCGCCGCACCAGTTGCGGCGTCGGCAGCGTTGACGCGGCCGCGGCGGATTTCGGTGTAGAGTCCAAAATCGGCGGCAAAGGTCTCGAACAAGGCAGCCAACACCGCCAAGCCACGGTCGCCGCCGCTCCGTTCAGCAAGGAACCCAACTACCAGCGCCTCGGCTTGTTGCAGGCTGACCCGCGCGGGCACTACGTAGGAAAATGTCAGCGCCTTAAGGCGGTCTCGGACAGCGTCCAACACCTGTGCAAATACCAGTTCAGTGTAGACTGGCGAAGACCTGTCCTGCACCTCCTGGAGAATGTTGCAAAGGCTGGCCCATTCGGTCCGATCGGACATTTGAGCTAACCCAAGATCCACTCTCGGACGACGCAATGGGTTGCTCACATAAGGGTCACCGCTTGGCCCGAGCACCTCTTGGTTAGCGCGGTTCCACGGCACGACAACACGGGTCGCGAAACTACGGGGGTCCCAGCTTCCGGTCCCGCCATCGCTTCGCTGGTTTCCCTCCGGCGAGGGCCGCCTACTGCCGGTTAGTGATTTGAGGGACGGTTCTGGCGTTTGTAGCTGGGGCGGGACCGAAAGTGTCCACGAACGAGATGATGGACACAAGTTTGCGGGTCAAACGGCGGCATCGGTCCTGGCCTG
>CANBNK010000219.1 GCA_947371015.1 Acetobacteraceae bacterium | reverse complement strand
CCGCCGTCAGCTCACCCCGCAGCGCCTCCAGCGCCACCTTCGCCTTGAAGTCCGCCGAATATCGCGTCCGCTTGCCCACCATCCGGGGCTGTCCTTCTCATAGCGAACCAAGCTTAGCCTTCTGTCCACCAAACCGGGACCACCTCAGTGCTTGAGCTTGGCGAACAGTTGCTTGATCGGATTCAGCTCGGGACTGTACGGCGGCAGGAACAGCAGGTGTGCGTCGGCGCTGCGGATCGCATGTCGGGCGCGGCGTCCCTTGTGGCTGCCCAGGTTGTCGAGGATGACGATTTCGCTTGGGCACAGGGTGGGCGCCAGCACGTGCTCGACATAGGCGGTGAACAGGTCGCCAATAGTCGGCCCGTCGATTACGCGGGGCGCACAGACACGATCATGCCGCAGCGCGGCGACGAAGGTGAGCGTATTCCAGTGGCCGCGCAGGCCCCAGCCGCGCAGCGGCGCCATATTGGTCTTGACCCAGGTTTCATCGATGAACACCAGGCGGCGTGGGTCGATCTTGCTCTGATGGACCAGCCAACGGGCACGCTTGAAGGCGATATCAGGGCGCGCCTGCTCAGCAGGCAGCACTGTTTTTTTGAAGCTCAGCCCTTCGGCGTGCAGGAACACCCACACCGCCCGCCGGTCGGTCTTAATGCCGCGGGCCTCCAACTCCGCGGTCAGGCCGCGCGTGGTGAACGGGCCTTCGGCGACCCGCGCCCGCAGCCAATCGGCGCATTCGCCAACCAGCACGCGTTGCTTGTGCCCGCCCACCTGGGCAGGTGCCAGCGCACTCGTCTCGCGCTGCCGCTTGCGCCATTTCGAAACACAGGACGGGCTGATCCGCAAGGCAGCCGCAATCTCGCGGGTCGTCTCGCCAGCCTCGGCACGCTGCACCGCGCGCTCACGCAAGTCTTCTGAATAGGGGCGCATCCAGGCTGGCCCCGATCACCCAGCCTGAAGCTTGAACCAGAGTTCAGCCCGTTTCGGAATCCCGATTCCAACCAAACACAGCACGCTCTAACGTCGACCAGAATGCCGGCTCGAAGCTCCCTGCTCCTCCCCCACCCAGCACGTTTACACCCCGCGCCAGAAGACGGGCCTCCTCGCCGCGCTTACCATGGCGTGACCTTATCCGTATGGAATGAGATGGGGATTCCGAACAGCAGCGGAAACCCCACCCAGCTCGCTCAGGTGCCGGCGTTGAACCAGGCGCCGCGCCGGTTGATGGCGCCCGGCTGATGGGCGCATATCAGGGCGTCGAGCACCGCGTCATCGTGCCCGCCTGGCGAATATCGAGGCGGGCTGATCGAGCTGGCGGTAGCCTGCTGAATCGACGGCTTATCCTGCGCGCTGAGTGCAAGTTCGACGCGATGGTGGGCGGTGATTCCACGGTATCGTGAGCGGACTTTCCCTCAGGCCGCCTTGGCCGCTGCCCGCGCCATGAGCTTTTCTTCTTCGGTCCAGACTTTGCGCTCGCGCTTTTCCTGCGGCTTGATGTCCTTGACCGGCGCACCGCCCAGCACGGGTGGGCGCATGGTCGAGTGCTGCGCGGCTTCCGAATGCCACACGTGATCGGCTTTCACGGTCAGGGCACGGCCGATTTCCCGCTCCACATCGCGCAGCCAGGCACGCTGCTCGGCATCGCAGAGCGTGATGGCGAAGCCGCTGCGTCCCGCGCGGCCCGTGCGGCCGATGCGGTGGACATAGCTTTCCGGCAGGCTTGGCAGGTCATGGTTGAAGACATGCGTTACGGTATCAACGTCGATGCCGCGCGCTGCGATATCCGTCGCCACCAGGACCTGCACCTTGGTGGCGCGAAAAGCCTCCAGCGCGCGCTCCCGCTGCCCCTGCGACTTGTTGCCGTGCAGGGCCTCGGCCGTGATACCGGCCTCGGTGATGAAGGCGCAGACTTCGTTGGCGATGTTCTTCTGCAGGGTGAAGACCACGGCCTGGCCGATCTCCGGCGCCTGCAGCAGCGCCAGCAGCGCGGCCTTCTTGTCGGCCGCATCGACGAACATGACCGACTGCTCGATCCGATCGACGGTGGTTGAGGGCGGGGCGATCTCAACCTTCGCCGGGTCGCGCAGCAGGCTCTCGGCCAGCGCGGCGATGGATTTCGGCATCGTTGCCGAGAACAGCAGGGTGTGCCGATCCTGCGGCAGCGTCGCGACGATGCGCTCGATCGGCTTGGCGAAGCCCATATCGAGCATCTGGTCAGCCTCATCCAGCACCAGCGCCTCGAGGTGCGACAGGTCGCAGAGGCCCTGATTGATCAGGTCCAGCAGCCGCCCCGGTGCGGCCACGATGATGTCCACGCCGACCTTGAGCGCATTGACCTGGTGGAACTGACTGACGCCGCCGAAAATCGTCGTCACGCTCAGTTGCAGGTGGCGTCCGAGGCTCTCGAAGTTGCTGGCGATCTGAGAGACCAGTTCGCGCGTGGGTGCCAGCACCAGGACACGGGCGCCGTGCTTGGGCGCTGGGCGCGGCGCCGCGGCAAGCCGGTGCAGCAGCGGCAGCACGAAGGCGGCGGTCTTCCCTGTGCCGGTCTGGGCCATGCCCAGCAGGTCGCGACCCTCCAGCAGCATGGGGATCGATTGGGCCTGGATAGGGGTGGGCTTGGAATAACCTTCCTCGGCCAGCGCGCGCAGCAGGGGCGGCGCAAGGGAGAGGTCGGTGAACGTCATGGGCATGGGCAAGCGGCGCCTCCGGCGCTGGACAAGGCTGCGCCGTTTTGGGCTTCGCTGGTTCGGAAGGCGGGCCTTTACGGGTGATGCTGCACTGCGTCAACGCGTAGAGCAGAGGCAGAGGGTCGGCGCAGGGGACGAAACGCCTTGCTTGCGGCCGGGGGGCCTGGCGCTGCGTGGCCAGCAGGACATCACGCTGATCAAGGCGCTGGCAGGCGCCTTCCGGTCGCGGCGAATGCTGGAGACCGGGCGGTACGGCACCATCGACGAGATTGCCGCGGCGGCGAAGTTCCGCAATGCCGACCAGGTCTGCGTCTCGCCCACGCGCTTCCTGGGGCAGGAAACCAGCTACGAGCCGACCATCATCATCGGTATGGGCAAGGATGCCCGGATGATCAACGAGGAGCCCTCCGGCCCGGACGGCAACGCCCGGGCCGTTTCTGCTACTGCGGCTGCACGCCCATCGCGTGCAGGGCCAGGCCGGCGTTGCGGCGCTCCTCGGCCACCATGGCCGAAAGCTCGCGCCCGCTCATGAACGTCACCACTACGCCGCTCACTTGGGCGCTGCGCCGATAGACCGAGTCGTCGGCGGCGCGGCGACAGGCAGCCTCGTAGCGGTCCAGCACTAACTGCGGCGTGCCGGGTGGGGCGTAAAGGCCGGCGAAGCTCTGCTGCGCCATGGCCACGCCCTGTTCGGTCACGGTCGGCACGGCTGGGAATTCCGGGTGCCGCGCGCGCCCCATCATGGCGATGATCCTGAGGTCGCCACTCCCCACCATGGCCGAGGCCGCGGCGACAGAGACGGCGGCGAGGTCGACTCGCCCGGCATAGGTCTCGGTCACCGCCGCCGGGTCGCCACGATGCGGCACATGCACCATCTCGCCACCGGTCAGCGCCTGCAGCCGCGCCATGCCCAGATGCGGCAGGGAATTGGTCCCGGCCGACCCATAGGTGACCGGTCCGCGCTGCGCCGCGGCCACCACGTCGGCGACCGTCCTCATTGGAGAGTCGGCGCGCACCACCAGCGCGGCCACGTTTTCGGCCACATTACAAATCGCCGGGATCGCCTCTGGCCGATAGCCGAGGTCGCGCACCACATGCGGCTGCACCACGAGCGGCGTCATGGCGGTATAGGCAATGGTCAGCCCATCCGGCGCGCTGGTGGCCAGGACCCGCATGCCCACCATGCCGGCGGCGCCGTCGCGCTGCATCAGCACCACAGGCTGGCCCAGCTCGCGGCCCAGCACCTCGGCAAAGACGCGCCCGGAACCGCCGCCGGGGTTGGGGAAGGGACTGACCATGGTGATCGGCCGGTCCGTCTGCGCCGCCACCAGCCCCGGCCAGAGCAGCACCACGCCAAGCAGCCGCACGACAGCGTTCATCGCGTCCTCCCCGTTTCTTATCGGGAAAGCCGACCACAGGATGGCGGCGAGCACAACCAAACTGGGCTACCAGGCTGCCGGGGTCGGAGTAATTTCGTAACTGCTCCCCCCCCTACGCTGACGGGCTGTCCGGATAGCGCCTCACGGATGGCGCCGAGGACGGCGTTTCCGTTGAGTTTGGCGGTGGTGACGACGGAGCGGCATGCGGCGTAGGTCTCGGCGCCCCATTCGGCGCGGAAGCCGTTGGTGACTTT
>CANBNK010000218.1 GCA_947371015.1 Acetobacteraceae bacterium | reverse complement strand
CCGTTGCGCTGGAACACCGCACCGAAGGCGGGCGGCCAGGCGTATTGCTCGTAGCTCTCGTTGCGGATGGTGGCGAAGCTGCTGGGCAGGTTGATGCCGAAGGCATGCGGCGGCGCATATTGGCAGGAGTGGTAGCAGCCCTTGCAGCCATGGCACAGGTTGGCCAGGTGCTGCATGTCGCCGGTGGAGAACTCCCGCCGCAGCGTCATCGCCGGGAAGACGGCGCAATAGCCCTCGCAGTAGCGGCAGGCGTTGCAGACCTCCAGGTAGCGGCGGGCTTCCTGCGTGGCTTCGGATTCAGTTGCGGACATTCTTCGCTGCCTCTTCCCCTGCCAAACGGCCAAATACCGTCCCGATCGTCATGCCGAAACCTGCCAGATAGCCCTGACCCAGGATGTTGCCAGCCATGATCTCGCCACTCGCAAAAATATTCGCCGCCGGCTTGCCGTCGGCCATCATCACCCGCGCCTTGTCGCTGACCTTCACACCCAGGAAGGTGAAGGTGATGCCGGGCATCATCGGGTGGCCGATGAAGGGCGGCGTGTCGATCTTCCGCGCCCAGTTGGATTTCGGCGGCTCCAGCCCCTGGGTGCGGCAGCCATCCAGCTCCTGGCCGTTGAAGGTTCCGGGCTGCACCGCGGCGTTGTAGTCGGCCACCACCTTTTCCAGCTTGTCAGCATCCAGGCCGAACATGCCGGCCAGTTCGCGGATGCTGTTCGCGCGCATCGGCGGGAAGACGCTGGGCAGGTAGTTCATGACAGCCTTGCTGTCGGTGATGGCGAAGGCGCGCTGGTCCGGCTGCTGCGCGATCAGGCGGCCCCAGATCGCGTAGCGCTTCGGCCAGGTATCCTCGCCCTCGTCGTAGAAGCGCTCGACGTTCTTGTTCACCACGATGCTGAACGGCGTGCAGTCCAGCCGCATCGCCAAGCCGCCATCTTCCATGGGCGAACGCGCGTCGTTGCAGACGGCGTGGAACTGCGTGGGGTCGCCCACCTGCTGCACGCCACCGGCCAGCATGTCCTTCAGCACCGTGCCCTGGGCGTAGGGGGTGCCGCGGATCTGGAAGTTGTCGGCGGCGTCGCCCCAATACTCGCGCATCCAGGCGCGGTTGGCCTGGAAGCCACCGGCCGAGGCGACCACGGATTTGGCGCGGATGCGGTGTGGGAAGCCGCGATAGCTGACGATGGCTTCCTTGAAGAAGCCGTCCTCCACTTCAAGGTGCTGCACCTCGGTATCGTACAGGATCAGTACGCCGAGCTTTTCCGCGGTGCGGTACAGCGCGTTGACCAGCGCCTTGCCGCCGCCGAGGAAGAAGGCGTTGGTGCGGCTCAGCGACAACGTGCCGGAGAGCGAGGGCTGGAACACCACGCCGCACTCCTTCAGGAAGCCCGGCGCATGTTGGCTGGCGCGGATGCAGGTGCGCGCCAGGTGCTCGTCGGTCTTGCCCTTGGTAACCCGCAGCAGATCGTCCCAGTATTCTTCTTCCAGGTAGCTGTCGGTCAGCACGTCGGTCGGGCCGGGATGCAGCGCGCGCAGGTTGCGCGTGTGCCGACTGTTGCCGCCGCGCATGCTCTTCGGCGCGTGTTCCGCCACCACCACGCTGGCGCCCAGCTTGCGGGCGCTGATGGCGGCGCAGAGCGCGGCATTGCCGCCGCCCACCACCAGCACATCGAATACCTGGCTCAGATCAGGCATCGTCTCTCCCCCTGGAACGCGCGAATACAGCCGCTGGTTCTACCGTGCCTTACCCAGGTGTAAAGCCGGGGTCTCAGGCGGCGATGTTGTCCAGCAGCCGCACATTGCCCAGCCGGGCCGCGGCGATCAGCCGGGCCGGGCGGGCCGTGGTGGCGCGCAGCGTCTCCGGTTCCACCAGCGCCAGGTAGTCCACCGCGAAGCCGGCCGCTGCCAGCCGGGCCTCGGCTTCCGCCACCGGGGTGCCGGCGGCGACGCGCTGCATTTCCGCATGCAGCAGTGGCGCCAGGGCGCGTTCGGCCGGGGTGAGGAAGCGGTTGCGGGACGACATTGCCAGGCCGTCGGCCTCCCGCACCGTCGGGCAAGGCAGGATGCGGGTCGGCATGTCCAGGTCCAGCGCCATGCGACGGACCACCTGCACCTGCTGCCAGTCCTTCTCGCCGAACAGCGCCACGCTGGCGCCGGTCTGCAGGAACAGCTTGGCGCAGACGGTGGCGACGCCGCGGAAATGCCCGGGCCGGTGCGCGCCCTCCCAGCCCTCCGAGGGGCCACCAACCTCGATCGTGGTGGCGCGGCCCTCGGGGTACATCTCGGCCACGCCGGGCAGCCAGGCAAGGTCGCAGCCGGCGGCTTCCAGCTTGGCCAGGTCGCCGGCCTCGTCGCGGGGGTAGCGGGCCAGGTCGTCGCTGGCGCTGAATTGCAACGGGTTGACGAAGATGGAGGCGGCCACCGCCCCGGCATGGCGGCGGCCTTCCCGCAGCAGGGAAAGGTGGCCTTCGTGCAGGGCGCCCATGGTGGGCACCAGGGCCAGGGTGGGCAGGCGGGCCAGTTCGGCGCGCAGGCTGGGCAGGTCTCGGGCGATTCGCATCGGCGGAGGCTAGGGTCTGCCAGACGCGCACGGAAGCGTCTGGCAGGCCCTGGCTGTTGTTGGAGCGGCTGATTCGCCCCGCTGGTGATTCCACTGGCGACGATCGGACGTCATCTCGGCCGCGCCGCCGGCGAAACCGGGCGAACGCTTGCCCTGGCGGCCGCAGGGGCCTACCCCGCCGGCATGACCGAAGCTCGCCCCTTGCTCCGCCTGCTGCCTCGCCTGGATCGCCGGGTGAAGGCCGGCCACCCCTGGGCCTTCTCCAACGAGATCGCCATGACCCCGGCCGCCAAGGCGCTGCCGCCGGGCAGCCTGGTGCGGCTGGAAGGCGATGACGGCTGGAACCACGGCACCTGGATGTTCAACCCGCACAGCCTGATCGCCGCGCGCCGGCTGGACCGCGCCGCCGACGCCAAAGTGGACCTGGCCTGGGTGAAGGCCCGGCTGGCCGCCGCGCTGGCGCTGCGCACCAAGCTGTATGACGGCACCTGCTATCGCCTGGTGCATGCGGAAGCCGATGGCCTGCCGGGGCTGGTGATCGACCGCTATGGCGACACGCTGGCCTTGCAGGCCAATACCGCGGGCATGGATGCGCTGACGCCGCTGCTGGTGCAGGCGCTGGTGGCGCTGCTGAAGCCCCGCGCCATCATCGCCCGCAACGATGCCAGCGTGCGGACGCTGGAAGGCCTGGCCGAGGAAACCGGCCTGCTGCTGGGGGATGACGCCACCGCCACGGTGCAGGAAGGCGGGCTGACCTTCAGTGTGGATCTGCTGGGCGGGCAGAAGACCGGCTGGTTCTTCGACCAGCGCGACAATCGCGCCCGCGTCGCCCGGCTGGCCAAGGGCGGCACCATGCTGGACGCCTTTTGCCACACCGGCGGCTTCGGCTTGCAGGCTGCCGCTGCGGGCGCCAGCAAGGTGACCCTGCTGGACCGCTCCGGCCCTGCGCTGGACCTGGCCATGGCCACCGCTGCCGCCAATGGCCTGGCCAAGCGCGTGACGGCGCAGAAGGCCGAGGCGCTGGAGGAGCTGGAGCGGATGAACGCGACCGGCGCCAGCTTCGACGTGGTGGTCGCCGACCCGCCGGCCTTCGCCAAGTCCCGCAAGGACAACCAGGTGGCGCTGCGCGGCTACGCCAAGCTGGCGCGGCTGGCGGCCGGGCTGGTTTCGCCGGGTGGCTTCCTGTTCCTGGCCAGTTGCAGCCACCATGTGGCGTCAGGCGAATACGCCGATGCCTGCATCTTCGGCATCGGCAAGGTACGGCGGGAGGTCAAGCTGCTGGGGCAATACGGCGCCGGGTGCGACCACCCGGTGCATCCGCAGCTACCCGAGAGCGCCTATCTGAAGGGGTTGCTGTTCCAGCTCGGCTGAGACCCGGGCCAGGACGCTGTCCCAGTCGCCCAGGCTGGGTTGGCGGAACAGGCGCATGGTGGGGTACCAGGGGCTGTCGTCCCGGCCCAGCAGCCAGCGCCAGTCCGGCACGGCCGGCAGCAGCAGCCAGCACGGCCGGCCAAGCGCGCCTGCCAGATGGGCCACGCTGGTATCGACGGTCACCACCAGGTCGCAATTCGCCAGCAGGGCGGCGGTCTCGCTGAAGTCGGTCAGGCGTTGCCCCAGCCAGGTGATGGCCTGCCCCGCCTGCGCCAGGAAGGCGGCATCGTTCGGCCGCAGCTCGTTCTGCGCCAGCAGCAGGTGGCGGCCCGGCGCGGCCAGCGCCAGGGCCAGGCGGGCCAGCGCGATGCTGCGGTTGGCGTCGTTCAGGTGGCCGG
>CANBNK010000217.1 GCA_947371015.1 Acetobacteraceae bacterium | reverse complement strand
CGTCGTCGCATCGCCACGAGCAGAAACGCCCTGGACGATCAGCGGCCGGCCGGTGGCCAGCGCCCGGTGTTGCGGCCAGCGCAGCGCCAGGCAGGCGCCCAACTGGCAGGTTGGCCAGCAATACCCCGCAGCGCCGCCGCGCAGCCGGGCCAGGAATAGCCGCCGCGGCTTGCCGAATATCGTCAGCAGCCGATCGGCCAGGGACTGCGCATCGGCCTGCAGGTCAAAGCCGGCAATCAGCTCCGGCCCGTCTTCGGCCAGTGGATAGGCGGCGCTGATCGCGGTATTGGCGGAAACCGCGCTGCGCCAGGCTTGGCCCCAATAGGTCCGCTCGGTGGCGGTGACGGCGCCGGCCAACTGGTCTCCCTCCTGGGTGCGGCCGAGCGCCTGGTAGCCGACCCGCGCCCGCCACCAGGGTGCCCGCAGCGGGCCGATCTCCTCCGGCGGTGCCGCCAGCATCCAGGGCTCGATGGTCAGGCTGGGCGCCTGGTCCTCCGGCGCGGCAAGCTGGCCGCCCTGGTAGAGCCCGGCTGTGCTGGTGCCCCACCAGCCAAAGATGCCGGCGGCCAGTGCCTCCATCGCCTCGCCGACGGTGCCGCCGCGCAGCCAGAGGCCGTACTCGCCCACCGGCCAGGAGAAGTTGGCGCCGGAGGCAGCGGCGATGCCGCCCGGGCCGCGCAGCAGCTTCTGGGCGATGCTGGCCGCCGAGCCGGTGTTGTAGCCACCGGTGCTGGCGTCGTTGTCGCCCCGGGCATCGGCCGTCAGCAGCGACGGCGTCGCCCCCACCCGCAGCAGCCCCGCCGCCAGGCAGGTCTTGTAGGTGCCCGACGCCACGGTGGCGCTGCTCAGCGCCGAGTAGCTGGCGACATCACCGCCGGCGGTCAGCGCCACGCCCTTGTCCCGCACAGCGAGCACCTGCTGCAACGGCCCGTCATGCAGCTGGTAGAGCAGCAACCCGGGATCGATCAGCACCGGCTCGACATTGCGCTTGAGGCCATAGAGCCGCGGCTTGAACTGCCCGGCCAGGGTGCTCGGCCCCTCCATCCCGCCGGTGCCGGCATAAAGCCCGCAGACCGGCACATCCAACTCCACCGCGGCCGGGCGCAGGGGCACCGCCAGCCGGGTGGTGCCGGAGGCGGCGCCGGCCGCCCGCAGGTCCGCCACCTGGCTGAACTCAGTCAGCGGCGCATGAAGCGGCCGACGATGCGGCCCCCGGCGCAGCACCACGCGTCGCCCCGCCACCGACCAGTCCCCCGCCAGGGCATCCAGCGCGCCATCGCCATTCACCAGCCGCAACTCACCGGCGGTCAGCGCCAGGCGGCGGCTGGTGTCCGGATACAGCGGCAGGTTGCGCTCGATAGCGGGCGGCTCGGCCAGCCGGGCCGCATAGGGGGTGTTGGGCGCCAGGCTGTCGCCTGGCTCGCCGATCCAGCCCCTATCAGAAACCCGGACGATGGGCAGCGTCGCGGTCAGGTCGGCGGGCCGGTCCGGCGCCCCCATCGGCGCCATGGCCAGCGGCAGCAACGCCACGGGGGCTGGCCCGCTGCCGGCACTGGCCGCGGCAGCGCCGATCTCGGCCAGCCAGACCGAGGGCTCATTGGTCTGCGCCTCGACCGGCGCGCTGCTGGCGGCACTCAGCCCGGCGACGCTGGGCCAGATCGCCGCCAGGGCAATCGCAGCCAGCGGTGCAGCGGCGAGCATCATGCTGCCAACCGCAGCCGCGAGGTACGCAGCTCCTCCCGCAACCCAGCCACCTCGTCGCGCAGCAACTGCAACTCGTCCTTGAGTGGGTTCACCGCCGCCGAGAGGCTAGCCTCCAGATCGCCGCCAAAGGCCGGCAGGTTCAGCTGGGCGCCGAGGCTCTCAATGGAGGAGCGAACGAACCGCTCCAGGTCAGCCGCGCCACCGCCAGTGCCGTAATAGGCCTGCCCCGCCTGCAGCAAGGTGGCGGCCGACTTGGTCACCGTCGACAGGTCAGCGCTGCGGATATCACCGCCACGCGCCGCCTCCAGCGCCTGGCCAAAGGCGCCCTGTGCCAAGCCGAGCCGTTCGGCCGGGCTGGCGTTTTGGTAGGTCAGGTTGTCGAGAAAGCTGGTCAGCGTGTTCTGCTGGCTGGCGACCAGCTTGAGCCCCTCCAGGTCGCGCTGATCCGTCAGCCCCTGCAACTGCCGGGCGCGGGCGGCATTCACCGCCGCCTCGGAAAGCCCCAGCTGCGCCGCCTTGCTGGCCGCGGCGTCGAACTGGTCATTCAGCTGCTGCACGGCGCGTGCAAACTTATCGGCTGGCAACTGGCTGGCGGTCAGGGTCTCATAGGTGTCCTTGACCCATTTCAGGTCGGCCAGGCCATTGCCGAAATCGCGCCAGTCGATGTGCTCGGCGGCGATATTCTGGTTCACGCTGGGCCGGCCGCCATTGGTGGTGTCCAGCACCTGCTGGATCTGTTGCAGCGCGCCGCTGAGGCTATCCCACCGCACCCCGCTCTGGATGGGAATACGCACCGCGGCATTGGGGATCTGTCCGGCACTCTGCACGGTGATCTCATGCACCAGGTCGCGCGCCAGATCCTGCGCGCCCTGGTCGCTGCGGCCATAGCGTGCTGCGGCGCCGTCATTGACCCGGTAGTACATGCCATCTCGGTTGCCGACGCCGATGGCGACCTTTTGGTTGAAGCTGATGCCGAGCGTGCGTTCCAGCCGCGAGGCGACATCGACCACGCCGCCGATCATCGAGGCGGCAGCGTCGCGGTTGCCCTGGCTGTACTTCTTGCCGGTCTGGCCGCCGATGATGGTGCTGTCAGTGGCGAAGTCATAGGTGGCATTGCCCTCCATGTTGGAGGGCTTCTGGCCCGGCAGCAGCGCGCCGATGATGGCGAGCACCGCGCCGGCGATCCAGCCAACTGGGCCGAGCGAGGCGCTGATGATGCCGGCAGAGGCCAGCAGCGAGGAGACGCCCGCCGCGGCGGTGACGGCGCCGCCGGCCACCTGAAAGCCGCCGCCAACGCCGCCCTTCTGAATGCCGGAATAGATGCCATAGGCGCCGCCGATGACGCCGGCCGCGCCACCGGCCACCTGGCCGAGCGTGCCGACGCCGGCGCCCTGGGCCGCCACGGCGCTTTCGGTGGCCGGGCCGTACATGCCGTTGGGCATGGCGCCGAGGGCGCTGTTGGTGGCGCCGGTGAGATCGCCATAGCTCCAGAGCGGCGTCGCGGCGATGTTCTGGTAGGTGCTGGTGATGCTCTCGCCGACGCCGCTGAACAGCCCGTCCTGACCGGTGAGGCCGAGCGAACGACCGATGCCACCGTACATCGAACCGCCCGAGAGTTGGTTCACCACGCTGGCGCCGCTGCTGAGCATGCCCAGCTGGCTCATGGCGCCACCGCCCTGCGTGGCGGCCACGCCACCGGCGCTGCGCAGCACGCCGAGGCCGGCGACACTGCCATCGACGCTGTAGGTCGCGCCGGCGGGGACAGACAGCACCGGCCCCGACACCCCGTCCGACAACGGGGTATAGGCGGCCGCTGGAATGCCATCGATCATGATGCTGCCGGCGCCACCGCCCGCGGCACCGCCACCACTGCCGCCAAACACGCTGCCGACAACGCCGCCCAGATCACCCAGCGTCGTGCGGTTGCTGCCGAACACCGCATTCAGCACCGGGTTCACCAGCGCCACCTTGGCAAAATACTGCACCACCTCGGCCATCACCGCCTTGGCGATATTGCCAAAGCGGATGGTGCTCAGCTGGCCATTGCTCAGCGCCGTGGTGATGGCCTGGCCAATCCGGTCAAACGCCTGCACGCCGACATTGGACAGCTCGGTCCAGGCATCCTGCTGCCGCTTGAGCGCCTGGGTCTCGTCAGCAATCTGCCCAGCCAGGGCCAGCCGGCGCGCCTGGGCGGCGCCGTCGGTGACCCCCTCCTGGGTCAACTTTTGCCGCTCGCGCAGCACCGCCAGCTCCCGCTCGCGCTGCGCCACCGTGGCGCCGACCAGCTGCGCCTCGGTCCGCAGCGTCTCCAACTGCTGCTGCTGGCCGAGCTCCGCGGCATTGGACCGGGCCAGCGCCTGTGCCTCGGCCAGGGCGACATAGCGGGTGGTCAGCACCTCGACGATCCGGGTGTACTCCGCATCCGCCTCGGCCCGAACCTTCAACGTCTCGGTTTCCGCCCGCAGCCGGGCCTCTACCTCGCGCACGGCTGCCGCGCCCTGCAACTGCGCCGCGGCCAGGTCCTGGGCGCCGCTGATCTGCCGGTTCAGCGCCTCCAGGCTGTCCATCAGCTGGCCGTCCAGCCGGCGCTGCACCAGCCGGCGCGCCTCGGTCTTTTCCGCGAGGCTGGCCTGGCCCAGCCC
>CANBNK010000216.1 GCA_947371015.1 Acetobacteraceae bacterium | reverse complement strand
TGGTCGCGGCATTGCGCGTGTCCACCGAAACGGTGGCGGCCTTGGCCAGGTCCCGCACCACAGGCAGCAGGCGGCGGATTTCCTCCTCGGCCGGTACTGGGGCGGAGCCGGGGCGGGTGGACTCACCGCCGACATCCAGCAGGTCGGCGCCGGCTTCCAGCATCGCGTGGCCGCGGGCAATGGCACCGTCGATATCGGCCGAGAGGCCATCGCCCGAAAAGCTGTCCGGCGTGACGTTGATGATGCCCATGACCAACGGGCGGCCCTCGGCGGCGAGACCGCCGAAATCCGGCGGGCGGCGGGTCAGCCGGTCCAGCGCCTGGTCCCATTCCGCGGCCAGGCTGGCCACGGGGTGCACACACAGGTCGCGCCCCTGCTCGATCAGCCGCGCCATCAGGAAGGCCGCGGGGCCACCGTGCAGCGGCAGGCCATGGCCGGCGCGCACGGCATGGAAGGCGGCGGGACCGGCCACCAGGCCGAGCGGTTCGAGCCAGCGTTCGGTCATCGGGTCCTGCCGTGGAATTGGAACGGGCGGGGGTGATGCCCCCGCCCGGTCAGGCTGCCAAAGCGGGATGCGTTGAGGCGGAATCGCCGAAAACGTTGAATCCCGCGATCTTCAAAAAGCCAGGGGGTGCCGCGTGGGCGCAAGCCAACGCAGCACGATCTGGCCGGTTCAGGTCGCCGCGGCGGGCCCGGGGTTCAGCGGGCCGGGGCGCGGCGCCGCCGGGCGGCCACTGCTCGGCACGCTGCCACGGCTCTGCGTCGGCTCGTCCGGGCGATTCCGCACGATCGGCTCGCCGCGGATGATCAGGCGGATCTCGTCACCCGACAGCGTCTCATGCTCCAGCAGGCCCTTGGCCAGCAGGTGCAGTTGGTCGATGTTCTCCGACAGGATTTCGCGGGCCCGCTGGTAGGCGCCGTCGATCAGCGCGCGCACCTCGGCATCGATGATGCGGGCGGTCTCCTCGGAGATGTTCTTGGTCTGGGTGACGCTGTGGCCCAGGAAGACCTCCTGGCTGTTGTCGCCATAGCGCACCATGCCGAGCTTGTCGCTCATGCCCCATTCGGTGACCATCATGCGGGCGATGCTGGTCGCCTGCTGGATGTCGCCGCTGGCGCCGTTGGAGACGTGGTCGGCGCCGAAGATCAGTTCCTCGGCCACCCGGCCGCCCATGGCCAGCACCAGCTTGGCGCGGGCCCAGGCACGGGAATAGGACAGCCGGTCGCCTTCCGGCAGGCTCATCACCAAGCCCAGCGCACGGCCGCGCGGAATGATGGTGGCCTTGTGGATCGGGTCGCTCTCGGGCTCGTTCAGCGAACAGATGGCATGGCCGCTTTCGTGATAGGCGGTCATCCGCTTCTCACTCTCGCTCATCACCATGGACCGCCGCTCGGCGCCCATCATCACCTTGTCCTTGGCCTGCTCGAACTCGAACATGCCAACGGTGCGGCGGCCGGTGCGCGCCGCCAGCAGCGCCGCCTCGTTCACCAGGTTGGCCAGGTCGGCGCCCGAGAAGCCGGGGGTGCCACGGGCGATCACCTTGGGGTCCACGTCGGAGGCCAGCGGCACCTTGCGCATGTGCACGCGGAGAATCTTCTCGCGCCCGCCGACATCCGGGTTCGGCACCATCACCTGGCGGTCGAACCGGCCCGGGCGCAGCAGCGCGGGGTCCAGCACGTCCGGCCGGTTGGTGGCCGCGATGATGATGACTCCTTCGTTGCTCTCGAAGCCGTCCATCTCCACCAGCATCTGGTTCAGCGTCTGCTCACGCTCATCATTGCCGCCGCCGAGGCCAGCGCCACGATGCCGGCCGACCGCGTCGATTTCGTCGATGAAGATGATGCAGGGCGCGTTCTTCTTGCCCTGTTCGAACATGTCGCGCACGCGGCTGGCGCCGACGCCAACGAACATCTCGACGAAGTCGGAGCCGGAAATGGTGAAGAACGGCACGTTCGCCTCGCCGGCGATGGAGCGCGCCAGCAGCGTCTTGCCGGTGCCCGGCGGACCGACCAACAGCACGCCCTTCGGGATCTTGCCGCCCAGGCGCTGGAACTTCTGCGGGTCGCGCAGGAAGTCCACGATCTCCTCAAGCTCCGCCTTCGCCTCGTCGATGCCGGCCACGTCCTCGAACGTGATGCGGCCCTGCTTCTCGGTCAGCAGCTTGGCCTTGGACTTGCCGAAGCCCATGGCGCGGCCGCCGCCGGACTGCATCTGGCGCATGAAGAACACCCAGACGCCGATCAGCAGCAGCATCGGGAACCAGCTGAGCAGGTAGTGGAACAGCGGGTTGACGTCGCTTTCCTCCGCCCGCGCCACCACGCGCACGCCCTTGTCGGTCAGCCGGCCGACCAGCTGCGGGTCCTCCGGGGTGTAGGTCTGGAAGGTGCGGCCATCGGTCAGTTGGCCGCTGACGGTGCGGCCCTGGATCACGACATCCCGGACATGGCCGGCGCCGACTTCATTGAGGAAGTCGCTGTAGGCCACCTGCTGCGCGCTGCGGCTGGTGCCGCCACTGGGCTGGAACAGGTTGAAGAGCGCCACCAGCAGCAGCGCTACGATCACCCAAAGCGCCAGGTTGCGGCCGAAATTGTTCACCGATGCTTTTCCCGTCTTTGCCGGGGCCTGAACGGGTCAGGCGCCTCGTCGCGCCACTCCCTTAGCCCTGGACATCATCAAGATAGGGTTGCGGACCCGATCATTGAATGGCCGCACCCACTAATTGACCGCAAATGCCGCCCCGATCATTGCCCCCTGCCCGGTGGCGGGACCGCCCGCCGGGGCAAAGGCCAAATGAAAGGGCACACAGGCATCGCGCGAAGGATAGAGCAGGCTGGGCACGACCACCAGCGATCCATCACAAAAGATCGCGGGAAGTGTCGGCAATATGCCATGCGGCAGGTGTCGGGCGGCAGCCCGGACCGCGGCCGGCGGCTGGCGCCCCAGCGCGGCGATGCAATGCGCCGGCAGCCCCGGCCCCAGCAGGCGGAATCGGCCATCCCATAGCGCGCCCGGCACCGCCGGCACTGGGCCGGCCATGGCGCTATGCTCTCGCCGCAGCCGCCAACGCCGGCCGCCCTGCAATTCCGCCCCGCCCAGCGTGCCGGCGCCGCGCTGGCGCAGCGCGGCCACCGCGGCGCGCGCCGGCGCGTGAACGCCACCGGATACCACCCGCACCAGTCGGCCCAGCGCCAGGTCGGCCAGCGCATCGGCACCCAGCCGGTCCGGGGCGATCTCGGCATGGCCCTCGGCATGCAGCGTGGCGCATGCCGCCAGCCGCTCCGCCAACGCGGCTTCCTGCCGGGCGGCGCGGCTGGCAAAGGCAGCGGCGGCCTCGGCCAGGGCCGCGACGCCGGCGCCCTCCCCGCCCGGGTCATCCAGCGCCTGGCGCAGCCGGATGCGGGCGAAGCGCGGATCGAGGTTGGAAGGGTCGCGCACCGGGGCGATATCGGCGGCGGCCAGCAACGCTTCCAGCCGGGCCGGTGCCACCCCCAGCAGCGGGCGCAGCAGCAGGGCTTCGGCGCGGACCCGCAGCGGCGCCATGGCCGCCAGCCCGGCAGCGCCACTGCCGCGCAGCGCCCGGAACAGCAGCGTCTCCGCCTGGTCCAGCCGATGCTGGCCCAGCAGCAGCCAGGGCCGTCCTTCCCGCGCGCAGGCACCGAGCAGCACCGCCAGCCGGGCCTCGCGGGCGCGTTCCTGCAAGGCCGGGCCGGGCGGCAGCGCCAGGGTGAGGATTTCGGCGCGGATGCGCTGCGCGGCCAGCAGCGCCGCGACATGGGCGGCCTCGGCGGCGCTTTCGGGGCGCAGGCCGTGGTCAACGATCAGCGCCAGCAGGTCGCCACCGCGCGCCTTGGCCCAGCGCTGCGCCAGCAGGGCCAGGGCCAGGCTGTGCGGGCCACCGGAAACGCCCGCCGCCAGGGCCGGCGCAGGGCCGAACGGCCCCAGCGGCACCATCAGCGCCGCGAATTCCTCATCCAGCAGCGCGGTGGCGGCTGGCGTCAGCGGCACCCGGCGCGGCGGCGCGCCTCGGTGTTGCGGTCTGCCAGGGCGCCGCGAAGCTGCTGGCTGTGGTTGCTGCGCAGGTCGTCCAGGGTCTCGCAGGCCTCGCGCTTGCTGCCCAGGCCAATGAAGGAATTGGCCAGGCCAAGCAGCGCTTCCGGCGCCCGCGGGGTGGAGCGGGTGCGCTTATAGGCGTCGTCGAAGGCCACCGCGGCGGCGCCGAAGTCGCGCTTGCCCAGCAGGGCATCGGCCAGCAGCAGCTGCGCATCGGCAGCGCGCGGGGAGTTGCGCACTGCCAGCACTTCGCGCGCCGCGGCCTCGGCGGCGGGGTAGTCGCGGCGGGTCAGCGCGGCATTGCCGTCGG
>CANBNK010000215.1 GCA_947371015.1 Acetobacteraceae bacterium | reverse complement strand
GCCGTGGTACATTCGCGGGAACGGCTGGCGCGGCTGCCGTTCATGCGGACCAAGATCGGCGGCGCGATTGCGCTGGTGGTTGGGCTACTGATCATCGCGTCGGTGGTTGTGGTGCCGCTGGAGCCGGACCAGCAGGCCTGGCTCGCGCTTGGTGGGTTCATGATGTATCTGGTGGCTAACCGCTTCCAGGGGCGCACCATCACCATCCTGCTCTCGGTGCTGAGCTGCGCGGTGTCGCTGCGCTACATCCATTGGCGCATTACGGATACGCTGGACTACACCGGCTTCTGGCAGACCTTCCTCGGCACTGGCCTGTTGCTGGCCGAGATCTACGCCGTGCTGGCGCTGGTGCTGTCGTACTTCCAGTCGGTCTGGCCGCTGGACCGCAAGCCGGTGCCGCTGCCAGCGGACCCGGAGACCTGGCCTGTCATCGACGTCTTCATCCCGACCTACAATGAGTCGCTGGAAGTGGTGAAGCCGACGGTCTTTGCCGCGCTGGCGCTGGATTGGCCGCGCGAGAAGCTGAACGTCTATATTCTGGATGACGGCCGCCGCGACGAGTTCCGGCGCTTCGCCGATGATATCGGCTGCGGCTACATCATCCGCCCGGACAACAAGGGCGCCAAGGCCGGCAACATCAACCACGCGCTGGCGCAGACCGATGGCGAATACGTCGTCGTGTTCGACAGCGACCACGTGGCGACGCGCGCCTTCCTGCAGCTGACCGTCGGCTGGATGCTGCGCGACCGCGACTTGTGCATGGTGCAGACGCCGCACCACTTTTATTCGCCCGACCCCTTCGAGCGGAACCTGAACACCGGGCAGCGCGTGCCGAATGAAGGCCTGCTGTTCTACGGGCTGATCCAGCAGGGCAACGACTTCTGGGGCGGCACGTTCTTTTGCGGCAGCTGCGCGGTCATCCGGCGCATTGCGCTGGAGGAAATCGGCGGCGTGCCGACCGAGACGGTGACGGAGGATTGCCACGCCTCGCTGCGGATGCAGCGCAATGGCTGGCGCACCGCCTATCTGAAGATGCCGCTGGCCGCCGGCCTGGCGACGGAACGGTTGATGCTGCACATCGGCCAGCGCATGCGCTGGGCCCGCGGCATGATCCAGATCCTGCGCCTGGAAAACCCGCTGACGGCCTCGGGCCTCGGCTGGCCGCAGCGGCTTTGCTACTTCATCTCGATGTTCGGCTTCCTGTTTCCGCTGCCGCGCTTCGTGTTCCTGACCTCGCCGCTGGCCTACCTGCTGCTGGGCGAGACGATCATCGCGGCCTCGCCGCTCAGCATCGTGGCCTATGCCGGCCCGCACATCGTGCATTCCGTGGTCACGGCGTCGCGCATCCAGGGCAATGTCCGGCACAGCTTCTGGTCGGAAATCTATGAGTCGGTGCTGGCGGTGTACCTGCTGCCGGTGACGCTGGCGACGCTGCTGGACCCCCGGCGCGGCCGCTTCAACGTGACCGACAAGGGCGGCACGCTGGAAGAAGGCTACTTCGACCTGCGCGCCGTGGGCCCGAACATGGTGCTGGCGATTTTCCTGATCATTGGTCTGCTCAGCGGCATCTATGGTCTGGCGGCTAACCCGCCCTCCAGTTTGGAGTTCCAGGCCTACGCGCTGAACCTTGTGTGGGCGACGCTTTGCCTGCTGACGGTGCTGGCCGGGTTGGCCGTGGGCCGTGAACGCCGGCAGGTGCGCGAACGCGCCCGTATTGCGGCGAATGTGCCGGCGCTGATCCGGATGGCCGATGGCCAGCTGGTCTCCGGCGAAACACTCGATCTTTCGCTTGGTGGTGCCGCCGTGGCCGCCGATCGACCCTCAGGGCTGGAGAGCGGACAAATGGTGACGCTCGAGCTTGAGGTGGGACAAGACCAGATCCAGCTGCCAGCCGAAGTGCTGCGCTGGCAAGAAGGTCGCTTGCAGGTGCGTTTCGCACCGCAGGACTTGCGTGATGAAGGTCAAATCGTGCGGGCCGTTCTCGGCCGCGCTGACGCCTGGGTGGGCTGGGACGATATTCGTACCGACCGTCCGTTGCGTTCGCTGAAGGAGGTTGCAGTGAGCATCGGTGGTCTGTTCCGCGGTGGCTCCCAGTTCACCCTTGGTGGTCGACAGGACCAGGGCCGGGGTGGTGGTGCCCCACCGGCCTCGGCCAACCAGGCCCGTGCCGCCGCTGGCCGTGCCGGCCTGACCGGCCGCCGCGCTGCCGCATTGCTGCTGGGCTTTGGCCTGGCGGCAACGCCTGCCTTGGCGCAGCGCCAGCAGGCCCGCCCGGCCGCCGAGGCCCCGGCCGCCGCGCCGGCCCCGGCGCCGCAGCCGGTGCTGGCCGCGCCGGGCTTCGGCCAGGAGCCCGGCCCGACCGCACGCCGCGTCAGCCAGACGCTGCGCCAGCTGGGCCTCCGGGCGCCGATGCAGCTGCGCGGCACCTCGGACCTGCAAGGCGTGCTGTTCGGCGTGCGTGGCGATGAGGTGGTCACCTCGGCGCGGCTGGTGCTGCAAGGCGCCACTTCGCCGGCGCTGATCCCCGAGCTGAGCCAGATTGCCGTCACCCTGAACGAGCAGTTCATCGGTGCCGTGCAGCCGGACCGCGCGCGGCCAAGCTTCGGGCCGATCGAGTTCCCGGTGAACCCGGTGTACTTCGCCGACAACAACCGGCTGAACTTCCGCTTCGCCGGGCGCTACGCGGTGGAGTGCAACGACCCGCTGAGCGGCCTGCTCTGGGCGACCATCTCCGACCAATCGACGGTGCACCTGACGCTGGAGCGGCTGCCGCTGACCCGCGACCTGGCCCGCCTGCCGGAGCCGTTCTTCGACCCGCGCCTGCTGCGTGAGCCGCTGAACCTGCCCTTCGTGCTGTCGGACGGCGCCGGCAATGACGCCATGCGCGCCGCCGCCGTCGCGGCCTCGTGGTTCGCCGTGCAGGCGGACTACCGCGGCGCCAGCTTCCCGGTCAGCGCCTCGGTGCCGGAACGCGGCAACGCGATCATCATCGCCACCGGTGTTGACAGCGTGCCGGGCGTGGCGCTGCCGCGCTTCGACGGCCCGACCCTGGCGCTGGTGCCCAACCCGAATGACCCACACGGCCTGTTCCTGGTCGTCGGCGGCCGTTCCGGTGCCGAAGCCGCGACCGCTGCCTCAGCGCTGGCGGTGGGCCGCGAGGCGCTGTCGGGCGAACTGGCGGTGGTGCAGACCCCGAGCCTGCCGGCCCGCGCCGCCTATGACGCGCCGCGCTGGCTGCGGAGCGACCGCCCGGTCAAGCTGGGCGAGTTGCTCGACCCGACGGAACTGCAGGCCTATGGCTATGCACCGGGCGCCGTGGCGGTGCCGTTCCGCACCGCACCGGACCTCTACACTTGGCGTAACCGTCCGTTCGAGGCCGATATCCGCTTCCGCGCCCCGCCCGGGCCGGTGGTCGATGTCGCCGCGTCGCGCCTCGATGTCGCGCTGAACGACGTCTATCTGCGCAGCTTCCCGCTGCGTGGCGCCGAGCCGTCCTGGCCCTGGTCGTTCATCGGCCGGCAGATGGGCCGGACCGAACGCTCGGATGGCCGCGTCGGCCTGCCGCCCTGGATGGTGTTCGGCCAGAACGAGCTGCAGTTGCGCTTCGACATGCGACCGCTGTCGCGCGGGGATTGCAACGCGGTGCCGTCGGACATCCGGGCGTCGATCGATCCCGACAGCAGCATCGACCTGAGCAGCGCGCATCGCTTCACCTCGCTGCCGAACCTGGCGCACTTTGCCAGCAGCGGCTTCCCCTACACGGTGTTCGCCGACCTCTCGCAGGCCGCGGCCGTGCTGCCGGACCGGCCGAGCGCGGTGGAGGTCTCCGCCTTCCTCGGCCTGATCGGGCGGATGTCGGCGGTGGTCGGCTATCCCGCAACGGGGCTGACCGTGGTGCGCTCCGGCGCGCTGGAGCAAGTGGCGGACCGCGACCTGATCGTGGTCGGCGCGCTGGGCCGCCAGCCGGCGCTGCAGCAACTGCTGCGCAACAGCCCAATCTCGGTCGAGGGCAACCGCCTCTCGGTCGCGCTGCCGGACGCGTTGCAGTCCATCCGCTACGTGTTCGGCGCGCCGGAAGGCCGCAGCGACCGTGAGCAGGCCTCGGCTGCGCTGGCGGCCCCGGGCGACAGCCTGGGCGCGCTGATCGGCTTCGAATCGCCGCTGCGCTCCGGCAAGTCCGTCATCGCCCTGACCGGCGCCACGCCGGCCGGCATGGAGGCGATGGTCGCCGCGCTGCGCGACCCCGAGCAGATCGCCCGGGTCCAGGGTGACATGGCGCTGCTGACCGGCGGCCGCGTGGTCAGCTACAAGATCGGCAGCAGCTTCACCCGTGGCACGCTGCCGCCGTGGCTGTGGCCGCAATACTGGCTGGCCAACCAGCCGCTCCTGGTGCTGGGCGTGCTCGCCATCGCCATCATCCTGGTTGC
>CANBNK010000214.1 GCA_947371015.1 Acetobacteraceae bacterium | reverse complement strand
GCATTGCTGCTGCTGGCGGTGGCAGTCCAGGCCGCGGCCAACGTGGCATTGGCTGTGGCGCCAGCCGAGACCACCAGCAGGTCCGCCCCGCCATTGCCCAGGTCGGTGACCCTGTCGATGCCGGCGGTGACAGCGAAGCTATCGATGCCTGCGCCGCCGGTCAGCGTGTCATTGCCGCTGCCGCCCGTGAGGGTATCAGCATTAGCCGAACCGGTCAGGCTCACCGCGGTGGCATTGCCGGCGTTGCTAACCGACCAGCCATTGGCGCCGGTCGCGGCGGCGAGGTTCACCGCGTAGCCGGCGGCAACGAGGTTGGCGGTGCCGGCGTTGCTGCTGCCGGCCGTTGCTGTCCAGGCCGCAGCCAGGGTGGCGTTGACCGTCGCGCTGGCCGAGACCACCAATAGGTCCGCCCCGCCATTGCCCAGGTCGGTGACGCTGTCGGTGCCGGCAGTGATGAGGCCGGCGGTGATGAGGAAGGTGTCGATGCCTGCGCCGCCGGTCAGCGTGTCATTGCCTGCAAAACCCTTCAGGGTGTCGTCGAGGTTGGTGCCCACCAAGCTATCGTTACCTGAAGTGCCGTTGATTACAGCCATGTACGTCGCACTCCAGCTCGCTTTGGGAGCATTTGTCCTCCTGGGTAATAAATCGGCCATTTTCGTCAATCCGGATCATTGCGTATATTGACAAAATATGAAGCTTACAGGCCTTGGTTCATCCCCTTGAGGAATGCGATCGTTCAGCTGTGCATGCTGCCATGGCCGTCGAAATCGCTTTGCCTGGCGCCACGCTGGTGGGGCGGGGGCAGGCGCCTCTCCTCAGTTACGAGGACCGCAGCGGCCGCAGATACCCGTGGTAGGTGATCGTGGTGATGGCCGCAGTAACGATGCGACAAGATCGGCATCCACCGCCGCCTGGATGGCGGCAAAGACCCCGCGCTGGCGAAATCCCAGCCGCACCAAGGAAAGCAGGCCCTGCGATTCCCCAACCTCGGGCTTCAAGCAGCAGGCCTGCATCCGTGCTCCTCTCCCCCGTGCCAGCGCCGCGGTTCAGTCACTTCCCGGTGCCACCACCACCGGGCGAGTAGGCGACGACCCAGTTGTAGGTGTTCACCAAATCCGCAAAGCCTGGCATGCCGACGCTGACGGCCCAGTTCCGCAGATTGATGAAGTCGCTATAGGCAGGTGACCCCTTGGACACCGCCACAGTGCGCAGCCCGACGATATCTGCCATGGCGTCACAGGTCCCGCAGGTAGCGGTGGCTGACCAGGCGATCGCCGCGCTTGTCGCAGGCCGCCTTCATCGCCGTGGCAGAGGCCAGCACGGTATCGCCCAGCCGGGTGACGCCGCGCTGCTTCAGCAGGGCGACGGTGAGGTCCCAGGTGATGTCGCAGAGCTTCTGCCGGCGATAGGCGGGCCGGACGTAGGTGATCTTGCCCTGCGCAACGCCAGTGCCCCAATCATGGTAGGCTCGGATCGCCGCAGCCTCGCCATCAGCGCGGATCAGCAGCGCGATGTCGAACTTGCCGCCAAAGGGTGGTGGCACGGTGTAGTCGGTCTCGCCGCTGGCAATCAACTCCGCCCAGCCCTCCTGCCACATCGCCGCAAAGTCGGGCTGGTCGGCTTCGACCAGGTCCATGGTGACGTTCATCGCCGTGCCTCCAGTTTGTCGACGCGGTGCTGCGCGCGGCGCAGCTCGATGCGGGTTGCCTGCAGCGCCTGCCAGAGCGCCGCGATCAGCGGCATCTCCTTCAGCGCCAGCAGGCCATCGCGGGTGGTGGTGACCGCCTCGGGCAGCTGTGCCGCCACCTCCTGCGCGATAAAGCCGATATGCTCGCCGCCGAGATCCCTGCGCTCAAAGCGCTTGGCTTGAATCGCATCCACTGCTGCGGCGCCATCGCCATAGCGGCGGATGCGCTGCTTGAGGCGGCGATCGGAAAACACCACGAAGTTGGCAGCGGCGTTGATATTACCACCGCTATCGACGTAGCCCGCAAAGCCGCCATTGGCGATGAAGTCGATCGTCGTATCATTGAGGTTCAGCCCGGTATTCTGTCCCAGGCTGTAGTCGCGCAGGATATTGCCGAAATAGCCGCCGCCGCCACTCAGATAGAAGCTGCCATTGGCGTTGTAGACGTTCATGCCGGCGATGACGCAGTTGGTGCCGTCAAAGCCGATGGAGCGCGTGCCTGTGTTGCCGAAGTAGTGGTAGCCGGTGGTGGGCGCGCCGCTGCGATAGGTGGTGAGATCACCGATGATGGTGCTGTTGCCGGCGATGCTGGCGCCGCCGGCGCCGACGCTGAGACCGCCTGCCGTGACCGTGAGGCCGCCGGCGGTGATGCTGGCGCCGCCGCTGGTGACCGTCAGCCCCGTGCCGATGGTCGCGTTGCTGGTGACCGCCAGCGTGCCGCCCACCGCGGCATTGCCGGTGAGGCTCAGCGCCGGCGCGGTCAGCGCCCCGGCGGTATCCAGGGTCGGCAGGTTGGCGGCACTGGGCGCCAGCATCAGGTATTTGGTGCCGGCGCCCCAGTTGATCGCTGAGGTGCCACCGGCGGTGTTGCGCCTGATCTGCGCCCGGGTCAGCGTGCCCGGCGAGCCGGCGGTGTAAATGCCCTCGCCGATCTCGAATGCGGTTGGCGCGGTGAGGCTATCGACCACGACATAGGCCAGCCGTGCCCCGGTGGTGACGCCGGCGCCGGCCGGGTCCAGGTAGCCGGTGATGGCGGTGCCGATGGCATAGGTGCCGGTGCCGGTCGTGGTGGTGGCCACCAGGACGCGGTCGGCGAGGACAACAGGCGTGCCCATCAGAGATCCTCTTCCAGGGAGAAGTCGGCGCGCCAGAGCGCGTTAGCGACACGGGTCAGGGTTGGCGCCCGGCTGAACACGCCAAAGCAGCCGGTGCGCGCGGGGTCGGTGTGGACACGGGCGGCGAACACCTGGCCGGTGCTGCCGGCGGCGAGCGCGGCCTGTTCGACCTGCGCCGCCTCGGCGGTGGTCAGGGTGTCGCCGGTAAAGGCCAAGGTGCGGTAAGGCCGACCGCGCTGCACGTCGCGCACGCCGGTAAGCGGCGCCCGGGCGTTGCTGCCGGGATCACTGGCGCCAAGGCTGTAGCCGTAGGAGGCCTGGCGCGTGGTGATGAGCGCCGGCCCGACCCAGAGCCGGCCAAGCTGGAGGTAGGCGTCTGTCCCCCCGCCAGTGAAGCTCAGCCGCAGGTAGCGGGCGGTCACCGCCGGGCTGCTGACCCAGGCCCAGAGGCCAAAACTGGCCATGCTGGTGCCGAGCGCCTGGCTGGCGCTGTCGATGATCTCGGGCCGGCGCGAGATGCTGAAGCCGTAGACCTCAATCTCGGCGCCGGTCTGCCAACCCTCGGCCCAATAGACCTGGAGGCTCTGGGTATCCGCCCGCGTGGTCAGCCGACGGGTAAAGCTGCGCCAGGTTGCGTCGATGCCGGAGCCAACCAGGGCAGAGCCGGCGCTGCGGGTCAGGGTGCCGGTCCAGTTGGCGCCGCTGAACTCATCCACCGTCATCAGTGTGCCCCGGCTGGGCGCGCTGGCATTGCTGCGAGCAAACAATGAGAATTCGTAGGGCGTGCTGCCGGCCACGTTCAGCGCCGCGGTGCGGCCGAGGTAGACATTGCCGCCGCCAGCGGCGGTGGAGCCCAGCCGCCGTGCGCCGCTGCCGCCGGTCGGATCGGCGACGGCGCCAAGATCGGTGGTATTGGCGCCGATGCCAAAGCTGCCACCGCCCGGCACGATGCTGGTGCTGCTGGCCTGCAGGTTGGCGGTGTTGGGTGGCGCCATAGCACTGGCCCCCAGCCAAAGCTGCGCCGCCGTGCTAGGCAGCAGCCCGTCCCGCGGTGCGGCGATGGCGACCAGGCCGATGCTCTGCGCACAGCCGAGATCGACGTCGAGGTTGATGGCGGTGGCGCCCCAGGCGGTGCTGCGCCAGATGTCGCTGATCTGCGGCGTCAGCACGGCGCGCAGGCCAAGCCCGGCCGCCTCGCTGCTGACAGCAAGGTTCGCCGCCGAACCCTCCGCCAGGTTCGACCAACTCAACAGGATGCCCATCGATTACCCCCAGAGGGTGAGCGTCGTCGCATCGCCACGAGCAGAAACGCCCTGGACGATCAGCGGCCGGCCGGTGGCCAGCGCCCGGTGCTGCGGCCAGCGCAGCGCCAGGCAGGCGCCCAGCTGGCAGGTCGGCCAGCAATAGCCCGCCGCGCCAGCCCGCAGCCTGGCCAGGAACAGCCGGCGCGGCTTGCCAAAGATGGCCAGCAGCCGGTCGGCCAGGGATTGCGCATCGGCCTGCAGGTCAAAGCCGGCGATCAGCTCCGGCCCGTCCTCGGCCAGCGGATAGGCGGCATTGATGGCCGTGTTGGCGGAGACTGCGCTGCGCCAGGCCTGGTCCCAATAGGTCCGCTCGGTGGCGGTGACCGCGCCCG
>CANBNK010000213.1 GCA_947371015.1 Acetobacteraceae bacterium | reverse complement strand
CCAACTGCTGTCCGGGGCGGCGGCGAGCACGGCGTTCGACCGTGGCGGGCTGCTGGACCAGCTCAAGAAGGCGCTATCTGAGCGCGCGTTGAACGCGGAGATGGATCATCACCTCGCGGGTGAGGGCGGTGCCGGGAACAGCCGCAATGTCTCCGCCCCGCCTGCCGTCGTTGGCAGCGAATCATAGGCAGGTAAATTTGGCTAGAAACTTCTCGGTCAAGACACTAGGCCCGATGGCACTCTCCGTCATTCGCCGCGTCAACCGGTTACAACTCTCCCTGACGCGCCGGGATGGGAAAGCGGACTGATGAGTGCAGGCCCTCACCCCAGCGCCGCGCGCGACCAACTCTTGACCGCGCTCAACGCCGCCAGCGAGGCCTGTCACGCAGCGCCGCACCTGCCGCAGCCGCACTATGCCTATGGCGAAGCCTGGACCGCCCTGGGCGAGCACGCCAATGCCGAGCAGGCTTTCGCCGCCGCGCTGCAGCGCGACCCTGCCTGGGCCGATGCCTGGGTCAACTACGGCGTCGCACGCTACCACCAGGGCGCTATCGAGGACGCCAAGACTGCGATGCGCCAGGCGCTGCAGTGCGCCCCCGGCCACACCGCGGCCACGGCTAATCTGGGTGCCTTCCTGCGTCTGACCGGCCAGCACGAGGGCGGCGAGGCACTGCTGCGCGAGAGCCTGGCCGCTAACCCGCGCAATCATGCGGCCCGCCTGAACCTAGTGGCGGACTTGCTGCAGGAGGAACGGCCCGCCGAGGCGCTGGACCTGCTGGCTGCCGCCCCGGCCTTGCCGGCCGAAGCAGCCGCGCTGCGGCATTGGCACCTGCAGGCCGCGCTGGCGCAACTGCAACTCGGCCGCCCGAAGAAAGCGCTGCTGGCGCTGGCCGCCGTGCAGGCCATCGGGCCAATCCCGGCGGAGATGCTCGCGCTGTGGCACTGGCGGCACGTTCTGCTGGCGCAAGCCCTGGGGGATGCCGACGCGGCGCGGAGCGCCGCCGAAGCGATGCAACGCGCGCTGCAGGCCAGCGGGCCGAAGGCAGTGCCTGAGCACCAGATCATGGCGCGCTACGATCTCGCCAAGTTCTGGTCGGGCCAACAGATGCCCGGCGCCGCCATGGCGCAGTGGCAGGCGGGGCACGACCTGCTCAAGGGCTCGCAACCCTTCCCGCGCGTTGCGCACCTGGCCGAGGTTGAAGCCAATATCGCCGCGTTTTCGGCCGCGCGCTTCGCCGCTGGGCCGCGGGCAGGCAACACTGACCCGGCGCCGATCTTCATCGTAGGGATGCCGCGTTCGGGCACCACGCTGTGCGAGCAGATCCTGGCCGCGCATCCGCAGGTGCACGGCGCCGGCGAGCGGGTTGCGCTCGGGCAGATTGCTTATCGGCTGGGCGGCGAGGGCGCCGAGGCGGTGCGGCGGCTGGCGGCGCTGGACGGGCCGGGGCTGGATGCAGCGGCGACCGACTACCTGGCGCAGTTGCACGCGCTGGCGCCGGAGCAGGCCCGCATCGTCGACAAGATGCCGGGCAACTATCTGCACCTCGGCCTCGCCGGCGTGATGCTGCCGGGCGCCAGGTTCATCCACTGCCAGCGCGACCCGCGCGACATTGGCCTGTCGATCTTCACCTTCCGCTTCCATGGCAGCCACGGCTACGCGCATGACCTAGCTGACCTTGGCTGGACCATTGCGCAGCAGCAGCGGTTGATGGAGCATTGGGCGGCGGCGATGCCCGGCCGTGTGCTGGTGGTGAAGTTGGCCGACTGGGTGCGGGACTTCGACGGCACGCTGGCGCGCGTGCTGGCTCATATCGGCCTGCCACATGACGATGCCTGCGCCAGCTTCTACGAGGGCGAGAGCCGCGTGCGCACGGTCAGTCGCAGCCAGGTGCGCCAGCCGGTCAATGGCCGTGGCCTCGGCCGGTGGCGCGCCTATGCCGAAGAGTTGCAACCGCTGATCGCGGAGTTGCAGCGGGCCGGTGCGCTGGATGGTTGGGATCGAACTGCCTGATGGCTTCGGCAGCGTATCCAGCGCGGATGCAGCCCTGCAGGCTGGGTTGGGCCTGAGGCTGGAGGGCGGCGAGGTACTGCTCCGACGCCAGAAGGATCGTGAGATGCTGGAGGCTGCGTTGGACGCGCTGGTCACTTCGCGCGAAGGCAAGGTTCCTGTGCTCTGCCAGGCAGGAACGGGACGCTGCACCTCATCATCTACTTGTAGGTGGTCAGCGCCCACCCGCAGCGGGTGTTGATGGCGCTGGGCAATTTCTAATTGGCCCAACAGCCGGAGGCGCGGCCGGTTGCCGGCGCCTTGGGCCTGACGCCGACCCTGGTGCAGGTCGCCGCCATGCTGAGTACCGGGATGGACCTTAGCGGTATTGTGGCTCGCGTGGGTCTGGAGGTGAGAACGATGCGCAACAATTAGAGCGCGCCGTGCAAAAGACCGGCACCAATAGCCAGAAAAAACTCGCTCTGGTTGTGGCCTTGGGCACCTTTAATGCGTAAAAAAGAGACTTGCCGACGCAGTTTTGTCCCATATGGGACACGCGTGAGTTGAGGTTCATGTGCCACAATCCCACGGATGAGATCTCTTCCCCTCCTGGGTAAGGGTGTGGGTAGGGGCCGTGGCGCATGACCGTATTTCAGGCTGGCAGCGTTACGGCTTCCGTGATGTCGGCCGAGATCATCCCCCTGGAAACCTCTCCGAGGGTGCAGGCGACGCTTCCGCTGCTCGCTTTGAGCGACCTGACCAACAATGCAGCCAGCGCTGACAAGCCCAATTACACGCTGGCGGAAATCATCGTCGCGGTAACCACAAGCTGGCAAGGTGCCGTTGGGGATACGATAAGCTGGGAAAGCCCCATGCTGACCTATTCCCTCCCGCTCGCATGGCCAGCCGATGCCGGCATACCCGAGACCGCGGGGTTCCAGGCGCTTGACGCTGTGCAAGCCCAAGCGGCGCGTCTGGCGTTCAGCGAATGGCAGGATGTGTCGGGCCTCAGCTTCAGTGAAGTCACGGGTACCAGCGCCGACATTACCATCGCCCTTTCCAGTACTACCGATGGCGACGGAACCTATTCTGCAGGCAGTTACTATTACTACAGCAGCGCGCCCAGTGCGCAGTACCTGGCTAGCAACAGCATCTGGTTGGCGGCGGGTTGGCAGAGCAATTCGGACGACGGCATGGCGCTTGGCGGCTACGGTCTGCTGACGCTGATCCATGAGATCGGCCACAGCCTCGGTCTCAGCCACCCCGGGGTCTACAACGCGGCGCCGGGCGTCGGCATAACCTATGCCGCCGACGCGGTGTATGCGCAGGACACCCGCCAATACACAGTTATGTCCTATTTCGCGCCGGACGAGTTGGACGCGACCATCAACTGGGGCCGATACAGCAACGACCCCTTTCCTGAGACCCCGATGGTGGACGACATCGCTGCCATACAGTCCAAATACGGCGTTAACACCACCACGCGTGCAGGAAATACCACGTATGGCTTCAACGCCAATGCTGGCAGCGACGTTTACGACTTTACCATCAACGCAACTCCGGTACTGACGATTTGGGACGGTGGCGGCACCGATACGCTTGACCTCTCGGGCTTCAGCCAGAACCAGGTGATCAGCTTGGTGCCGGGCAGCTATTCATCTGCCGGCGGTCTGGTGAAGGATATCGGCATCGCCTTTGGTGCCGTCATCGAGGATGCGGTCGGCGGCAGCGGCAACGACCTGATTACCGGCAACGCTGCCGACAACACGCTGGATGGCGGCGGCGGCAACGATACCGTCGAAGGTGGCGCTGGCCAGGACGTTGTGGTGTTCCACATGGACCACGCCCAGGCCAGCGTGACGTCCCTTGCAGGCGCGGTTTACCAGGTGGTCACGGCATCCGGCACCAACCTGGTGCATGGCGCGGAGACACTGCGCTTCGACGACGGCGATGTGCAGTTGGCACCCAGCGTCACCTCCGTCGCCACCGCCAGCTTCGCCGAGAACGGCACTGGCACCGCTTATCAGGTGACCAGCACCGACCCTGCAGGCGCAACGCTCAGCTATTCGCTTGGCGGCACCGATGCAACGCTGTTCGATATCAGCAGCGCCGGCGCCGTCACTTTCAAGGCCGCACCCGACTTCGAAGCCCCGGCCGATGCTGGTGCCGACAACGTTTACGATATCACTGTCACAGCCTCCGACGGCTTGCTGAGCAGCGCGCCCCAGGCCGTCGCTATCACGGTGACGAACGTCGCAGAAGGGCCGGCCCTGAGCGGCCTGGCTGCCAGCGTCACCTTCGACGAGAACACGGTGAACGCCGCGCCGCAGATGCTTGCTGCGGCTGTCACCTTCACCAGTGAAGTCTCTCTCTCCGGCGGCCACCTGGTAGTCAGCGGCCTGCTGGCCGAGGACCAGCTTTCCGTCCTCACCCAGGGCGATGGCGCCGGGCAGATCGGCGTCTCCGGCAGCACCATCAGC
>CANBNK010000212.1 GCA_947371015.1 Acetobacteraceae bacterium | reverse complement strand
TGCGCCGCGGCGTGCTGCATGGCCGCCTGGACTACGGTGACCGCGCCAATGCCCGGCTGGAACTGCTGGTGGATGGCGAGGTCGACCCCGGCGCGCCACCGCTGTTCCTGCGCCGCCAGGCCAATCCGGGCGGCACCTTCGTGCTGCCGCTGCCGCTGGGCGTACATGACGATGCGCCGCATCGGCTGGCGGTGCGCGACATCAGCGCCGCCACGCTGCTGCGCACCGGCCCGGCGGGGCATGAGCTGACCCATCGTGGCCATCTGCGCGGCCGGCTGGAACGCTTCCATGGCGGCATCCTGACCGGCTGGGCGCAGGACCTGCGCCAGCCCGGCGCCGCGGTGGCCGTGCAGTTGTTCGACGCCGACCGCCTGGTGGCGGAAACCCGCACCACGGAGGCCAGGCCCGACCTGGGCGACAGCTTCGCCGAGCTGCTGCCGGGGTTTCGCCTGCCGGTGCCGCGCGCCTTGCTCGACGGCGCGGCGCATCGGCTGCGGGTCAGCCTGGGCGCGCTGGACCTCTGCCTCGGCCAGCAGTTGGACATCACCGGCCCGCTCGGCACCGCCGAGGTGGAGGACGCCGAGCAGCGTTTCCGCGGCCAGTTGGAAACCACCACGCCGGAACGCCTCAGTGGCTGGGCGATCGACAACCTGGCCGCCGATCGCCCGGTGCAGGTGGCGATCGAGCTGGACGGCATGGTCATCGGCACCGCGCGGGCGGACCGCTACCAGCCGCGCTTCCGCAGCCTCAGCCCGCATGGCCAGCACGGCTTCGAATGGGCAGTCCCGGCGGAATGCTGGAACGGCCGGCACCGGCGCCTGGTGGTGCGGATCATCGGCGCGGCCGAACCACTGCCGGGCTGCCCGGCGGAGCTGCATTTCCCCAGCCGGCTGCTGCCGCCACCCGCCGGCCAGGCGCCGCGCCCGCTGCCGCCACCGCTGCGCCCGGCGGCCCGGCCGGCGCCGGGGCTGGTCTCCGTCATCGTGCTGAACCGCAACGGCGCGGCGCTGCTGGAGACGCTGTTCGCCAGCCTGGCACGCCATGCCGGCACGCCGCTGGAAGTGGTGCTGGTGGACCATGCCAGCACGGATGAGAGCCTGGCCGTCGCCGCCCGCTGGGCCGAACAGCTGAAGATCCGGGTGGAGGCGCGCAAGCGGAACCACTCCTTCAGCGCCTCGAACAACCTCGGCGCCCGCCGGGCGCGCGGCAAGTACCTGCTGTTCCTGAACAACGACATCGCCTTCACCCACGACCCGCTGCCGGCCATGCTGCGCGCCCTGAGTGCGCCAGGCGTGGCGGCGGTGGGCGCCCGGCTGGCGGAACCGGTGGTGCAGGCGGATGGCAGCCTGCGCCCGGTGCTGCACCATGACGGCATCGGCTTCCGCCTGCTGCATGGCGGCGCCCATGGCCGCAGCCTGTGGCTGCCATATGAGGTCGAGGCCGAGGCCGCCGATCCGAGCGAAGGCGCCGACGCCGCGCCCGCCGCCACCGCCGCCCTGCTGCTGCTGCGCCGGGCGGATTTCCTCGGCATCGGCGGCTTCGACGAAGGCTTTGACTACGGGCTGGAGGATGTGGACCTGTGCCTGCGCCTGGGCCGGGAGCTGGGCCAGGTGGTGGTGGCGCGGGACGCGGTGGCGCTGCACCAGCGCAGCGCCACGCGCGGCCTGCGCTTCGCCGCCGCGCTGGCGGACCCGGAGCAGGCCGGCGCCCAGGGCCGCGAGATGGCCAATCGCCAGCACTTCCTGCGCCGCCAGTCGACCTGGCTGAAGCGCCGCCTGCGCCAGGCCGCCCTCGCTGGTGAGGCCGGCTGGCGTGAGGCCCGCTGCCGCATCGGCTTTGCGCTGGGCCAGCCGGAGGACGCCGACTGGGTCGAGCCGCTGGCCGCCGCCCTGGCCGAGGCCGCCGGCTGGGACGCCGCCCTGCTGGAGCGCGATGAGCCCGATTGGCGCGGGCTGGACGCGCTGGTGGCGCTGCATCCGGCAACCGAGCTGCGCCGCATGGTCAACGCCACGCCGGGGCTGCTGGTGGTGGCCTGGGTGCAGGGCCAGGTGGCGGAATGGCTGGCGGCCGGGCACTTGCAGGCCTGCGACCTGGTCTTCGCCGCCTCGCCCCGCATGGCCGCGGCGCTGCGCGAGGCCACCGGGCTGGCGGTGGCGCTGCTGCCCCCCGCCACCGACCCGCGCCGCTTCGCCCCGCCCCAGGGCCCGCCCCATGCCCCGTTGCCGGCCGAGGCCGATCTGCTGTTCCCCGGCCCGGCGGATGCCCGGGTGCCGCCGCTGCTGGCGGTGCTGCCGTTGCACGGCGCCATCCTGGGGGATGGCTGGGCCGCGACGGAACCGCTGTGGCAGGGCGCCCTGCCCGGCCGCGACCGCCCGGCCGCGCTGGCCGCCGCCCGCCTGGTGCTGGACGTGGCGACGCCGGAGCAGGCCGAATGGGCGGTGCTGGACCGCCGCGTGCTGGACGCCGCCGCCTGCGGCACCCTGGCGCTGACCGACAACCTGGCCGCGGCCGAAGCCCTGCTGCCCGGGCTGGTGCCGGGCTTCACCGACGCGGCTGCCCTGGCCGACCTGGCCGCCGGGCTGCTGGTCGACGCCGCCAGCCGCAATGCGATCACCACCCGGCTGCGCGCCGCGGTGCTGGACGGGTACACTTGGCCGCAGCGCGCCGCCACGCTGGCCGCGGCGCTGCGCGAGGCCGCCGGCCGGCTGCGCTTCGGCATCAAGCTGCCCGGCGCTGCCTCGGCCGCGGCGGAAGCCCTGGTGCAGGCGCTGCGCCGCCAAGGCCACGCCGCCCGGCTGGACGAGCCCAACCAGTGGCAGGACGGCATCGGCGCCGGCGACGATGTCAGCCTGGTGCTGGGTGATGCCGCAGGCTTCGAGCCCGACCCGCGTGCGCTGACCCTGTACTGGCAGGCGGAGGGCACCGAGGCGTCGGTGCCGCCCTTCGACCACGTGCTTCCCGCCACGCGGCTGCCGCCGGCCACGGACCGGCCCGGCTGGGATGCCGCCGCCAGCCAGATTTCAATCGTTGCGCTACACCTACTCTCAGCCGGGCGTATCGGCTAGCCTGACGCACCCTTCGGTAGAGTCATGCCGAATGGGTGCGAGGCAGCGTCATGGACGGCATCGGCAGCACTCTGGGTGTCTCGGTCGCCGGGTTGGAAGCCCGCTTCCTCCAACGGGACGCCGTGGTGGCTGTCATCGGGCTCGGCTATGTCGGCCTGCCAGTGGCCCGCGCCATCGGTGAACGCGGCTTCCGCGTGCTGGGCTTCGACATCGACCCGGCCAAGGTGGCGATGTTGGCCACTGGGCAAAGCTACATCCGCCACATCCCCGGCGCCGCCTTCGCGGCGCTTGCCGCCGCCGGCCGGTTTGAGCCGACGGTCGTACCTCCTTCAAGGCTGTCAGGCCTTGACGGAAGCAAGGCCCGGCATGGCCGAGACATGCAGCGCATTCCCTCGGTTTGAATGCGCCGAGCAGGTCGCCTCGACGGATCGTTCATCGGCTTTGCGCAGCAGAGTCTTCAGGTTGGCGCACATCATCTCGATAGGGTTCAAGCCTGGGCCGTAGGCCGGCAGAAAGGAAGGCTTGGCACCGACGGCGTTGAGCGCGTCGCGGACGGGTTTGCCTTTGCGGCCGCCGAGGTTGTCGGCGATGACGATGTCGCCGCGGTTCAGCGTCAGCACCAGGAATCGGCTGACCTCGCAGGTTGAGGACATTCGGCTGTCCGGATCGGCCTGGGTCTGATTCGCTGTTGATGATGGCAGCGGCGGGTTGGGGCGATGCGTGGATCGGATCGGCAGACGGGCTCGATGTTCAGCTATGTAAGCTCGGAGGCGTTGGTGCCGGCGGACCATCCGTTGCGGGCGATGCGATTGCTGTTGAACGCGGCGCTGGAGCGGTTGTCTGGCGATTTTGACGCGCTCTGCGCGGCTGGCGGGCGGGATTCGATTGCGCCGGAGAAGCTGCTTCGCGCGCTGCTGCTGCAGGCGATCTGCGCGGTGCGCTCGGCGCGGCGGCTGATCGAGCTTGTGACCTACATCATGCTGTTCCGCTGGTTCATCGGGCTGTCGATGGACGCGCCGGTCTGGGACGTGACCGTGTTCACCTAGAACCGCGACCGGCTAGGCGGTGAAGGAGAGGCCGTTGATCGGCTCATCGATAACGCAGGGCGCGCCGATGCGGTTGTGGCGCAGGCAGGCCGGGAACGTCAGGGTCTTCCAGTGCCCGTGTGCCACCTTGGCCAGCAGCGGGGGTACCGCGAGGGCTCCAGCCACGGGGCACGATCTTGGTCTTGGCCCAGGTTTCGTCCACGAAGACCGGGCACGCCGGATCAGACCAGTGCTGATGCGCCCGCCAAGGTTGTCCGCCGAAGCACCACTCAGAGCCTGACCCAAAAGATCTTGCTCCGGCTCGCTCCCGGATGATTCACCCAGCGGCACAACGGCTTTGTGGTGCCCGGGGATGTGGACCGACGAACATCGTACAACGTACTGCCAGTCTGGCGGCGGTTTTCCCAGCAACCTGAC
>CANBNK010000211.1 GCA_947371015.1 Acetobacteraceae bacterium | reverse complement strand
CGCCGCGACGCCGAATTCGCGCTCGCCGCCCTGCTGACCCGCGCCGGCGCTGGCAGCGCCGAAACCGCCGCCGAAACCCGCCCCGCTTTGGCACAGGCCGTCACCGAAGCCGAAGCCGCCGCCCAGGCCGCAACCGCCACCGAAACCGCCGCCCGCACCGCCGAAGGCACCGCCCGCGACACCGCCCGCAGGCTCGACGCCGCCGCCGAGGCCCGCCTGGCGCTGGCCACCCATGAAGCCGCCGCGCCGGCCCGCGAGGCAGAGCGCACCACCCTCGCCGCCGCCCGCCGCGCCGACCAGCTGCGCGGCGCCCTGCACGCCGCCGAGGCCGCCACCTCCCAGGCCGCCACCGCCGCCGCCGAAGCCACCCAGGCCGCCACCCGGCTGGCCCAGGCCACCACGCGCCTCGCCGCCGCCGAAGCCGCACTGGCCGCCGCCCCGACGCAGGAAACCGAAGCCGCCCGGCTCCGCGCCGAGGCCCAGCGGCTGGAAGCCCAGGCCAGCCAGGTCGCCGCCGCCGAGGCCGCGACCGCCGCAGCCGCCGAAGCCGCCCGCCATGCCGCCGCCGCCAGCAATGCCCGCGCCAAGGCCGAGGACACCGCCCAGGCCGCGCAGCAAGCCCTCGCCTCGACGCTGGCGGCACAGACCGGCGCGCGCGAGGCGGCCGCCCAGGCCCCCCGCCACCGCCTGGAACGCGACCAGGCCCGCGCCCGCTGGGCCGACCTCACCGCCTGGGAAAAAGCCGGCCGCCGCCTCGCCGCCGCGGAGCAATTCCGCGCATCGGCCGACGCCGCCCTGGGCACCACCCGGCAAGCGCTCACCGACGCACGCGCCGCCCTGCTGGCCGACCAGGCCGCCCATCTCGCCCTCACGCTGGCCGAAGGCGCCCCCTGCCCAGTCTGCGGCAGCCCGCACCACCCGACCCCCGCCCAGCCGCACCTGGCCGCCACGCCGGACCCCACCCCGCTGGAAGCTGCCGTGGAAGCCGCCCGCGACGCCCACGCCAAGGCCGCAACCGAAGCCCAACTCGCCGCCGCCCAGCGCGAGGACAGCGCCAGCCGCCTCGGCCTGCCCATCCCGGAAAAGGCCGCGCTGGAAGCCGAGGGCAAAGCCATCGCCGCCGCCCTGGCCAGCGCCGAGCACGCCGCCGCCGCGCTGCCCGCCCGCGACGCCGAGGCCACCGCCGCCCAAGCCGCGCAGGACCGCGCCAGCGCCGCGCTCACCGCCGCCACGGCAGCCGAGGCCCAGGCTGCCCAATCCCAGGCCGCCGCCGAAGCCACCCGCGCCACCCTGGCACAGGCCCTGCCAGCAGCCCTGCCCGCCGCCGCCACCCTGCGCCAGCAGGCCGCCACCGCCACCGCCCAGGCCGGCACCCTGGAAACCGCGCTGCGCGCCGCGCGGGAGGAACGCGCCCAGGCCGCTGGCGAAGCCAGCGAACGCGCCACCCACCAGGCCAGCACCGCCCTCCGCGCCACCACGGCCGCCGCAGCCGCCACCGAGGCCGCCGCCGCCCTCGCCACCGCCTGCACCACCGCCGGCTTCGCCACGCCGGAAGCCGCCCGCGCCGCCCTGCTGGCCCCCGCCCGGCAGGACGCGCTGGCCGCCGCCCTCACCGCACACGACACGGCGCTGGCCGCCGCCCGCGCCACCGCCGAACGCACCGCGCTCGACGCCGCCGCCCTCACCCCGCCGGACCTCGCCGCCGCCGCCGCCGCGCTGGCCACCGCCACCACCGCCCGCGCCGCGGCCGAGCGCAGCGCCACCCTGGCCGCCGAGGCCCTGCGCGCCCACGACGCGCTGCTGGCAGAAATCGCCGGCGCCGCCACCACCCACGCCGCCGCCGAAGCCGCCCTGGCCCTGCGGGAGGACCTGGTGGCACTGTCAGAAGGCCGCGGCGGCAGCGGCCTCGACTTCGAAGGCTTCGTGCTGTCCGGTCTGCTGGACGAAGCCCTGGCCGCCGCCAACCGGCATCTCTCGGGCATGCTCGCCGGCCGCTACGCGCTGCAACGCCGGCAGGAACCCATCCGCCGCAACGCCGCCGCGGGCCTGGATATCGAGGTGCAGGACCGCTGGAACGCGCAGCCCCGCCCCGCCGCCACCCTCTCCGGCGGCGAAGGTTTTTGCGCGTCCCTCGCCATGGCGCTCGGCCTGGCGGAAACCGTCGCGGCGCATGCCGGCGCCCGCCAGCTCGGCGCGCTGTTCGTCGATGAAGGCTTCGGCACGCTGGACGCGGAAACGCTGGACACCGCCGTCGCCGTGCTGGAATCGCTGCAGGCCGGGGACCGCCTGGTCGGCGTCATCAGCCATGTCGCGGAACTGCGCGAACGCCTGGCCGCGCGCATCGAGGTATCCGCCGGCCGCGGCGGCAGCACCGCCCGCATCGTCACCGAATAGAGCCCGATCGTCCCAGAGCACCATGCGCCCTGTCGGGCGCATTTCGTGCTCTGCAACCTATTGAAGCTACGGCACGAAATCCGCTCACGCTGATTCAGCGTGAGCGGATAGTGCTGTAGGCGCCGGCGCCGAAGGGCGTGGATCAGTCTCTCGACCAAAACCCGCACCATTGTCGGCGCCGCCGGGCCGGCCGAAACTGCCCCGACAAATCCAAGGGAAACGCCCAATGGCCTATCAACCCTTCAACCTCGCCGGCAAGGTCGCGCTGATCACCGGCGGCAATGGCGGCATCGGCCTCGGCATGGCGGAGGCCTGCGCCCAGGCCGGCGCCGACGTGGTCATCTGGGGCACCAACCCGGCGAAGAACGCCGCCGCCCGCACCACGCTGGCCGCCCACGGCACCCGCGTGCTGGCACTGGAATGCGATGTCGGCGACGAAGCCCAGGTGGAAGCCGCCTTCGCCGAAAGCCTGCGCGTCATGGGCCGGGTCGACGGCTGCTTCGCCAATGCCGGCATCTCCAGCGGCAAGCAGGTACCTTTTCCGGAGTTCACCACCGAGGACTGGCACCGCGTGCTGCGCGTGAACCTGGACGGCGCCTTCTTCACGTTCAGGGCCGCTGCGCGGCACATGAAAAAGCGCGCTGAGGAGGGCGACAAAGGCGGCTGCCTGGTCGGCACCGCCTCGCTCGCGGCCATCGAGGGCGCTGCCCGCAACGAACACTACGCCGCCACCAAGGGCGGCCTCGTCTCCATGATCAAGGCCCTGGCGGTCGAACTCGCCCGCTACGGCGTCACCGCCAACTCCATCCTGCCCGGCTGGATCGAGACGGACATGACGGCCAAATCCGTCGCCAACCCGAAATTCGCCGGCAACGTGCTGCCCCGCGTGCCGATGCGCCGCTGGGGCACGCCCGAGGACTTCGGCGGTATCGCGGTGTACCTGATGAGCAGCGCCAGCCGCTTCCACACCGGCGACAGCTTTTTGATCGACGGCGGCTACGCGCTGTTCTGAGCCGCCGCGACCCGGCAGCCCCGCCCAGGGGATCCGGCGGGCGATCGGGCCAGTCGATCTGGCGGGGCCAATAGGCGCAATCAGCCCCGCCGCATCATTCCGGCCAAGATGTAACCAAAAAAGTCACTCGCGCCTGAGCTGAACAAAAAAGCCGAAGCATCTCGGAAAACAACGCAAGATGTTTTCTCGATAAGTTTTCGCACGTCATGGTTGCGTTCTTTCAAACCACTCGCGCTTTCGGTATCCTGCCCGCAGACACGGCAGCGGAGCGGGCTTCAGGCCGGCTGCGCCGCCGCCGTACCGCTCAGGAAGCCCGCAATACCCATGCCCATGCCGCACAGCACCCGCCCTGCCACGCTGCGCCGAATGCCCGAGCAGGACGGCGCCGCGGAAACCATCCACCGTATCCTGGACGCGGCGAAGGACGCCTGGTTGGCGAAGCAGGACGCACCCCCCCAGATCGACGAACTGGCCTGGCGCAGCGACCTGCCCGCCAGCGCCATCCACCGCCACTTCCCCAGCGCCGATGCCATCCGCGACGCGCTGTTCCGGCGCTACGTCGCCCGCCGCGCCGCCGAATATCGCGACATGCTGGAAACCCTGCCGGAGGATGCCAACGCGCAGGAAGTCTGCGCCACCACCGTCATGGCCACGCTCCGCGCCGGATCAGCCCAGCCGCTCGGCCCGGTGCAACGCTTCGTCCGGGCCGAGTTCCTGGCCTATGCCCAGCGCCACGGGCGCCCGCTGCTGCGCGCCATGGCCGCGGAACTCTTCGCCTTCCTGCAACGCCGGCAGCTGGTGAAGCAGGGCGAGACCACCGCCGAACGGGTCCTCGCCACCGGCATGGCCATGCGCGACAGCATCGCCCAGCTGATGGTGGAGAACCCCGCCCTGCTGGCGGAGGCCCGCACTGCCGGCGAACTGACCGAATGGCTGCACCAGGCGCTGTTCCCGCTGGCGCCGGCTCCGGCACCCACGACCAAGCCTCATACCAACGGCACGAGGCTTTGACTCGTGCCAAGGCCCCGAATGGCGCCCGCCGCCGGTGCGGGGCAGCCAAGGAAGCCGGAGGCGTGCAGTCGCACGACCCAACAGGCGTGCAGTCGCACGACCCAACAGGCGTGCAGTCGCACGACCCAACAGGCGTGCAGTCGCACGACCCAACAGGCGTGCAGTCGCAAGACCCAACAGGCG
>CANBNK010000210.1 GCA_947371015.1 Acetobacteraceae bacterium | reverse complement strand
GGCCGACTGGCGTCGGCCGCGCAGGCGACGCCCGGCTTTGCCGGCCGCGCAGGGCGGGCTACCCTTCGGGCAAATCTCCAAGGGAACCTGCCATGCGCTTCGGCGTCTTCGACCACCTGGACCGCGGCCCCGGGACGCTGCGCGAGGATTTCGAGCACCGGCTGATGCTGGGCGAGCAGTACGACGCCGGCGGCTTCTACGCCTACCACCATGCCGAGCATCACAGCACGCCGCTCGGTGCGGCATCCTCCCCCAGCGTGTTCCTGGCGGCGCTGGCGCAGCGCACCAAGCGGCTGCGCTTCGGCCCGCTGGTCTATACCCTGCCGCTGTACCACCCGCTCCGTCTGTTCGAGGAGATTTGCATGCTGGACCACATGTCCGGCGGCAGGCTGGAGATCGGTGTCGGCCGTGGCATCTCCCCGCATGAGGTGCGCTTCTACGGCCTCGACCCCAGCAAGGTGCAGGCGCAGTACATCGAGGCGCTGGGCCTGATCCTGCGCATGCTCGCCAGCGAGGGCCAGGAACTGACCCACCATGGTGAGTTCTACCACTTCGACGCCGTGCCCATCACGGTCGGCCCGGTGCAGCAGCCGCACCCGCCGCTGTGGTACGGCATTGCCCGGCCGGATGGCGTGCCCTGGTGTGCCGAGAACCAGGTCAACGTCGTCGGCAACCTGCCAGCGGCCCCGATGCGCGCGGTGGCGGACCGCTATCGCCAGGAATGGGCCGCGCTGGGCCGCAGCGAGAGCATGCTTCCGATGATCGGCACCAGCCGCCACCTGGTGGTGGCCGAGACCGACGCAGAAGCCCTGGCGCTGGCGCGCCGCGCCTACCTGAAGTGGATCGAGAGCTTCATGTACCTGTGGAAGCTGCGCGGCGGCATTCCGCCCAACGCCAACTTCCCGCCCACCTGGGACGACATGGCCGCGCGCGGCCAGGCCTTCTGTGGCTCGCCGGCCACCATGCGGGACATTCTGGCCAAGGACATCCCGGCCAGCGGCATCAATTACCTGCTCTGCCGCTTCGCCTTCGGCGACATGCTGCCCGCCGAGAGCAAGCGGTCGGTGGAACTGTTCGTCCGCGACGTGATGCCCGCCTTCGTGCCGCAGCAGGTGGCAGCGTGATGCGCGCGCTCCTCGCTCTGCTGCTGCTGGCAGCGCCCGCCTTCGCCCAGCCCGTGCTGCCCGCCGCGGAGCGGCAAACGCTACTGCCCGACCGCCCGATCCGCATGATCATGACCGGTGCGGCCGGCGGCGGCACCGATGCTCCGTCGCGCCTGGTCGCCGGGCTGATGCAGGAAATCCTTGGCCGCACCGTGGTGGTGGAACCCATGCCCTCCGGCGGTGGCGTCGTCGCCGTCACCACCGTGGCGCGGGCGCGGCCTGATGGCATGACCATCCTCTCCGCCACCTCCGCGATCATGACCCTGCCCTATATCGAGCCAGAGACGCCCTATCGCGCCCGCCGCGACCTGATCGGCCTGAGCCAGATGAACGCCGGCGGCAATATCCTGATGGTGAATCCGGCGATGGTGCCAGCACGCACGGTCACGGAATTCGTCGCCTGGGCCAAGCAGCAGCCGGACGAAATCCCCATGGGCAACTACGGCCATGGCTCCTCGGCGCATCTTTTCGCCGCGTTGTTCGGCCAGCAGGCCGGGCTGCGCTTCACCCATGTGCCCATCCGCAACGGGCTCCTGACCAACCTGTTGGGCGGCCATGTCTGCTGCGTGTTCATCGACACCTCCTCGGCGTCCTCGCAGCTGCGCACCGGCAATCTGCGCATCCTGGCCACGTCCGGCCCCGGCCGGCTGGCCGCGCTGCCGGACGTGCCGAGCTTCACCGAGCTTGGCTACCGCAACTTCAACCCGCTGATCTGGCAGGGCTTCTTCGCGCCCATCGGCACGCCGCCAGAGATTGTGGAACTGCTGGGCAAGGCGATCCATGACGGCCTGCACCAGCCGGCCGCCGTGCAGCGCGTGCGGGACTGGGGCTTCGAGCCGGTCGGCAGCCTGCCCGCCCAGTTCAACGCCCGGCTGGCCGAGGAAGACCGCATCTGGGGCGAAGTCGCCGCCGCCACAGGCATCAGGGCCGCGCGCTGACGCGAGAAGGGTATCCGGGCGGCGCGCTGAGCCGCCGCCACGACCGCAGCGGGCGGCGCAGGCAAGCGCCACCACGCAATGGCGAGCCGGGCAGCGTGTACCCACGCCGCCCGAGCCGTCTCACTCCACGATGCTGGCGTGCGCCAGGTTGGAGAGCGTCTCCATCCGGCCATTGTGCCAGGCGCCGCCATCCTGGTCCTGGCGGCAGTTGCTGAAGAAGGCGAAGGACAGCCCGCTCTCCGGGTCCGCCCAGCAATAGCTGGAGCCAACGCCGCCATGCCCGAACGTCGCCGGATGCGCCAGCGTGCCCAGGCCGCGGATCACGTCCTGCTCGCCACGCGAATGCGGGCCGAGGCCACGGTTCATAGCGAAGCCCATGTTGGTGTCCAGCCGGTCGCCGGTGAAGTTGCGGGTGACGTATTCCATCATCCGCGGAGAGACGAGCCGCACGCCATCCAGCTCACCGCCATTGCCCAGCGCCTGATAGAAAGTCGCCATCGCCCGCGCCGTGCCATAGCCGCCGCCACCGGGCACGCCGGAGAGCTTGAAGGCGCTGGTCGCTTCCGGCGCACGCACCGTGAACTTGCCCAGGCCCTGCGTGTCGTAGATATCCGCGCAGCGATGCTGCTCGCTCTCGGGCGTGCCGACATACAGCTCCTCGCCGATGCCCAGCGGCAGGATGATCCGCTCGCGGATCACGTCGCGGAAGTCGCGCCCGGTCAGCTCATTGATGATCGCGGCGCAGACCCAGTGCGCGGCGGTCGGGTGGTAGTGCACGCGCGAACCAGGCGTCCATTCCAGCGTGAAGGCACACACCTGGCGGCGCAGTTCCGCCTGGTCGCCCCACACCTTCGCGTTCGGCATGGAGGATGGGAAGCCGCCCTGGTGCGACAGCAGCTGGATGATGGTGATGTCGCCCTTGCCGTTCGCTTCGAAGCCCGGCAGCACGCTGGCGACGGTGTCGGTGAAGCGCAGCAGCCCGTCTTCCACCAGCTGCCAGATCGCGCAGGTGGTGATGACCTTGGTGTTGGAATACATCAGGAACATGGTGCGGTCGTCCGCCGCCTTGTCCGGCCCGATGCTCGCCTTGCCGAAGGACTTGTACAGGGCCATCTCGCCGTGCCGCGCGATGGCCAGCTGCGCGCCGGGGTGATAGCCCTCGGCGATGTGGCGTTGGATGGTGGCGCAGAGCCGCGCGAGCGGCGCGGGGTCGAGGCCGAGGGCTTCCGGATTCGATTCAGGCAGCATGGCGTTGATCCTCCTGTTCCCGCAGCGCGGGCATGATTTCGGTGGCGAACAGCGTAGCACTGCGCAGCGCCTGCGCCTGTGACATGTCGCCGAAGGCGAAGCGGCTGACGACGTAGTTCACCGAAGTTTCGCGCGCCTGCTTCACCAACGCATCTCGCACGGTGGAAACCGTGCCGGCGAAGCCGGTGCCGGCCTCGATCATCTCGGCGAAATCTTCCGGCGTGCGGGCATATTGCGGCATGCTGCCATGGCGCTTCCACAACACATAAAAGCTCTCACTGTAGCGCTTCCAACCGATGCGCGCCTGCTCCAGCGCCTCGGCATCGGTCTCGCCGATGACGACGGCGCGCGACAGCCCGATGCAGGGCAGCGTGCTGGCCGGTTTGCCCTGCGCCGCCCATTCCGCCTTGTAGCGCGCGGCAATCTCCGCGACGCGCCCGACCGGCCCGTTGCATACGATGTTGACGGCATTCTGCGCCGGCCACACCGCGGCATCGGCGGCCGAGACGCCGTACCACAGCGGCGGATGCGGCCGCTGCACCGGCGCCAGCACCATCGGCACGTCGTTGTAGGTGTAGTACTGGCCCTGGAAATCGACGCTCGGCTGGGTCAGCGCCTGCAGCAGCACCTGCAAGGCTTCGCGGTACATCGGCACCGCCACGCTGGGGTCCACGCCATGGTGGCGCAACTCATGCGGCACCGCGCCGCGGCCGATGCCGAGTTCCAACCGCCCGCCGGACATCTGGTCCAGCATGCAGATCTCTTCCGCCAGCTGCAGCGGATGCCGCAGCGGCAGGATATACACCAGCGGCCCAAACCGCAGCGTCTTGGTCCGCTGCGCCACAGCCGACAGAAAAACGCCGGTGGAGGGCGTGTAGCTCAGCGGCGTCGCGTGGTGCTCGCTCAGGTGATAGGTGGTGAAGCCGAGCCGGTCATAGGCCTCGCACAGCTGCAACCTGGCTTCGTAATGCTCGGCCAGCGGCAGCACGCCGGCGTCGTTCTGGTCGAAGATGCCGAACTTCATCAGTCTTGCTCCAAATAGGGTGCCAACAGGGCGGCGGTGGCGGCTGTGATGGCAGGTGGGGAGGCACCTTCGGCCCGCAAGCGGTTGCGGTTCCGCGCGGCGGCTTCCAGGTGCTGTTCCCACTCAGGTCCGAAGCGCTTCTCCAGCCATTGCCGCAGAATACGCGCCACGGCCGGGCTCTTCCCCTCGGTCGAAACCGCCAGCACCAGGTTGCCGCGCCGCACGATGGAGAGCGCATAGGCGTCGCAGAGATGCGGCACATCCTCCGCATTGCACAGCACCCGATGCGCGCGGCCCAGCGCCACCAGCCGCTCGTTCTCGGTGTCGGGAAGCCCCGCGAGGAACAGCACGCGCGCCGCC
>CANBNK010000209.1 GCA_947371015.1 Acetobacteraceae bacterium | reverse complement strand
CAAAGAGCTAGGGCATCCATGACCACCTCAACAAAGACCGAAGTAACGGCCCAAGTAAAAGCCTAGTATCGGAAAAGTAAAAGCCCAGGGTCCTTCCCGCCGATATTGTATGCGGGAAGCAGGAGCGCGCAACTTCGCTAGCGCCAGGCGAAAAATCAGGTTCGCAGTTCGCACCCTGGCCGCCGGATATGGCGGCCTTCCGCCAATTTTCGCCGCACCTCCGCCGTTCCAGGTTCGCACCTGCCCCCTGCGAACCATGCAGTTCGCACCTCCATCACCGGATCATGCCGATGCCTCTCCCCTGGATGGCAGCGAAGATTGCGCTTCGGCCGGTTGCCGAGCTGCGACCGCATGCCGGCAACGCCCGCGTGCACAGCGCCGCACAGCTGGAGCAAATCAAGGCCAGCATGCTGGCCTTTGGCTTCACCAACCCGCTGCTGGTGGACGAGGCCAATACCCTGATCGCCGGCCACGGCCGGCTTGAGGCCGCCCTGGCCCTCGGCATCGACAAGGTGCCGGTCATCGTTCTGCGGCACCTCTCCGCGCCGCAGAAAGAGGCGCTGCGGCTGGCCGACAACCGCATCGCCGAGAACGCCACCTGGGACCAGGCGCTGCTGCGGGATGCGCTGGCCGGGCTGCGTGAGGCCGAGATGGACCTCGGTGCCCTGGGCTTCTCCGCCGATGAGCTGAACGCGATCCTGGCCGCGGCGGACGAGGCCGTCATTGATGGCGACCCGCCGCAGGACCAGGACGCGCCCGCGGGCGCTGGGGGCGCCATGGGCGGCGCCGGCGACGAGGCGGGGGAAACGCCCGACGACCCGGCCGATGCCGCCCCTGTGGCGCCCCGTGCCGCCGTAGCGCGGCCTGGCGATATCTGGTGCCTCGGCGACCACCGCCTGGCCTGTGGCGACAGCACCGATGCCGCCACCGTCGCCCGGCTGATGGGCGGCGACCGCGCCACGCTGCTGTTCACCAGCCCGCCCTATGGCAACCAGCGCGACTACACCACCGGCGGCGTCTCGGATTGGGATGCGCTGATGCAGGGGGTGTTCCAGCATCTCGACGCGGCCATGCGGCCGGACGGCCAGGTATTGGTGAACCTCGGGCTGATCCACCGAGACAATGAGTGGCAGCCCTACTGGTCGAATTGGCTCGACTGGATGCGCGGCCAGGGCTGGCGGCGCTTTGGCCTCTACGCCTGGGACCAGGGCCCGGGTCTGCCGGGCGACTGGAATGGCCGGCTCTCGCCCGCCTTTGAGCTGGTGTTCCACTTCAACCGCGAGGCACGCCGGCCGAACAAGATCATCCCGTGCCGCTGGGCCGGGCACGTCAACTCCGAGAAGGGTGGGCTGCGGGGCAAGGATGGCACCGTGGGCGAATGGCAGCATGCCGGCCAGGGAGTACAGGAGACGCGCATCCCCGACAGCGTGCTGCGGATCACCCGGCACAAGGCCCGCGGCATTGAGACAGAGCATCCCGCGGTGTTCCCGGTGGCGCTGCCGGAATTCCTGATGCGCGCCTACAGCGACGAAGGCGATGTAGTGTTCGAGCCCTTCGGTGGCGCCGGGACCAGTATCATCGCCGGCCAGCGCACCGGCCGCCGCGTCCGCGCGATTGAGTTGGCGCCGGCCTATGTCGACCTGGCGATTGCCCGCTGGCGCATGCTGTTTCCGGACCTGCCGGTGACGCTGGCCGATGACGGGCGTGACTATGATGCCGTAGCGGCGCAGCGGACGGAGGCTCTGGCCAATGCAGCTTGATCTCGTCGTCACCAGCCTGCCGTTGGCGGAGAAGTCCAAGCTGCCCCTCAACGCTACATCATTCCTGGGTCCAGCGCCGGGGCGAGAGCCGGCTCGGCCGCCACGGCTTCCAGCGCATCCAACAGCAGGTTGCAGCGCGCCTCGAAGACGGTGAACATCATGGCATAGCGGTACCGCGCCATGGCGCTGGGCCGCAGGGCTTCCCCGGCCTCGAACCAGCCCTCTGACCGGCCATGTTCCACTACCCTCGCGATGGTACTGAACGCGACATTCATTTGCTTAGCCATGTTGGCGACAAAGCCGCGGCCGCCAAGCTCAGGTTCCAGCAGCAGGTCCCACATTAAGTAGAAGAAGCTGCGGTGTGCCCGGGCCGCCGCTTCCTCCGACAATTGACCCGGCAACAGGGACATCGAACGGATCATCAGCCGACGAAACTCCCGACCGCCCACCTGGCCCAGATGAGCCGGATCCAGGCGTGGCCTGCCACAAAAAACGGCAAAGACACGCAGATTGTCCTTGATATCCTGTTCGAAATATTCGTGCATTTCGAGGGACGGCACCAGGATATTGACCCTTTTGTCGTACTTGGATCTGACCTTGGTGAAATCGCCAGTCTCAACGGCTGTCCTAATGGCATAGTAAACGGAGGTGGCGGAAAGGCCGGTGCGCGCAACCAATTCAGGCAGGCGGATCGGCCGCAGCGCCTCATCCCCCGCCAGGTAGCGGACCATTATCTCTCGCAATAGGCCGCTCCAGACATGGTCGCGGCCCCAGAAAATGCCGATGCGGTCAGTAGCAACGTGCCGGTTGGCCATAGGCGCTACGCGTAACTGACGAACCCGGTTATCGGTCGGCTGAACAGTCGCGGTCACGCCCTCGGGCCAGATTCCTGCCAGGCAGTTCATGGGCCGGAGCGCCAGGGCGCGTACGATCAGGTCCGCCACCGCCGTCATGCGCTCGGCCTGTGATGCCTCAATCATTCCGAAATTACTCGGTTAGGGAGCCGATTAACTTCCAGTATTAGAAACGAACTACGCGAGAGAGCTGCCCTTAGCCCATAACGGTGAACTTTGAAGTATATAAGTCTATTATCTGTTGTTCTTTCTCGCAACAAGTCCACATTATGGTCCCGGACGGTCATGTATGCAGTCACGAAATTCTATCTCGCTGTTGTTACTGGCGACGCTGCCACGACGGTAGAGACTAGGCAATCGCGCAAAATTATGAGTAATAATACTTATTCGAATTACTCATCAGGGTTGGGGGCATGGTGCAACCTCCTGATCGGCCAGAGGATTTGGCTGTGAGGCATGATCCCAGCCGATTTCGGAGCCCATGCCGGCCAAGACTGACGCTACCAGTATCATCGCCGGCCAGCGCACCGGCCGCCGCGTCCGCGCGATTGAGTTGGCGCCGGCCTATGTCGACCTGGCGATTGCCCGCTGGCGAATGCTGTTCCCGGACCAGCCAGTGATGCTGGCCGATGATGGGCGCGACCATGCCGCAGTAGCCGCAGCGCGCGCGGAGGTGGACTGTGCTGCCTGATCTGCAACTCGAGATGATGCCGGTGGCTGCGCTGGCGCCCTATGCCGCCAACGCGCGGATGCACCCCGCGGAGCAGGTGGCGCAGCTGGCCGCCTCGATCGGGGAGTTCGGCTTTAACGTGCCGGTGCTGGTCGACGACGCCGGCGTGCTGATCGCCGGCCACGGCCGCGTGCTGGCGGCGAAAGCGCTCGGCCTCGCGGAGGTGCCGGCGATCCGGCTCGGGCACCTGACCGAGGCGCAGGCGCGCGCGTTTCGGCTGGCCGATAATCAGCTCGCGCTGAACTCCGCCTGGGACGAGAGCCTGCTCGCCGCCGAGCTGCGCGCGCTGCGCACCGACGAGTTCGACCTCGGCCTGATCGGCTTCGACCAGGCGGCACTGGACCGGCTGCTGGGCGAGGTGGCGCCCGACGCGCTGGCGCCCACCGGCGATCCCGACGCCCCAGCGCCGGCGCCGCCGGAGACGCCGGTCACCCGGCTCGGCGACCTGTGGCTGCTCGGGCCGCACCGGCTGCTGTGCGGCGACGCCACCAGCGCCGCGGACGTCGCCCGGCTGCTTGGCGGCATGCAGCCCCATCTCATGATCACAGACCCGCCCTACGGGGTGAACTACGATCCGGAATGGCGGAACGAGGCCGGCGTGTCAGCGACGATGCGCACCGGCAAGGTGGCGAATGACGACCGCGCCGACTGGCGTGCGGCCTGGGCGCTGTTCCCCGGCGACGTGGCCTATGTCTGGCACGCCGGGGTGCATGCCCGCACGGTGATCGAGAGCCTCGAGGCGGCGGGCTTCGTGATGCGCAGCCAGATTATCTGGGCGAAGTCGCGCTTCGTGCTGGGGCGCGGCGATTATCACTGGCAGCACGAGCCGGCGCTCTACGCCGTGCGCAAGGGCGCGACCGGCCACTGGCAGGGCGCGCGGGACCAGGCGACGCTCTGGCCGATCAGCACCGGCGGCGACGAGGACACGGCGACGGTGCACGGCACGCAGAAGCCGGTGGAATGCATGCGCCGGCCGATGCTGAACAACAGCGCCGCCGGAGACTCGATCTACGAGCCCTTCTGCGGCAGCGGCAGCGCCATCATAGCGGCGGAGACCACGGGGCGTGTCTGCCACGCGATGGACATCGATGCCCGCTACGTGGACGTGGCGGTGCGGCGCTGGCAGAATTTCACCGGGCGGGCGGCCGTGCTGGCCGGGGAGGAGCGGGTCTTCAACGACATCGCCGCCGCCCGCGTCTTGCAGGCGGCGGCGTGAGTGGCGCGGCGCGCGATCAGGCCGGCAGGTGGTAGACGGTGTAGGAGCCCTTGGCGCCTTCCTTGTTGGGGCCGACCATCCGCACCCGCTCCAGCACCTGGACCTCGTGGCCCTTCTTCTTCAACCCCGCGAAAAAGCCGCGAATTGTGTGTGCAGCCCAGCCGGTCGCCTCGGCAATCTGCGCCACCGTGGCGCCCTCCTCGCGGCGCAGCAGGGT
>CANBNK010000208.1 GCA_947371015.1 Acetobacteraceae bacterium | reverse complement strand
CGGTCAGTCGGGCGCCGAAACAGGCAACATTGGCGTTGTTGTGGGCCCGGGTCAGCCGGGCGTCGGTGCTGTGGTGCAGCACCGCGGCGCGGATGCCCGCATGCCGGTTGGCGCTGATGCACATGCCGATGCCACTGCCGCAGACCAGCACGCCGAATCGCGCCTGCCCGGCTTCCACCGCGGCGCAGACCGGGTGGGCGAAGTCGGGGTAGTCCACGCTGGCCGTACCGTTGGTGCCGAAGTCGGTCACCGGGTAGCCGGCGGCCGTCAGCATGGCGGCCAATTCCTGCTTGAGCGCCTCGCCGCCATGGTCGGCGCCGAGGGCAATGGGGGATTCTGCGGGTATCATGCCGGCCACCTACCACTTCCTGCGTCGGTGCGGAAGAAAACCCCAACCCCTGGCGTGCAACCCCGCCATGCGTGACCGGGCAGGTTTCCCCTTCCGCCCGCGCACGCGAAGTGGCACGAACCAGGGCACATAATCATATCCCTGGGAGACACCTGCCATGACCAAGCCGGTCTTCACCAACCCCGAAACCCTGGCGCTGCACGGCGGCAGCCATCGGGCAGACCCCACCACCGGCTCGGTCGCGGTGCCGATCCACCAGACCACCAGCTTCCAGTTCCAGGACACCGGCCACGCCGCCCGGCTGTTCGGCCTGGCCGAGCTGGGCAACATCTATACGCGCCTGATGAACCCGACGACGGATGTGCTGGAGACGCGCATCGCGGCCATGGAAGGCGGCGTCGCCGCGCTGGCCGTCGCCTCCGGCCAGTCGGCCACCAGCTTCGCGGTGATGAACCTGTGCGAGGCCGGCGACAACATCGTCTCCAGCACCGACCTGTATGGCGGCACCTGGAACCTCTTCGCCAATACCTTCAAGGCCTTCGGCATCGAGGTCCGCTTCGTGGACCCCGCCGACCCCGAAGGTTTTGCCCGCGCCACGGACGCCCGGACGCGCTGCTACTACGCCGAGACCCTGCCGAACCCGAAGCTGCAGGTCTTCCCCATCGCGGAAGTCGCCGCCATCGGCCGCAAGCTCGGCGTGCCGTTGATCATGGACAACACCGCGGCGCCGGTGATCTGCAAGCCGCTGGCGCTCGGCGCCGCCGTGGTCATGCACTCCACCACCAAGTACATCGGCGGCCACGGCACCAGCATCGGCGGCATCATCGTCGATGGCGGCAACTTCGACTGGGAGGCCGGCGGCAGCCGCTTCCCGACGCTGAACAACCCGGACCCCAGCTACCACGGCGTGGTCTGGACCCAGGCGGTCAAGCCCATGGGTCCCATCGCCTATATATTGAAGATGCGCACCACGCTGCTGCGCGACCTCGGCGCCGCCATGGCCCCGTTCAACGCCTTCATGTTCATCCAGGGGCTGGAGACGCTGCCGCTACGGATGGAGCGGCACTGCGCCAACGCGCTGAAGGTGGCCGCCCACCTCTCGGCCCACCCCAAGGTGGCCAAGGTCATCCACCCCAGCGTACAGACCGGCGAGCCCAAGCGCCGGGCCGAGGCGGCGCTGAAGGGCGGCATGGGCGCCCTGCTGGGCTTTGAGCTGAAGGGCGGGCTGGAAGCCGGCCAGGCCTTCATCAATGCGCTGCAGATGTTCTATCATGTGGCCAATATCGGTGACGCCCGCAGCCTGGCGATCCACCCGGCCAGCACCACCCACAGCCAGCTTTCGGTGGAAGACCAGGCCAGCACGGGCGTCACCCCCGGCTATGTCCGCCTGTCCATCGGCATCGAGCATATCGACGACATCCTGGCCGATCTCGACCAGGCCCTCGACAAGGTCTGACCCGCATGAGCTTCGCCCCCCTGGGTTCCTTCCCCGCCACCCGCATGCGCCGCAACAGGTATGACGCCTGGACCCGGCGGCTGGTGGCGGAGAACACGCTGTCGGTGGATGACCTGATCTGGCCGATCTTCGTCATGGACGGGACCAACGCCGAGAGCGAGGTCGCCTCCATGCCCGGGGTGAAGCGGGTGACGGTGGACCGGCTGGCGGCGCATGTGGAACCGGCGGCGAAGCTCGGCATTCCCGCCATCGCCATCTTCCCGATGACGCCGCCGCACCTGAAGGATGCCGAGGGCACCGAGGCGCTGAACGAGAACAACCTGATCTGCCAGTCCGCCCGGCTGCTGAAGCGGGAGTTCCCCGGGGTTGGCCTGGTGGGCGACGTGGCGCTGGACCCCTATACGGACCACGGCCATGACGGCGTGATCCGCGGCGACTACGTCCACAACGACGACAGCCTGGAGATCCTGGTCCGCCAGGCGGTCATCCAGGCCCAGGCCGGCATCGACGTGATCGCGCCCAGCGACATGATGGATGGCCGCATCGGCCGTATCCGTGGTGCGCTGGACGGCGAAGGGCTGATCGACACCCGGATCATGTCCTACGCCGCCAAGTATGCCAGCGCCTTCTATGGCCCGTTCCGCGACGCGGTGGGCAGCGGCAAGGCGCTGCGCGGCGACAAGAAGACCTACCAGATGAACCCGGCCAACACCGACGAGGCGCTCCGCGAAGTGGCGCTGGACCTGGCCGAGGGCGCCGACATGGTGATGGTGAAGCCGGGCATGCCCTACCTGGACATCGTCAGCCGGGTGAAGCGCGAGTTCGGCGTGCCGACCTTCGCCTACCAGGTCAGCGGCGAGTACGCGATGATCATGGCCGCGGTGAACAATGGCTGGCTGGAATATGAGCGCGCCATGCTGGAAAGCCTGATGGGCTTCAAGCGCGCCGGGGCGAATGGCGTGCTGACCTACTTCGCGGTGGATGCGGCGCGCGCGCTGAAGGGTTGACCCGCCGCCGCCCTGGCCGTCTGATCTCTCCCATAAATAAGGGAGAGAACGGCCATGGCGGATAACTGGCTGGGGTTGCAGGGCAAACGCGCCGTGGTCACTGGCGCCGTCGGCGGCATCGGCCGCGCCATCGCGCTGTCCTTCGTGCAGGCCGGCGCCAGCGTCGCCCTGCTGGATTTCGACGCCGAGGGCGCCGCCCGCCTGGCCGGCGAGATCAACGCCGGCGGTGGCCGCGCCGCGCCCTTCCACTGCGACACCTCCAACCAGGCCAGCGTCCAGGCCGCCGCCGCCGGCGTGCTGCGTGACCTCGGCGGCTGCGACGTGCTGGTCAACAACGCTGGCATCCTGCGGGCCGGGCCGCTCGCGGAACTCTCGCTGGAGTTGTGGAACCAGCTGCTGGCGGTGAACCTGACCGGCTACCTGCTCTGCGCCCAGGCGTTCCGGCCGCAGATGCTGTCCCAGGGCGGCGGCGCCATCATCCACACCGCCTCCATCGCGGCCTCCAACCCGCAGCCGCGCTCCGGCGCCTACAGCGCCTCCAAGGCGGGCGTCGCCATGCTGTCCCGGCAACTGGCGCTGGAATGGGGGCCGGAGGGCATCCGCAGCAACATCGTCAGCCCCGGCTTCATCCGCACCCCGCTCTCCGAGGCCTTCTACCAGGCCCCCGGCGTAAAGGAGCGGCGCGAGGCCATGGTGCCGGCGCGGCGCATCGGCACCGGGCAGGATATCGCCGACGCGGTTCTGTTCCTGGCCAGCCCGCGCGCCAGCTATGTCACCGGCGCGGAAATCCTGGTCGATGGCGGCGTTGACCAGGTGATGATGGAAATGGCGCCCCGCCCGGGATTCTGACCTACCCACAAAAATGACATTTCAACACAAAATTAAGCCTCGTCTAAAAATTAGAACTCCGTTAGGTTTTGTTCAACCAATCGGACGAAGCCCCATGACCATCGACGCCTCCTCCGCCGAGCTGCTCTCCTTCCCTTCCCGCCCGGAGGACCGCTTGCGGCGCGCGTTGCGTAAGCTGGAAGCGGCGCTGACCGAACAGGGCGTCGCCGTCGCGGGCTTCCGCGCCGACCTCTCGGCGCTGTCCACCGCCGTGGTCGGCCTGGACCATTCCATGCAGGATTACCGCGGCAAGCTGGGCGAAGCGGCTTCCGCCGCCGGCCGCGCCAAGGAAGAAGCCCGCCGGCTGGAAGCCCGCGCTGAGGCGATGCTGGCCCGCAAGTAGGTCTCGCCATGGGATGACCTTGGCGCCGTGATCTGGCAGGCTTCGTGCAAGGTCGGGTCTGCACCCCAGGGGAAATCCATGTTTAGCTTTGCCGTTACGGCCTTTGTCGCCTTGCTCGCCGTTGCCTCGCCCGCTGTTGCGCAGGAATCGCGCACACTCCGCATCGGCAGCGTGCTGGACCCGAACTCCCCGGTCATGACCGGCGCCGCCGCCATGGCGCGCGCGGTTGAGCAGGACACCGGCGGCCGGCTGAAGATCGCGCTGTTCCCCGCCAGCCAGCTCGGCCAGCAGCGGGAGATGTGGCAGAATGTCCAGGCCGGGTTGCTGGATGGCATCATCGACGCTTCCGCCAGCATGGTGAACTTCGTGCCGCAACTAGCGGTGCTGGACCTGCCCTTCCTGGTGCCGGATCGCGACGCCGCCTTCCGTCTGCTCGATGGCCCCGTGGTGCAGCAGGAGCTGGTCGCCCGCGCCGCGGAGAAGCAGTTCCGTGTGGTGCGCTTCTGGGAGGCGACCTTCCGCAACATCTACACCCGCCGGCCGGTCAACAGCATGGCGGACCTGCGCGGCATGAAGATCCGCGTCATCCCCAACCCCAGCTTCATCGCGCTGTTCCGCGAACTGGGCGCGGCGCCGACGCCGATGGCCTTCGGTGAAATTTATACGAGCATCCAGCAGGGCGTCATCGACGGTGCGGAAAACGACAGCATCACCTACCTGGGGTCGCGGCACATCGAGGTCGCCCGCAAC
>CANBNK010000207.1 GCA_947371015.1 Acetobacteraceae bacterium | reverse complement strand
GCAGGCGGCGCTGCCGGGTTCGCCCGCCTTGCGGCGCCATTCATCCGGCAGCATCTGCGGCCCGCCATGCAGCAGTTGGAACAGCAACTGGCTGACCCGCTTGGACTTCTGGATTTGCCGGTTGACCCGCCAGTGCCGGTACATCCGCTCGAACAGGAAGTCGCGGATCGCCTGGTTGGCCTCCTGCATCCGCGGTGAGAACGTCACCATCGGGCCGCTGGCGGCGCGGATGTCATCGGCGCTGCCGGGCGCCAGCGCGCCGATTCGCCGCTCGGCCTCGGCCACCACATCCACCACCATCCGGTTGATGACGCGGCGGATGGTCTCGCTGCCGAGCCGCTCGGGCCCGATGCCGGGGTGGTGGGACTGGGATTCCTCGAAGCATTCGCCGATCAACGGCAGCGTGGCGGCTTCCTCCAGCGTGAACAGCCGGGCGCGCAGGCCGTCGTCCAGGTCATGGTTGTTGTAGGCGATGTCGTCCGAGATCGCGGCAACCTGGGCCTCGGCGCTGGCGTGAGTGGTCAACTCCAGCGGGTGTCGGCGGTCGTATTCGACGATGTAGGGGCTGGGGCGGCGCAGCGGGCCGTTGTGCTTGGCCAGGCCCTCCAGCGTTTCCCAGGTCAGGTTCAAGCCGTCGAAGGCAGCGTAGCGCGTCTCCAGCAGCGTCACCACCTTCAGCGACTGCGCATTGTGGTCGAAGCCGCCATAGGGGCGCATCTGGCCGTCCAGCGCTTCCTCCCCGGCGTGGCCGAAGGGCGGGTGGCCCAGGTCATGCGCCAGCGCCAGGGCCTCGGCCAGGTCCTCATCCAGCCGCAGCCGGCGGGCGATGGACCGCGCGATCTGCGCCACTTCGATGGAATGGGTCAGCCGGGTGCGGAAATAATCGCCCTCATGGAAGACGAAGACCTGCGTCTTGTATTGCAGCCGGCGGAAGGCCGCAGTGTGGATGATGCGGTCGCGGTCCCGCTGGAACGGGCTGCGGGCGTCGCCGCCGGGCTCCGGATGCAGCCGGCCGCGGGAGGTGGAGGGGCTGACCGCCCAAGGCGCAAGCGCTTCGCTGGACATAAGCTGGCCTAGAGCGGGATGCGTTGAGGCGGAATCGCCGAAAACGTTGAATCCCGCGATCGTCAAAAAGCTGGAGCGTGCCGCGTGAGCGCATGCGAACGCAGCATGCTCTAGCACGCTCGCCGTGACGGTTGGAAGCCGGGCCGGCAGCGCCTATCTTGGCAGGCAAGGGCCGGCCTGCCGGTCCCTGCCCTCGATTGGGCGGGTCGGCAGCGTCTTGCCATGAACCCCGTCCCGGGCGACCACGCGCCAGGAGTACCGCCGATGTCCGAAGCCGCCACCATCCCGTTCCGCGTCACCCCGCGCGCTGCCGCGCAGGTGGCCGAGATTGCCGACCGCGAGGGCAAGCCCGGCTCAGGCCTGCGGGTCGCGGTGGATGCCGGCGGCTGCTCGGGCTTCCAGTACCGGTTCGCGTTGGAGGATACCGCCCAGGGCGACGACCTGGTGATCGACGCCGGCGCGGCGAAGGTCTTCGTGGACCAGGTCTCCATGGACCTGCTGGCGGGCAGCGAACTGGACTGGAACGAGGCGCTGATCGGCGCGCATTTCACCGTGAAGAACCCGCAGGCGGTCAGCGGCTGCGGCTGCGGCGCCTCCTTCGCGGTGGCGTGAGCCGGTGAACCGCCCCGGCAACCCGCCATGAGACTCGCCACCTTCAACGTCAATTCGGTCCGCAAGCGCGCCGCCCATGTGCTGCGCTTCCTGGAACGGCACCAGCCGGACTACCTGTTCCTGCAGGAGACCCGCTGCAAGGCCGAGGAATTCCCTACGGCCGAGTTCGACTCCAGCGGCTACCGGTTGCACGTGGTCGGCCAGCATGGCGGGCGCAACGGCGTGGCGGTATTGAGCAAGCACGCCTTCGAGGTGACCGAGGAAGCCCTGCCCGGCGAGGCCGCTGATGACCACGCGCGCTTCATCGGCGTGCGCGCCGAGGGCATGGCGCTGGCCGGCATCTCCCTGCCCAACGGCAATTCCGGCGGCGCCGAGGGCTTCCAGTACAAGCTGCGCTGGATGGACCGCCTGGTGGACTGGACCGCCGAGCGGCTGGAACAGTTCCAGCCCACGGCGGTGCTGGGCGACTGGAATGTCTGCCCGACCGACGCCGACCTGGCCCCCGGCGCGCTGCCGGTGACGGATGCGCTGGTGCGGCCGGAAAGCCGCGCCCGGTTCCGCGCGCTGTGCCACCTGGGCATGACCGACGCGCTGGCCGCACTGCACCCGGCCGACGCGCCCTACACCTATTGGGATTACGGCGCCGCCTTCAACGCCAACCGAGGGCTGCGGATCGACCACATCCTGCTCTCCGCGGAGCTGACGGAGCGGCTGGTGGGCTGCGGCGTGGATACCGAAGCGCGGGCCGAGGACCAGCCGAGCGACCACGCGCCAGTGTGGTGCGACCTGCGATAGCCGCCGGCGCCGGTGGCGCCTTCACTGCTCGAGGGCGCCCGCTGCCGCCGCGCTGACGGAGCTTACCGCCAGCGCTCGGGTTGCCAGACCCAGCCGCCGGGGGCACGCACCCAACGCCCGGGCACCCAGCGTCGGAACCGTGGGTTCCGCTCCACATAGCTGCCGGGTTCCCAGTCATAGCGGATGCCGTCCCAGCGCCAGTGGCCGGGGCGCCACATCCAGCTTCCCGGCGGCGCCTGGCCGGGCCTCGGTTCGAACCGAGGCGGCGGCAAGGGCGGGTAGGGAGCCGGCTGGGCCAGGGCGGGCGCGGCTGCCAGGGCGGCGGCTAGCGCCGCGAGCAAAGCTCGACGCGCATGCTGCATCACGATCCCTCCTTGCTACCAGCGGCGATAGCCCCAGCCGCCATAGGACGGCCGGTAGGCCGGCGCGTAATAGCGCGGCGCGTAGTAGCCGTAGGGTCGCGGCGGCGCCGGGGCGACATAGCAGCCAGCCAGGGTGGTCAGCGCGATAGCCAGGACGGCAAGACGGGCGAGCATGTGATTTCCTCCTGCATGGGCCGGCCGGGGGTTGGCGTGTAGCTGGGCCAAGCCGGTACCGCGATGGCTACAGTACAGCATGTTTCGGCTGACGGCAGGCGCCGACGGCGGATGAAACTACGGCAAACCAGCGTGACGCCGCCGTTACGCTGGCCATGCCGGCGCCGCATCGCCGCCGCCTTTCGCCATTGGAGGTCGGCCGCGTGGCGTCGCCTGAAGGGGCCGGACCCACGGTTTGCGCGGTGCGGCCTGACCCGTCCCGCGTCGTCCGCGTGGTTCCGCGGCAGGCAGGGCAAGGCGCCCTGCCCTGTTCGCGCTGCCTACCCGCCGATGCGGGCGATGGCGGCGTCAAGCCGGGCCATCTCGGCCTGGAAGGTGGTCAGGCGTTCCTGGTTCTCCTCCACCACCTCGGGCTTGGCGCGGCTGACGAAGTCCGCGTTGGCGAGCTTGGCCAGCACCTTCTTCGCTTCGGCATCGGCCACGGCGCGCGCCTTGGCCAGGCGGGTACGCTCGGCGGCCAGGTCGATATGGCCACGCAGGTCCATGCTGAACGGCACGCCGCCGACGCTGAACGCCACCAGCCCGGCGGCATCGCCTTCAACGGTGGCCTCGGCGTCCGAGAGGGTCAACTCGGACAGCCGGGCGTAGCGCAGCAGCGCGTCCTGATGCCGCGCCTTCCAGGCCCAGACCGCGTCATTGGCAACAGCATCCGGCCCCGGCGCGCCGGTCACGACAGGCTTGGCCGCCACCGGCACGCCCAGCTCCGCTCGCACCGAGCGGACTTCGGTGATGAACTGCACCACCCAATCCAGTTCCGCCCGCGCCTCATCCGCGCCCGGCACGGCCACCGCGACCGGCCAGCTTTCGCCGATCAGGCTGCATTCCGCGCCGTAGCCGAAGCGATCCCACAACTCCTCGGTCACGTAGGGCATGGCGGGGTGCAGCAGGCGCAGGATGGTGCCCAGCACGTGCTGCGCCACGCCGCGGATTTCCTCCTTCTCCGCTCCATCCGGGCCCATGAAGACCGGCTTGGCGAACTCCAGGAACCAGTCGCAGAAGCTGCCCCAGGTGAAGCGGTAGCAGGCCGCCGCGTATTCATCGAAGCGATACGCCTCCAGCGCCGCCGTCGCCTCCGCCACCGCCTTGTTCGCGGCATCCAGCAGCCAGCGGGACAGCGGCAGGGTCGCGCTGCCGGGGTCGAAATCGGCGCGCGGACTGATGCCGTTCAACTCACAAAAACGCGCGGCGTTCCACAGCTTGGTACCGAAGCTGCGGTGGTCCTCCACCCGCTTGCGCCCCAGCTTGATGTCGCGCCCCGGCCCGGCCAGCGAACAGATGGTGAAGCGCAGCGCGTCGGCGCCATAGGCGTCGATCAGTTCCAGCGGGTCGATGACGTTGCCCTTGGACTTCGACATCTTCTGGCCCTTCTCGTCGCGGACCAGGCCATGGATGTAGACGGTGTGGAACGGCACCTCGCCCATGAAGTGGCAGCCCATCATCATCATCCGGGCCACCCAGAAGAAGATGATGTCGAAGCCGGTCACCAGCACGTCGCCGGGGTAGTAGCGCGCCACTTCCGGCACCTTGTCCGGCCAGCCCAGCGTGCTGAACGGCCACAGCGCGCTGCTGAACCAGGTGTCCAGCACGTCCGGGTCGCGCTGCAGCGTCACGTCGGCGCCCAGCCTGGCGCGGGCCTGGGCCAGCGCCTCCTCCTCGGTGCGGGCGACGAAGATCTCGCCGTTCGGGGCGTACCAGGCGGGGATCTGGTGGCCCCACCACAGCTGGCGGGAAATGCACCAGGGCTGGATGTCGCGCATCCAACTGAAGAAGGTGTTCTCCCACTGCTTCGGCACGAACTGGGTCTTGCCGGTCTCCACCGCCTCGAT
>CANBNK010000206.1 GCA_947371015.1 Acetobacteraceae bacterium | reverse complement strand
TAGCAGGCCATAGATCACCACCGTGCCGCCGGGCGTTATGCAACTGGCCAACCGCCCGGTCGCGTCGCCCGCCACCGCGTCCAGGCCTAGGCGTATGTCGGCCCCACCCGTGGCGGCGGAAACCCGGCCCGCCAAGTCCATGCCGTCCACCAGAACTGACCTTCCCCCCTGAACTCGGTCCGCCTGAAATGAGAGAGTTGGCCCCTGAGAAGGAGGCTGGAGATGGCGAGAAAGGGTGCGACGCCGGAGAAGATCATCGGGCTGCTGCGGCAAGCTGAGGTCGAGTTGGCGCAAGGCAAGACGGTGGGCGAGATCTGCCGCGGCTTTGGGATATCGGAGGCCAGCTACTACCGCTGGCGGGCCGAATACGGTGGGCTGAAGCTGGACCAGGCGCGCCGGCTGAAAGAGTTGGAGAAGGAGAACGCCCGGCTGAGGAAGGCGGTGGCGGAGCTGACCTTGGACAAGCTGATCCTGAAAGAAGCTGCGGAGGGAAACTTCTAGGCCCCGAGCGTCGCCGGGCCGGGGTGCGGCATGTGCGTTCGGCGCTCGGGGTCTCCGAGCGTCGGGCGTGCCGCACGCTGGGCCAGGCGCGTTCCACCCAGCGGCGCGTAGCGCAGCCGAGAGCTGATGAGGCGCCGCTGACCGAGGCGGTGGTGCGGTTGGCCGGCGAGTACGGTCGCTACGGCTACCGTCGGATCACCGCGCTGCTGCGGGCCGAGGGCTGGCGGGTGAACGCCAAGCGGGTGGAGCGGCTGTGGCGACGCGAGGGGCTGAAGGTGCCGCGGCGGCAGCCGAAGCGGGGCCGGCTGTGGTTGAATGACGGTTCCTGCATTCGGCTGCGGCCGTGCTGGCCGGGGCATGTCTGGGCGTATGACTTCGTGCAGGATCGCACGCGGGATGGGCGGGCGTTCCGCATGCTGACGGTGATCGACGAATACACGCGGGAATGCCTGGCGATCGTGGTGGCGCGGCGGCTGCGGGCGGATGACGTGCTGCAGGCGCTGGCCGACCTGTTTGTCGAGCGCGGGCCGCCGGACCACATCCGCTCCGACAACGGCCCGGAGTTCGCGGCCAAGGCGGTGCGCGGCTGGCTCGGCCAGGTTGGGGTGAGGACGTTGTTCATCGAGCCCGGTAGCCCGTGGGAGAACGGCTACAACGAAAGCTTCAACGGCAAGCTGCGCGATGAGCTGCTGGCGGGTGAGATCTTCTGCTCGCTGCGCGAGGCCGAGGTGCTGATCGAGCGCTGGCGGCGGCACTACAACACCATCCGGCCCCACAGCAGCCTCGGCTACCGCCCGCCGGCCCCCGAGGCGGTGTTGCCACGCCCGGCTGGCCCTGCCTACGCTACGCTCCGGCACGCCCAGCCGGGCGCGCCATGGCACGGGTCGGTTCTCTCATAATCCATGGTGCCGGGTTCGGGGGCAGGTCACTACCAATGCTGAACCCGCCCACTCTATCTATTCGTTATTCCTTTATTTGTTCGTTATTCTATTATTAATTGATAATGAGTATTTTTACTTAGTTGCATTGTTTGGCACCCTTATTTATGCACAAGAATGTGTCAAGAAAAATATTCGGGATGCGGGGCATGGACAACGCAAGAATTGCTAGTGATCCAGCCTGGTGCATAGGCGAACGGATCATCGCGGTGCGGCGTCTGGTCCAGCGAGCCCTGGCACTGCGGCCAATGAACTGCCTCGCCGGTCAATGGCCCCCGGGCATGGCCGTGACCATGCTGCACACGGATGACCGCTTTCGGCGGTATCGCAGTGAACCCGTGGTCAACCGGCACATCGCCACCGACCGTATCAGCACCTTCTGGTGCCGTGACCATGTCCGGGGCTGCCTGTTGCGGGAGATAATGCTCCAAAGCCTGGCGGAAGACGCCGCCCTGCGCCTGATCCGCGTGCCAGAACTCGCCCACCGCACCGGCCTTTCGGTCGGCGCCGTGCAATACACCATCAAGCTGTCCATCGAGACTGGCGATTTCATCAAGGTAAGGTCGTCCTACGACAAGCGGACCAACGTCCTGATCCCTTCCGCCGAGCTATATGCCTACTTCATCCAGGACATCCGCGACAATCTGCAAGGCTTCAGCGACTTCTGTGGTCGTCCGCGGCTGGATCCAGACATTTTGGCAAAGGTCGGTGGCAGCAGCTATGCCCGCTTGATGATCCGGTCGATGTCCATGTTGCAGGATGGGCTCAGCGAGAATGCCGCGGCCCTGGCCCGCCGCAACTTCTTCTATCTGATGTGGGACCTGCTGCTTGAACCGGAACTGGGCGGCCGCGGTTGCGTCGCAACCATGGCCAGGCGGCTGCAAATCTCGGCCCCCACGGTCGCCAAGGTGGTGGAACGGGGGCGCGAACATGGCTGGTTCGAGCCAGGGGAATACCTGGTTCCCAGCGCGCTGGCGCGGCACCGCTACGCCATGATGTCCAGCGTCTTCGAGGCACGCTGCAACCTGCTGCTGGATGCGCTGGACGCCGTACTGGCGGAACCCGGCCTGGCGCCTGCCCTCGACCCGCTGCTGTTGTAGCGCGGGCTGGCCGGCCTGGGTATCGCCGCCCCTTGGGCTGAAGCCCGATGGACCGCTCCGGCTCTTTCGCCAGCGTGGATCAGTCTCAACGACTGGCTGAAGAGGCTGTCGCGTCATGACCTACGCGCGTTGGTTTCGGGGGGCGGCTCGTGGACGGCGGTGTGATGCAACCGCACTCTCGGCTCTTCAGAGCGCATCTTGCTGGTTCCTGGATGCTCGGAGGTCTACCGCTTGGCGCCGGACAAAGTCCCGGTGCAGCTTCCGCAGATTGTGCACCGCTGCGTGGAGGTGCCATTCCCCCTGGCAGGCTGCGAGGCCGCGCATCGAGAACCGGCCAGCGCCCCGGCGCTCTTTCATCTGGCCAAAGACCGGCTCGACCGACGCGCCGCGCGGGCGGTAGACGGCGCGCCCCCCGCTTGGTCCGCAGTTTGCTCTGCATGCACTGACGTGCGAATTCAACGCGATGCTGGGCAGTGATTCCACGCCATCGTGGGCAGGGTTTCCACGGGATCATGGGCACCCGTTTGAGGGTTGCCTGGGGTGGAGTGCCGACAGTCTGAGCCGGCTAAGGGGACCTCGTTCTGAAGGGGGTTTGCCTGATGCCTAACGAGAGATTGTCGATGCGCCGGATCCGCGATGTACTGCGGCTGAAGTTCGAGGCTAAGCTGAGCGACTGCGCCCTTGAGGCGGCGGTGGGCATCAGCAAGGGGGCGGTCGCGGCCTATGTGTCGCGCGCCCGGGCGGCTGGGCTGTCCTGGCCACTGCCAGCTGATATGGACGACACCGCGCTGGAGCGGCAGCTGTTTCCGGGCCAGCCGGCGCCGGAGGCGAGGTGAGCTATGATGCAACGGGAATGTCGCTATGGCGCAACGTCTTCATGGCTAGGAGCATCCTTGGGATGAGGCAATCCGCCGTTTATCCGGATTGTCGCTGTGCAGGCGCCAGTACCAGTCGCACGCCTTGCAGGCCCAATCTCGCGTCTGCACCTCGCCTACGACAGCAGCCGCTCGATCAGCAGCGGCCACCGCCTGTGCGGACGCAACCGCAATCCGGCCTCCCCGCAAACCAACAGCCTCCACAGCACCAGCCAGGCGCTCCAACCCATCATCGCTCGGTACCCATCGCCAGATTGAAATGCATCCGGTCCATCACCGACCGCAGCCGGGCCCGGACACCCTCGTACCGCTGCACCGCATCCAACTTCGCCATGTCCATCCGAAGCGCCCTCTGAGTCATAACCAGCCTCATACCAAGCTCACGAAGTTCCGACCTGCGGCCCGCCTCTCGCGGGCCGAGCTCCCGAATGGGCGCCGCGGCTTGCGCCGCATCAAGCGTCAGCGTGCCTGCGCACGACGCCAAGGGCCGCGGAGGCGGCCCGCGTCACGCCAACGGCGTGCCAATGCACGACGCGATTGAGGCGAACGAAGGTGAAACCTTCGTGCGCTGGGTATTGAGACTATTGCTGGGCCTTCCCGGCCTGCTCAGGCGCGTCACTGTGCTGCCGGGGCTGGCCGGTTTCGGACAGGTGGACCACGGTCTTCAGCAGCAAGCGCCGCAGCTTATTGTCGGGGATGCGCCCGAACAGGTCTATCAGCGCAAGGCGCTCGACCGCATCGTGGTCGCCGACCCGCAGCAGGCCGGCGGTCAAGTTGCCTCGCCGCGGCTGGTCCACATCGATCCCCTCCAGCAGGTCCGGCACTGTGACCCCGAGCACGCGGCAGATGGCGTGCAGTACGCTGACAGAGGTCGAGCTCTGGCCGAGTTCATACTTGCCGAGCATCTGGATCGAGATGCCGGTCCCTTCAGCGATGTTGCGCATGCTGAGGCCGCGGCGGCGGCGGTAGGCGCGCAGGCGGCGGCCGATCTCCACCTGGATCGCCTTGCGACGCGTCTGGTCCTGCGCGTGCATCGGACCGGGCAGCGTGGCGATCCACTCGCTGTCGCAATCACTCATCATTGGCCTCCGGGCCGGCGGGCAGCGCCAGATCCACCACTAGCCAGCGGCCCGCCATGCCGCCGATGCGCGCCAGGGTCACCTCCGCCCGGCCATGCGCGGCGCTTTCCAGGGTGAGGCGCCAGACGCCGCCCGCGCCAGGGCGCGGCAGTGGGCGCGCGGCATCGGCCGGGGCGCGCAGGGCCGCGTGCAGGGCCTCGGCATTGGCCAGCCCTTCCGCCACCTGATCGGCCATGTCGCTGAGATAGGGCTGGGCGGCTGTGGCCGGCAGCATCCGCCGGGCCAGGTTGGCGCGCAGTTGGTCCCAGTCGGCCAGCGCGGCCAGGGCGGGCGGGTCTGCCGTGGCCAGCACCTGCTGCAACTGCCGGGCGGCGAGCAAGGGGGGCGCCAGCATGGCGGCCGTGGCCGCGGCCAGCAGGGCGAGCAGGGGCAGCAGCAGCCGGGTGGC
>CANBNK010000205.1 GCA_947371015.1 Acetobacteraceae bacterium | reverse complement strand
GTCCGCCGGCACCAACGCCTCCGGACTCACATAGCTGAACATCGAGCCCGTCTGCCGATCCGATCCGCGCATCGCCCCAACCCGCCGCCGCCATCATCAACAGCGAATCAGACCCAGGCCGATCCGAACAGCCGAATTTCCGCAGCCTGCTAGGCCTTGGCTGGACTACAACATACCTTTGCGGGACGGTGAGGGCAGGGCTTCCGAAGCACGCGGAGTATCTACCTCGTAAAATTCGACACGGCCTGCCGATGGAGGGCTTTGCGCCCTTGGCGGCGGCATGACGGACTTCGGCGCATGCCTTAGCCTGCCGGCGCAAGGTGCCGACGGCAGGGTGCGGATTGCGATGCCAGGCGTTGCGGTGAGTATGCTCGGTCAGGGCAACGCTGCTCCGCGGTTCAGATGACCAGGCGTGGTATCCGCTCGAGGACGAGCCGCAGGATGGCCTGATCGGGGCATGCGCTGGGCAGGTGCGGCATGACGCTGGTCTTCAATACGACGATGCGGGTGGCGATCTTCAGTAGACGCAGCGACCACAGCGGCCAGTAGGCGCCGGTATGCAGCATCAGGCGCAACTGGTTGGCGGCGGCGCTGACGCGCGACGTGCGATCGGCGGCAAGGTGGGTCGTCCAGGATTTGATATGGTTCTCTGCCTGGCCGCGGCGACAGTAGAGAGCCGGGTACAGCGTGTCCGACTGCTGGATGAACCGCTTGTCGATCTTGATGGCGTCCAGTGGAAGGCGAAGCAGTTGCGACATCCCGGAGCTGCCGGTGCCCAAGTCGTCGGGAACCAGACGCGCCCCGCGTCCAATGGCGGCGTTCAAGGCCAGCATGTTGGTCTGGCCGGAAATGGAGGAGATGAGGCCAACCACGTCGCCGATCTTCTGCGCCCCCGCCGCCAGCGTGCGGACGCTGCCGTCAGTGCGCTGGGCCGTCTCGGCGGCACTTTCGGTCATTCGGGCAGGCTGGGTGACGCGCTGGGTGATCTCGTGGATCGAGGTGGTCAGTTGTTCAGCGGCGGCGGCCAACGGTATTGGTGCAGTCCGCCACGCCGGGCCCAACATTGCGCATCTGCGCTTGCGCAGCGGGAACAAGGGCGAGCGAGACAGCCGCCACCACGGCCGCACCGATCCTGCGGAGAGAGCGGGACATCAGGCCGGCACCGCCTCCGCGATGGCCCTGATCTGCTCGTAGCGCGACCGAACGCTGATCATGGAAAGCGGTGGGCGAGAAGGCGGGAACACCTCGGGGTAGGCCTTGTCGCGCAACTCCCCGATCAGCCCCACGACCAGCGACCAAGCTGACGTGTCGCCGCTGCGTGCGGGCTCGACGCTCTCGCCATAGTCGGAGGAGGCATCGCACATTATCATCGCCACATGATGCAGCATTGAGAGCGGGCTTGCCCGAAGCGCCGCAGGCACCGCGGCTTTGGGGGCGGCCAACTTGGGCTGGAGCGCTTCCCGGGGGACGGCGAAGACACCACCCGTGCCGGTGTTTCCGCGTTCGGCCCGGTCTTCCATCGCCTCCAGTTCCCGTTCGAACTGCGGTGCGCCGCGCTGGGCGATGCGCGGCTCCTGTCATGTGTAAAGCTTGCGGATCGGATGGCCAAACTCGGGGACCGCGAGCCTTGCCTGGCCGGCATCCAGCAACCGCCGGCCAATCATCAGATGACCTTCGAGCGGGCCGAGTTTTCCGAGGAAGTCGGCCTCGGCATCCGCCTGACTGGTGGTCGGTGTCTCAGCTATACGCGACACGCTACCGCGGCAGATCGGCAGGTCCAAGGGGGAGACCGGAGCCGCCTGGCCGCGCCATGTCGTGGCGGCAAATAGTGATGAAAGCCCCAACAGAAGCGCGCGCGGGGGGGGTCAGGATGAACGATGTTTGCGAATGCGTCGCAATCAGATATTCAAGGACACATGCCCTGGTCAAGGGGTGCTGCCCCCGTTCCCCATGAGGTTGCCAAGATGTCATTGACTCGTCGGAGTCTTGCTGTTCTTCCGCTGGCCGGCTTGCTGCCGACGCACCGCGTTGCCGCCTCACAAGCCGTCAACGTCTACACCACGCGTGAGCCGGGCTTGCTGCAGCCGGTGCTCCAGCGTTTCACGGCAGAGACCGGCGTGGCGGTGAATACAGTGTTCCTGCGCCAAGGCGTGGCCGAACGGGTGGAGGCGGAAGGTGCGGTCTCCCCGGCAGATTTGGTCATTTTGGCCGATATCGGCGAACTGGCAGACTTCACCCGGCGCGGCTTGGCCCAACCGATGGCGCAGCCCGCCACGGGCGTGTTGCCGGCCGGGCTGCGCGATGCCGGCGATCGCTGGGTGGCGCTGACCATGCGCGCCCGGGCCATCCTGGTTTCCCGCGAACGGGTGCGAGACCAGGCGCTTACCTATGAAGGCCTGGCCGACCCGCGTTGGCGCGGCAAACTGTGCATCCGCAGCGGCCAGCACCCCTACAACGTCGCGCTGATCGCTGCCCACCTGGAGCACCATGGCGAGGCGAAGGCGGTGGAATGGCTGACCGGCATGAAGTCCAACCTGGCGCGCAAGCCTGCTGGTGGGGACCGCGAGGTGGCGCGTGACATCATGGGTGGGCTGGGCGATATCGGCCTGAGCAACACGTATTATGTCGGGCTGATGCTGTCGGGCCGTGGCGGCGAGCAGCAGCAGGCATGGGGGCAGGCGGTGAGGGTGGTGCTACCAAGCTTCACCGACGGCGCCGGGGCGCATGTGAACGTCTCAGGCGCGGCCATCGCCAGGCATGCGCCCAACGCCGCCCGGGCGAGGCAATTGCTGGCCTGGCTGCTACAGCCGGAAGCCCAGCGCCAATTGGCCGAGGCGAATTTCGAATACCCTGTGCGACCGGGCGTGGAACCGCACCCGCTGATCGCTGCGCTGGGCCCGCTCCGGCTGGACCAGATTGCGCTGCAGAAGATCGCCGAGCGTCGGGCCGAGGCCAGCCTGCTGGTTGACCGGGTGGCCTTAGATCGCTGACAAGCCACGGATACCCCGCCGCACAGGCCATTGCCCAATGTCTCCCTTGCCGATCGCCGGCGGAATCGCGCTGCTGACCCTGCTGCCGCTGGCGATGCTGGCCTGGACCGCCGCCAAGGGTACTGGACCGTTGTGGGGTCACCTGGCGCAATACGTGCTGCCGCAGGCGGCGTGGAACACCGCGCTGCTGCTGGCCGGCGTCGGCGTGGTGTCCGCCGGCATCGGCACCGTCTGCGCCTGGCTGGTCACGCTACGCGACTTCCCACTGCGCCGGCTGCTCAGTTGGGCGCTGCTGCTGCCCATGGCGGTGCCGACCTACATCGTCGCCTACGCCTACCTGGACCTGCTGCACCCGCTGGGGCCGCTGCATGGCGCGCTGCGCGCCCTGCTGCCGGCCGGCACGCTTCCACCCGGCGGCCTGCTGCCAGACCCGCGTTCGCTGCTTGGCTGCGCCGTGCTGCTGGGACTGGTGCTGTATCCCTATGTGTATCTGAACCTGCGCGCGGCGTTCACGCTGCAATCGGGCGAATTGCTTGCGGTCGGGCGTTCGCTTGGCGGCAGCGAGTGGCAGTTGCTGCGCCTCGTTAGCCTGCCGCTGGCGCGCCCGGCCCTAGGGGTGGGGCTGAGCCTGGCCTTGCTGGAGGCGCTGAACGACATCGGCGCGGCCGAATACCTGGGGGTGCAGACGCTCACACTGGCGATCTCCACCACCTGGGTCACGCGCTCCTCCGCGCCGGGCGCGGCGCAGATCGCGTTGGTGTTGCTGGGCGTTGCCGCCCTGCTGATATGGCTAGAACGCCGCGGCCGGGGCGAGGCCGAGGCGCTTGCCCCCGAGGAACTGGGTGAGCCAGGCCCGCCGCCGCGGCTGCGCGGCGCCTTTGGCTTGGCGGCGACGCTGGCCTGTGCGCTGCCGGTGGTGCTCGGCTTTCTGCTACCGGGCGGCTACCTGCTACACGCTGCCGCCACCCGGCTGAGCGAGACGGGCCTGCCGGAGGGGCTGTGGCGCGTGCTGGGCAATAGCCTGGCCTTCGCGGGCGGCGCCACGGCGCTGCTGCTGAGCGGTGGCGTCCTGCTGGCCTATGCGGCGCGGCGCAACCCGGGGCGGGGCGGGGCAATGCTGGGGCTCGCCGGGCTGGGCTATGGCATTCCCGGTACAGTCATCGGCTTCGGGCTGCTGTTGCTGCTGGGCCGACTGGACAACGCGCTGGATGGGCTGGCCCGGCAATGGCTGGGCCTGGGAATCGGTCTGCTGCTCAGCGCTTCCGGGGCGGCGGTGCTGCTAGCCTACCTGTCGCGCTTTCTGGCCATACCGGCGCAGGGGCTGGCAGCCGGCTACGGCCACATCCCACGGGTGCTGGACGATGCGGCGACTCTGGATGGCGCGAGCAGCGCGCAGATGCTGCGCCATGTCCATCTGCCGATGCTGACCCCGGCGCTTCGGGCAGTGGGGCTGCTGTGCTTCGTGGACGCGATGAAGGAACTGCCCGCAACACTGCTGCTGCGGCCGCTGAACGTGGAGACGCTGGCCACTGCGCTACACGGGGAGGCGGCGCGCGGTAGCTACGAGGATGGCGCGGTGTTCGCGTTGGTGATCGTAGCGGTTGGAGTGTTGCCCATGCTGCTGCTCGGGCGTGCCAAAGCTCCCGGAACCGCCTGATCTGACCCCTCCGCCCAGAGAATTTCGTTCCCCGGTTCCCACCGCTGCAGCAATGGGGACCGGGGAACGAAATTTTCTGGTGCATGGCGTCTGAGCTTTGCCCTGGGGGATACTTCCGCCCTCGCTTTAGCAGGCTGCGGAAATTCGGCTGTTCGGATCGGCCTGGGTCTGATTCGCTGTTGATGATGGCGGCGGCGGGTTGGGGCGATGCGCGGATCGGATCGGCAGACGGGCTCGATGTTCAGCTATGTGAGTCCGGAGGCGTTGGTGCCGGGCCGCAACGGCGAGCGGGACTTCCACGGCGAGAAGCGCAGCAACGAGACGCACGCCTCGACGACCGATCCCGATGCCAGGTTGGCGCGCAAGTCGAACGGCCAGTCGGCAAAGCTCTGCTACGGCGGGCATGTGGTGATGGAGAACCGCCACGGCCTGGTGGTGG
>CANBNK010000204.1 GCA_947371015.1 Acetobacteraceae bacterium | reverse complement strand
GCGCGTCAACCGGCTGCGGCGAACAGCTTGCCGGTCAGCTTGCTGTCCTGGCTGCCGAGCAGGATGGCTTCGACCAGCGTCTTGGCCGCGGCCTCCCCCAGGGAGGAACCCGCAAAACTGCGGAACTTGGCGACAGCCTCGGTCTCGCTCATCGGCGCCTCGGGGTCGCCCAGCACCGGCTCGGCGCGGGCGGAAAGCGTGCCGTCGCTCATTTCCAGCGTCAGGTGGGCGGCGCGGCGGCCGGCGGCGGTGTAGGCTGGGTCCTCGATCACCTCGATCCGGGACTCCAGCGCACGGATGCGGGGGTCGCCGAGGGCGGTTTCGTTGAAGGCGTCGGGGTCCAGGTTGCCGCGGGCCAGGGCGGCGGCGCAGGCCCAGCTGAGACTGAACTGCGCGGCGATGCTGGTGCGCGGCGAGCGGCCACCGCAATACTGGATCGCCTCGCCATAGGTGATCAGCTTGATGCTGCGCACCGCTTCCAGCCGGTAGCCGACCGAGGGGTGCAGGCGCAGCGCGGCGGCAGCGCCGTAATGGGTGTGGCGCACGCCGGCATAGGGTTTCAGGTAGCCTTCGGCCAGCAGCCAGCGGCCGGTACCGGTATAGATCGCCGGTTCTTCCTTCGGCGCCACGAAGGCGCGGGCGGCGTCCAGCGCGTCCCCTGGGGCGTCCAGCCCGGCTTCACCGCTGGCGGCGGCCATCATGCCCAGCAGCACGGCGTGGCTGGCATAGCTGTTGCGGCCATCCATGCCCGCGGTGATGGGGGCGTAGAGCGAGAGCGGGATCTGGCAGGCGGCCAGGCGCACGGCGCGGGCGGCGGTGGCACGGCTGCCACCGGCGATGCGCGCGGCAGCTGCGGCGGCGCCCAGCGAATGCCAGCTGCCATCCACATGCAGGCCGGGGGCGATGCGCCAGACCTCGCCGGCGCGGGCGCCGACCTCATAGCCCAGGGCATAGACCGTCACGGCCTCGCCCAGCGTCAGCTTGCCGGCTTCCAGCGAGGCCAGCACCAGGGCGGCCACGGGCAGGCCGGGGCGGCCATGGCTGCGGGCCAGGCCGTCATTGGCTTCGTCCCAGCACATTGCGGCGCCCAGGACCGAGGCGGCGCCGCCGAGCGACAGGGGCGGCGTGCGGCCGGGCAGGCGGATGCTGCCGGGCATCCAGGCCGCCGTGGCGCCGGCCAGCTGCCGGGTACGGCCGTAGCGCATGCCGGAGAGCGCGCAGCCAAGGCTGTCCAGCAGCAGCAGCCTTGCCTTGCGGCCGATCAGCGCCGAATCGGGGCCGTCCCAGGCCCAGTCCACCACATCTGAGAAATCCAGCCGCGCGGCCATGCTCTTTCCTACTATTCCGCGCGGGCGCCAGAGCGGCGCACCACGTCCTGCCATTTGCGCTGTTCCTGGTGCAGTCGCACCAGCAATTCGGCACGGCTATCCGGCATCGGGTCGGCCGCGCGGTCCTGGATCAGTTGGGCATAGGCCGGGCGGGCGATGGCGGCGCGGATGGCGCCGTCCAGCACAGCCATGATCGGCTCCGGCGTGTCCTTGTGGGCGTAAACCGCGTACCAGGCGTCGGCGTCGTAGTCCGGCAGGGATTCCGCCACGGTGGGGACATCCGGGAAGGCGCGGTTGCGCTGCGGCGAGGTGACCGCCAGCGCCCGCAGCCCGCCATTGCGGACATGCGGCATGGAGGTCGCGACCGCATCCAGCCCCAGCCATAGCTGGCCGGTCATCAGGTCGGTCAGCATCAGCGAGGAACCGCGATAGGGCACATGGGTCAGCTCCACCCCGGCCATGAAGCGGATCAGCTCCCCGGAGATATGGGCATATGACCCCACGCCTGGTGAACCAAAGGTCAGCGTGCCCGGCGCGGCCTTGGCGCGGGCCAGGACATCGCCCAGCGTGGCGCCGGCGGTGAGCGTGGGGTTGCCGACGACGAAGTTCGGCTGCTTCGCCAGGACGGCCAGCGGAATGAAGTCATGGTCGGGGTCGTAGGGCAGGCTGCGGTACAGCGCGCTGTTCATCGTTGTCATGCCCTGGCTGGCGACCAGCAGCGTGGTGCCATCGGCCGGGGCGCGGCTGACCGCCTCGCCGGCGATGTTGCCGCCGCCGCCCTGGCGGTTCTCCACCACCACCGTCTGCCCAAGGCTGGCGCCCAGCGGTTCGGCGATGGCGCGGGCCAGGATGTCGGTGATGCCGCCGGGGGCAAACGGCAGCACCAGGCGCACCGGCCGGGACGGGCGCCACGGTTGCGCCCGCGCGGTGCCGGAAGCCAACAGCGCCGCGGCCGCCAGCGTGCCGCGCCTGCCCATGCTGCCTGTCTCGGCCATGTGGCCCAGCCCCCGGTTGTGGATACGGCTGGTATTCCTGGGATGCCGGGCCGGGTCAACGGTTTCGCTGGTGGCGCCTTCAGAAGCGCCCGCCGCCGAAGCCGGAGCCACCGAAGCTGGGGGCGCTGGAGCCGTTGAAGCCGGCGAAGGGCGCGGGCGCTGGGTTGGCCAGGCCGGGGGTGGGTTCCAGCGGCACCCAGGGCAGCGGCCGGGTCGGGCCGGCGTAGGTTTCGCTGGCCAGGTGGCTGTCCTGCACCAGGCGGTTGCCGCTGGGCTCGGTCCCGGCGATGGGCGCCGGGCGCAGCGGGGCTGCGGCGCAACCTGCCAGCAGGCAGGCCGCAAGCAGCGCAGCGGGGAGGGGCAGCAGAGCGGCGCGCATCAGGGGTTCCTTCCATTGGCGGTTCGCCTGGGCGATAGGTAGGCGCCGACCGGCGCTGGCTTCTTCAGGATACTGACCCAATGCAGAACCCCGAGGGTCCGTTCCGCGACCTTGTGCTGGTGGGCGGCGGCCATGCGCATCTGGGCGTGCTGCGGCGCTGGGGCATGCGGCCCGAACCGGGCGTGCGGCTGACGCTGGTGGCGCGGGAGACACTGGCCGCCTATTCCGGCATGGTGCCGGGCGTGGTGGCGGGGCTGCATACCGCGGCCGAAGCCCAGCTGGACCTGCGCGCGTTGGCGCGGCAGGCCGGCGCCAGGTTGATCCATGCCGAGGCCGAGGGGCTGGACCTGCCGGCGCGTCGCGTGCTGCTGCGTGGCCGCCCGCCGCTGCGCTTCGACGTGCTGTCGCTGGATGTCGGCGCCAGCCCGCGACTGGAGGTGCCTGGCGCGGCCGAGCACGCGCTGCCGGTCTGGCCGCTGGACGGCATGCTGGCCCGGGTGACGGCGGCCCTGGCGGCCGGGCCGACGAAGGTGGTGGTGGTCGGCGGCGGGGCTGGCGGGGTGGAGTTGGCGCTGGCGCTGCGGACCAGGCTGGGCGCCGCGCCGGGCATTACGCTTTGCCACGGCAGCGCGGTGCTGCCGGGGCATGGCGGGCGCGGGCGCAGCCTGGCCGAGTCGCTGTTGGCCGAACGCGGCATTGCCCAGCGGGCCGGCAGCGTGGCGCGGGTGGAAGCCGGCGCGGTGCTACTGGCGGATGGCTGGCGCGAGACCGCCGACCTGGTGCTGTGGGCCACCGGGGCGGCGCCGGTGCCCTGGCTGCGCGAAAGCGGGCTGGCGCTGGACGAGCGCGGCTTCCTCGCGGTGCTGCCGACGCTGCAAAGCACCTCCCACCCCATAGTGTTCGCGGCTGGCGATTGCGCGACGGTGCTGGCGCATGTCAGGCCGAAGGCCGGGGTCTATGCCGTGCGGCAGGGGCCGCCGCTGGCCGAAAACCTGCGGCTGGCGTTGCGCGGCGGCAAGCCGAGACCTTTCGTGCCGCAGCGGCGCGCGCTGTTCCTGCTGAACGGGGCGGATGGCACGGCGGTGGCCAGCTATGGGCCTTTCGCGGCGCGCAGGCGCTGGGCCTGGCGCTGGAAGCGTTGGATCGACCTGCGCTGGATGGCGAAGCTGCGGGCGCCGCTGGAGCCGATGAAGCCGCCAGCAGCGATGCCGCCGATGCGCTGCGCCGGCTGTGCCGCCAAGGTGCCGGGGCCGGTGCTGGCGCGGGTGATGGCGCGGCTTTCCCCCGGGCAGGCGCCGCAGGACGCCGCGGAACTGCCGCTGCCGCTGGGCGCCCGGGCGGTGCAGACGGTGGACATGTTCCGCGTGCCGGTGGACGACCCCTGGCTGGCCGGGCGCATCGCCGCCGCCCATGCGCTGGGGGACCTTTTTGCGAGTGGGGCGCGGCCGGTGGCGGCGCTGGCAATGGTCTCGCTGCCGCCGGCCGGGCCGGCGCTGCTGGAGGAGGAGTTGTTCCAGCTGCTGGCCGGCGCCACCAGCGTGCTGGAGCCGGCGGGGGCGCCGATCCTCGGCGGGCATAGCGCGGAGGGGCTGGAGACGGCGCTTGGCTTTGCGCTGACCGGGGTGGCCAGCGGCGGCGTGGGCAAGGGCGGGCTGCGCGTCGGCGATGCGCTGATACTCACAAAACCGCTGGGCACCGGCGTCGTGCTGGCCGGCGCCATGCAGGGGCTGGCCGAACCCGCCTGGGTGGAAGCGGCCCTGGCCAGCATGCAGCGGGATGGCGGCACGGCCGCCGCCGTGCTGCGGGCGCATGGCGTGGTGGCCTGCACCGACGTGACCGGCTTCGGCCTGGCCGGGCATCTCGGCGAGATGCTGTCGGCTTCCGGTTTCGGCGCCAGGGTGCGATCGCTGCCGGCGCTGCCGGGGGCCGAGGCCTTGCTGGCCAAGGGCGTGCGCAGCACCGCGCATGGCGGCAACCTGGCCTATGCCGCTAGCGCCTGGCTGGCGCAGGAACCCCCGCCGCTGGCGTTGGACCCGCAGACCACGGGGCCGCTGCTGGCCGGCGTGCCGCCGCTGCGGGCGAAGGAGTGCGTGGCGGCGCTGCATGCGGCCGGGGAGGTGGGGGCCGTGATCATCGGGCAGGTGGTGCCGGGGAAGCCCTCGATCCGCTTCGGCTGACACCGCTTTGCATGTGCCTGTTGCCGCGACGAGAATCATTTGCCGCCGGCGGCGGCGTTGACAGGTCTCGGCCCAAGCCGCGAGGATGCGGCACCCGCGACGGTTGTAACGCTCGCGCACGGAGAGGAACGCAGCAATGTCCCAGTACGTCGAGCATGCCTTCGATGGCGATGTGCATATCCTGCGCATTGCCAACCCGCCGGCCAATACGCTGCGGACCGAGGTGCGCGCCGGCCTGCTGGATGGGATCGCGGCCGCCAACAAGGAAGGCGCCCGCGCCATCGTCATCATCGGCAATGGCCGCGGCTATTCCGGCGGCGCCGAGATGACCGAGTTCGGCAAGCCGCGCCAGCCGCCATCATTGCCGGAAGTGTTCGAGGCCATGGAGGCGAGCAAGGCGATCATCGTCGCCGCCATTCATGGCTACGCGCTGGGCGGCGGGCTTGAGTTGGCACTGGCCTGCCATGCGCGCGTGGCAGCGCCCGGCGCGCAGCTCGGCCTGCCGGAAGTGAAGCGCG
>CANBNK010000203.1 GCA_947371015.1 Acetobacteraceae bacterium | reverse complement strand
AGCACGGACTCCCGAGTATTGGCCGCGGAACATAGGCGGCGGGCCTGGGGAGCGAAACCCCCGGACCGTTCATGGTTGCCTTGCGCCTGGGGGCGGGGTTCCCTGGCGGGCATGCATGAACCGCCAAACCTCTCCCTGTTGTGGGGCCTGCCCTTCGCCGGCCTGCTGCTGAGCATCGCCCTCGGACCCCTGCTGATGGAGCGGGTCTGGCACCACCACATGGGCAAGATCGCCGCCGGCTGGGGCCTGGCGCTGCTGCTGCCCTGGGCTGTCGGCTTCGGCGTGGGGGAGGCGGCGGGGCTGGTCGCCCACGCCGCGCTGGCGGAATACCTGCCGTTCCTGGCGCTGATCTTCGCGCTGTTCACCGTGGGCGGCGGCATTGTGGTGCAGGGCGGGCCATGGGGCACCCCGGCGGGGAATACGCTGCTGCTGGCGGTGGGGACGCTGCTGGCCAGCGTGATGGGCACCACCGGGGCGGCGATGGTGCTGATCCATCCGCTGCTGCGGGCCAATGCCCACCGGGAGAAGAAGGTCCACCTGGCGGTATTCTTCATCCTGCTGGTCGGCAATGTCGGCGGCTCGCTTTCGCCACTGGGCGACCCGCCGCTGTTCCTGGGGTTCCTGCGCGGGGTGCCGTTCTTCTGGCCGACCGTGCACATGCTGGCGCCGATGGCGCTGCTGGCCGGGCTGCTGCTGGCGGTGTTCTACGGGCTGGACCGCTGGCTGGCCGGGCGGCAGCAGGCCGTGGCGCCGGCCGCGCAGCCGCTGCGGGTGCAGGGCTGGGGCAATGTGGCGCTGCTGGGCGGCGTGGTGGCGGTGGTGCTGCTGCAAGGGGTGTGGCAGCCGGGGGAACTGGCGCTGCTGGGCCAGCATATCGGCGCCGAGCGGCTGGTGGGGATGCTGGCGCTGGTCGGCATCGGCACGGTTTCGCTGCGGATCACGTCGAACCACGCGCATCGGCAGAACATGTTCAGCTGGGCGCCGTTCGCGGAAGTGGCAAAATTGTTCGCCGCCATCTTCTGCACCATGGCACCGGTGGTAGCGATGCTGCACGCCGGCGACCAGGGCGCGCTGGCGGCGGTGGTGAAGCTGGCCAATGCCGATGGCGGCCAGCCGGTGCCGGCGGCGTATTTCTGGCTGACCGGGCTGCTCAGCGCCTTCCTGGACAATGCGCCGACCTACCTGGTGTTCTTCGAGCTGGCCGGCGGCGACCCCGCCGTGATGGTGGGGGAGCGGGCGCAGACGCTGCTGGCGATATCCTCGGGCGCGGTGTTCTTTGGCGCGCTGACCTATATCGGCAATGCGCCGAACTTCATGGTGCGCAGCATCGCCAGCCACCGGGGCGTGCATATGCCGGGGTTCCTGGGCTACCTCGGCTGGGCGGCGGTGCTGATGCTGCCGGGGTTGGTACTGGTGACGTGGGTGTTCTTCTGAACCGGCTATCGGCGGCATCGCGGCTTCGGAATTGACAGGCGGGCGCCTTCGTCGTCTCAAGCGGGGACAAGAAGGAGCCATTCATGCCCTACCTGATCGGCGAAGACGTCCCCGAAGCCCCGGCCGGCCACCGCTTCCGCGCGCTGCTGGAGAACCCCGGCATCCTGCAGATGCCCGGCGCGCAGAACGGCATGGCCAGCCTGCTGGCGAAGAAGGCCGGTTTCTCCGCGCTGTATCTGTCCGGTGCGGCGATGACGCTGAGCATGGGCATCCCCGACCTCGGCATGATCACGGTGGACGAGGTGGCCTTCCACATCCGCCAGATCACCCGCGCTTCCGGCCTGCCGCTGCTGGTGGATGGCGATACCGGCTATGGCGAGGCGCTGAACGTCATGCACATGGTCCGCACCTTTGAGGATGCCGGCGCCGCGGCGGTGCACCTGGAGGACCAGTTGCTGCCGAAGAAGTGCGGCCACCTGAACGACAAGAAGATCGCCGACGCGCACGACATGGCCGCCAAGGTGGCCGCGGCGCGCAAGGCCCGGCGGCACCTCTACATCATCGCCCGTACCGATGCCGCGGCGAGCGAAGGCATGGATGGCGCGCTGGCACGCGCCAAGTTGTATCTGGAAGCCGGCGCCGACGCGATCTTCCCCGAGGCGCTGAACAGCCGCGAGTTCTTCGTCGAGTTCGCCAAGCGCATCCGCGCCGAGGGCTACCCCGATGTGAAGCTGCTGGCGAACATGACGGAGTTTGGCCGCACGCCGTTCTACACCGCCGAGGAGTTCCAGGAGATGGGCTACCAGATGGTGATCTGGCCGGTCTCCTCCGCCCGCGTGGCCAACAAGGCGATGGAGAAGCTGTACCGCTCGATCAAGACCGATGGCGGCACCCACAAGCAGGTGGACAACATGCAGACCCGGGCGGAGCTGTACGAGACGATCAACCTGGCGGCGTATGAGGCGCTGGACAGTTCGTTGATCGCCACTATCGTTCCCGAAGCGATGCCGCAGCGCGGCTAGGTCGGGCCGATTTCGGCCGGGCCGTACTGGGAGGAAACATCCGATGAGCGAACAACCCGTGGTGGCCGGCAAGGCTTCGATGCCGGTCGAGGTGACCGAGGGCAAGACCTACTACTGGTGTTCCTGCGGCAAGTCCGAAAAGCAGCCCTTCTGCGACGGCAAGCACAAGGGCGGCGCCTTCAGCCCCATCGCCTGGACCGCCGAGGAAACCAAGACCGTGCGGTTCTGTGCCTGCAAGGCCAGCGGCAAGGCGCCGCTGTGCGACGGCAGCCACAAGGCGCTGGCCTAGCGTGTGATCGTCGCGGGCGGAAACGCCCACGACGTGAATCACACGACAAAACAATGAGCTGGAGTCTGTCGGGCGCTTCTGTCTGCGCCAGACGGACTCCAGCGCTACGCGCCGTCACCGTCGCGATTGCGTGAACGCAACACGCGACGGTGACGCTGATTTTCGCGGCGCACCTTGCAGTTTGCGGCGGCGCAAGGCGAAAACGCTGGCATCAGTGTTGCAATCCCCTTGGCACGACCGCGGACGGGGCCCTCGCCCCGCACCGACGGCCGCTTCAGAAGGGATGTCGCCATGCCCGCTTCCAATCGTGCCGCCCATGCCGACCTGGCCGCTTTGGTTCAGTCGCGCCCCATTGCCTCGCCGGAGGCGACGCTGTTCGCGTTGCTGCACGTGCTGGAAGGCGCGGTGGAGGAGGCCGAGCGCATTGGCCTGGCGCAGACCGCCGACGGGCTGGGTGCCCTGAGCCGGTTCTGCCTCGCCGAGTACCGCACCCGCCACGGCCTGGCGCATTGATGCCAGGCTGCGGCAAGGCGCTCCCCCCGCGGCGCTGCCGCCGCGAGGGCAGGGGCCTGCTTCAGCTGAACAGGAAGTCGCTCGCCAGCAGGCTGGAGGGGGCGAAGGCCTTCAGCGTCACCTGGTGCGTTGCGTCCAGCGCGATGACGGTGTTGGCGCCGGCGGCGGAGACGTAGAGCGCCTGGAGCGTGGCGAAGTCGTGCACCGCCCAGCTCGTCAGGTCGATCACGTCGGTCGCCGCGTTGAAGCCGGTGATGAAGTCGCCGGCGCCGGCGCCGAAGACATAAACGTTGTTGCCGCCATTGCCGATGAAGTTGTCGCTGCCGCTGCCACCGATCATGGTGTCGTTGCCGGCACCGCCGGTGATGACCGTGTTGGCGATCCCGGCACTGCCATCCACCCGCAAGGGTCCGCTGCCGGTCGCGGTGATGCGGATGGTGCCGCTGGTGAAGGCGCTGGCTGCCGTGGCCCCGACCGTGATCTGTGCCAGGTCGGTGCCATTCACGATGACCGTGGTGAAGTGGCTGAGCCCGGCGAAATCGGCATCACCGACGCTGAAGGGCGCGGCATAGGCGATGGTGACCTTGTCGGTGCCGGCGCTGCCGCCATCCGCGGTGCGACCGGCGGCGAGGAAGGTCGCATCGGTAAAGGTGAAGCTGTCGTTGCCAGCGCCACCGATGAAGCGGTTGACGCCGGAGGTGGCGAAGAAGGCCGTCACGGTGGCAGCCCCAAGGGCCGTGGCGTCCACCGTGGTGTCGGTGGCTCCGGCGCCTTGGATGACGGTGATGTTGTTGGCGAAGGCCGTGGCGGCCATGCTGCCGAACGTGACCGAATTGACGCCGGCACCCGCTAGCACCAGTTGTTCCAGGTTGACGCTGCCGGTGAAGGCCGCGTCGCCGATGACACCCGCCTCGGCGAGGGTCAGGTTGTCGTTGCCGATCCCGCCGTCGATCTGACGCCCAGGGGTGATGAAGTCGGCCACGCTGTTGAACACGAAGCTGTCGGCGCCGGTGCCGCCGCTCAGACTGTCGCTGCCACCGCCGCCGTTGAGCGTATCGGCACCGTTGCCGCCCGAAAGGGTATCGTTGCCGGCACCGCCGCTCAGCAGGTCCGCGCCGGTGCCACCGGTGATGGAATCATTGTTCGCCGAACCGGTCAGCGCCACGCCGTTGGCATTGCCGGCGTTAGTGACGCTCCAGCCGCTGGCGCCGGTCGCGGCAGCCAGGTTCACCGCGAAGCCGGCGGCTGTGAGCGCAGCCGTGCCGTTGTTGGCGCTGGCCGCGGTTGCCGTCCAGGCGCCGCCCAGCGTGGCGCTGGCGCTGGCGCCGGCGGAAACCAACAGCACCTCGGCGCCGCCATTGCCGAGGTCGGTGATGGTGTCCGTGCCGCCGGTGACCTGGAAACTGTCGAGGCCGGTGCCGCCGGTCAGCGTGTCATTACCGGCGCCACCCATCAGCGTGTCGGCCTTGGTCGAGCCGATGACGCTGATGGCCGTGGCGTTGCCGGCGTTGCTGACGGTCCAGCCATTGGCGCCGGCGGCGGCGGTGAGGTTCACCGCGAAGCCGGCGGCGGTCAGGGTGCCGGTGCCGCTGTTCACGGTCAGCCCTGTCGCCGTCCAGGCGGCGCCCAGCGTGGCATTGGCGGTGGCACCAGCGGAGATGGCCAGCACCTCGGCGCCGCCGAGCGCCAGGTCGGTGATGCTGGCGGTGCCGGCGGTGACCTGGAAGCTGTCGAGGCCGGTGCCGCCGGTCAGCGTGTCGCTGCCGTTGCCGCCTGAGAGCGTATCGGCGCCGGTGCCACCGGTGATGGAATCATTGTTCGCCGAACCGGTCAGCGCCACGCCGTTGGCATTGCCGGCGTTGCTGAGGCTCCAGCCATTACCGCCGGTCGCGGCAGCCAGGTTCACCGTGAAGCCGGCGGCTGTGAGCGCAGCCGTGCCGTTGTTGGCGCTGGCCGCGGTTGCCGCCCAGGCGCCGCCCAGCGTGGCGGTGGCGCTGGCGCCAACAGAGACCACCAGCACCTCGGCGCCGCCCTTGCCGAGGTCGGTGATGGTGTCCGTGCCGGCGGTGACCTGGAAACTGTCGAGGCCGGTGCCGCCGGTCAGCGTGTCGGCGCCGCTGCCACCGACCAGCAGGTCGTTGTTGACCGAACCGGTCAGCGCCACGCCGGTGGCGTTGCCGGCGTTAGTGACGCTCCAGCCGCTGGCGCCTGTGGCGGCGGTGAGATCGACGGCGA
>CANBNK010000202.1 GCA_947371015.1 Acetobacteraceae bacterium | reverse complement strand
CAGGGCCGAGGAGCGGGAGACGCGCGGGTTCATCTCGATGATGACGATCCGGCCGTCCTTCGGGTTGATGCCGAACTGCACGTTGCTGCCGCCGGTATCCACGCCGATCTCGCGCAGGCAGGCGATGCTGGCATCGCGCAGCCGCTGGTATTCCTTGTCGGTCAGCGTCAGGGCAGGGGCCACCGTCACGCTGTCACCAGTGTGCACGCCCATCGCGTCCAGGTTCTCGATGGAGCAGATGATGATGCAGTTGTCCGCGCTGTCGCGCACCACCTCCATCTCATACTCCTTCCAGCCGACGACGCTTTCCTCGATCAGCACTTCCGTGGTCGGCGAGGCATCGAGGCCACCAGCGACGATCTGCTCGAACTCTTCACGATTGTAGGCGATGCCGCCGCCGGTGCCGCCGAGCGTGAAGCTGGGCCGGATGACGCAAGGCAGCTTTATCAGATCCATCGCGCGGCGCGCTTCCGCCATGGTGTGGACCACTTCGCTGCGCGGGCTTTCGATGCCGATCTTGGTCATGGCGTCGCGGAACTTCAGCCGGTCCTCGGCCTTGTCGATCACCTCGGCCTTGGCGCCGATCAACTCGCAGCCCCACCGCTCCAGCGCGCCACTTTCAAACAGCTTCATCGCCGTGTTCAGCGCGGTCTGCCCACCCATCGTCGGCAAAATGGCGTCCGGCCGTTCCTTGGCGATGATCTTCTCGACCACCTCGGGCGTGATCGGCTCGATGTAGGTCGCATCCGCCAGGCCGGGATCGGTCATGATCGTGGCCGGGTTGGAGTTGACCAGGATGACGCGATAGCCCTCCGCCCGCAGCGCCTTGCAGGCCTGGGCGCCGGAATAGTCGAACTCGCAGGCCTGGCCGATGACGATGGGCCCGGCGCCGATGATCAGGATGGACTTGATGTCAGTGCGCTTCGGCATGTGGGGCGTCCTAAAGCGCGATCGCCGCAGGTGGCATCACCGGAGGCGTGAATCGCGCGATCATGAGCTTGAAGGTTGCAGCGCCAGCTTCGCGGCCAGCAGGCCCAGCGCGGTGCCAAGCACCCAGCGCTGCGCCGCCATCCAGAACGGGCGACCAGTGAGGAAACGGGCGACACCACCGGCGCTCAGCACCAGCAGGCCGTCGAAGATCGTGCAGACCAGCACCTGCACGGCGCCGAGGATGGCGGCCTGCAGGAAGACGTCGCCACGCTCGGGCGAAAGGAAGGGCGGCAGCACCGCCATGTAGAACAGCGCCACCTTGGGGTTCAGCAGCGCCGTGGCGGCACCCAGCGAGAACAGCCGCAGGCTGCCCTCCCGCGGCATCGGCTGCGGCGAAAACAGCGGCCGCCCGCCGGGGCGCACGCATTGCCAGGCCAGCCAGGCCAGGTACACCGCGCCGCCGATCCGCAGCACATCCCAGGCATGGGGCACCGCCAGCAGCGCCGCGGTGATGCCCGCCGCCGCCAGCAGCGCGATGACCAACGAGCCGAACTGGCAGCCGAACAGCGAGACGATGCCCGCCTGCGTGCCCTGCGCCAGCGTGCGCGAGACGAGGTAGAGCATGTTCGGCCCCGGCGTCAGCGCCAGGCCGAGCGAGAGGACGGCGAAGACCAGCAGCGTTTCGGCGCTGGGCATGGCCTAGCCCTGGACGCTGAAGCCGCCATCCACCGGGATGGCCGTGCCGGTGATGAAGGCCGCCGCGTCGCTGGCCAGGAACGCCGCGATGCCCTCGAAATCCCCGGGCATGCCCCAGCGCTTGGCTGGCGTGCGGCGCAACACATCGTCGTTCAGCCCGGCCATGTCCACCCGCGCCTTCTGCGTCAACTCGGTGTCGATCCAGCCGGGCAGCAGCGCGTTCACGGTGATGCCTTCGGCCGCCCAGGCAACCGCGGTGCTGCGGGTCAGCTGCACGATCCCACCCTTGGACGCGCCATAGGCGATGTGGAACTGCACGCCGAAGATGGACAGCATGGAGCCGATATTGATGACCCGGCCGCTTCCGTGCGACTTCAGGTGCGGATAGGCCGCCTGAGACGCCAGCATGGCGCTGGTCAGGTTGGTGTTGATGACCTGGTGCCAGTCCTCCAGCCGGTATTCCTCCGGCCGGCGGCGAATGTTGATGCCGGCGTTGTTCACCAGCACGTCCAGCCGGCCAAGCTTGGCGACGGTCTGGTCCACCATGGCCTCGATGCTCGCGGGCTCGGTCACGTCCACCACCACCGCGATGGCCTGCGCGCCCAGCGCCTGCAACTCCGCCACCGCAGCGGCATTCTTCGCGTCGTTGCGGCCGGCCACCGCCACGCTGGCGCCGGCCTTGGCCAGCCCGCGCGCCATGCCCAGCCCGATGCCGCCATTGCCGCCCGTCACCAGGGCGACGCGCCCTGCCAGGCTAAACACGGACCTTCTCCATCAACGCGGTGAAGCGGTGGAACAGGTGGTGGCTGTCGGTCGGGCCGGGCGAGGCTTCCGGGTGGTACTGCACGGAAAAGGCCGGCTTGTCGTCGCAGGCGAGGCCTTCGTTGGAGCCATCGAACAGCGAGACATGGGAAACGCGGACGCCCGCCGGCAGCGTCTTCGCATCCACCGCGAAGCCGTGATTCTGGCTGGTGATCTCCACCTTGCCGGTGGCCAGGTCCTTCACCGGCTGGTTTGCGCCGCGATGCCCACGCTCCAGCTTGTAGGTGGTGGCGCCCAGCGCCAGGCCGAGCAACTGGTGCCCGAGGCAGATGCCGAACACCGGCACGCCCTTTTCCAGCACGGCCTTGATGGCCGGCACCGCATAGACGCCGGTCGCCGCCGGGTCGCCCGGGCCGTTGGAGAGGAACACGCCATCCGGGTTGTGACGCAGAATGTCGTCCGCGGTGGCGGTGGCGGGCACCACGGTCACGGCGCAGCCGGCGCTGGCCAGGCAGCGCAGGATGTTGCGCTTCGCCCCGTAGTCAACCGCGACAACCTTGAACTTCGGCGCCGTCTGGGTGGCGTAGCCAGTGGGCCAGACGTATTCCGCCTCGTCCCAGGTGTAGCTCTGGCGGCAGGTGACTTCCTTCGCCAGGTCCATGCCTTCCAGCCCCGGCCAGCCGGCCGAGGCGGCACGCAGGGCCGGCAGGTCGAACTTGCCATCGGCGGGGTAGCAGATCAGCCCGTTCGGCGCGCCGCCGTCGCGAATGCGCGCGGTCAGCGCTCGGGTATCGACGCCCGAAATGCCCGGCGTGCCGTGGCGCTTCAGCCAGGCGTCCAGGTGCAGCTGAGAGCGCCAGTTGGCTGGCTCGGTGATGTCCTGCTTCACCACCAGGCCGCGGCAGGCCGGGGCCAGCGCCTCGATATCCTCGTCATTGGTGCCGACATTGCCGATATGCGGGAAGGTGAAGGTGATGATCTGCCCGGCATAGGAAGGGTCGGTCAGGGTCTCCTGATAGCCGGTCATGCTGGTGTTGAAGCAGACCTCGCCCACGGCACCCGCCGTGTGCGCGCCGATGCCACGGCCCCAGAACACACTGCCGTCGCCCAGCACCAGGCAGGCGGTCGCGCCTTCCGGCGCGCGGTTGCCGGCAACGCCTTCAGGGACAGAGTCGGGGTTCTGCATGGTTTGCTCCGGAACGGGGGGCGCAGCCGAGAGGTCTGCCAGGGAAAGGCCGGTGGCGGCGATGACCGCCGGCCAGTGCTTGGCGGGGACAGCCCTGGCCTGCCGCCATTTCCGCACCGCCTCGGTGCCGATGCCGCAGCGCGTTGCCGCGCCTTCCAAGCCACCCAACAGGGCGATGATGTCTTCAACCGTGCGCATGAGCGGAGGCTAGCGGGAAAAGAATTCCCAGCGCAAGAACAACTTGCGGCTTTGGGAAAAACACTCCCGCTGGCGCCGGGGCGCTGCGCGGCCTATCTAGCCTGGTCAAAGGAGACCCGCCATGGCCGAAGACCTGCGCACCCGATTCACCGCCGAGATGAAGTCCAGCATGCTGGCTAAGACGGCGGACCGCACCTCCACCATCCGCATGATCATGGCCAAGTTGAAGGACGTGGACATCAACGCCCGCCCGAGCGGCGTGGAGAAGGTGCCGGACGAGCAGATCATCGCCATGCTGCGCGGCATGGCCAAGAGCCGCCGGGAAAGCGTTGACCTCTACCGCCAAGGCAACCGCCCAGAACTGGTGGCGAAGGAGGAAGCCGAGATCGCTGTCATCGAGGAGTTTCTGCCGCAGCAGATGAGCGAGGCCGACATGCAGGCCGCCGTCACCGCCGCGGTGGCCGAGAGCGGCGCTGCCAGCGTGAAGGACATGGGCAAGGTCATGGCCGTGCTGAAGGCCAAGTTCGCCGCCAGTCTGGATATGGGCAAGGCCGGCCCGATGGTGAAGGCGGCCCTCGGCGGCTGACCGCCTGATTCAACCGGTACGAGGCCAAGCCTCGTGCCGAGGCGCGGAATGGCGCCCGCCGGTTCTTCGGCGTAAGCCAAGCTGCGGAAAGGCCGCGCCCGGCGTTTGTGGGCACATGAGAAACGCTGACTGCAGCGGTCTGACCGCTGCCGTCAGCCGGTCTTCAGCCGGCCGAGGAAGGCGCCCATGTCCTGCTGCAACGTCGCGGTGCGTTTGGTGAAGCCGCGCGCGGCGTTCACCAGCCCGGCCGCCTCGCCATCCAGTCGTTCCGCGGCGGCCTGCACGCTGCCGGCCTGACCCGAGAGTTCCGCGGTTTCCTGTGCCGCGTTCGAGGCACAGCGGGCGATCTCAGCGGTCGCGGCGCCTTGCTGCTCAACGGCGGCGGCGATCTGGGTGGCGATCTCGTTGCTGCGGGCCACGGTCACGCCGATGCCGCGGATGGTGGCGACGGCCTTGTCGGTCGCGCCCTGCATCGCCGTGATCTGGGTGCCGATCTCCTCGGTAGCCTTGGCGGTCTGCGCCGCAAGCGCCTTCACCTCGCTGGCCACCACGGCGAAGCCCTTGCCGGCCTCCCCGGCCCGCGCCGCCTCGATCGTCGCGTTCAAGGCCAGCAGGTTGGTCTGGCCGGCGATGTCGCTGATCAGCCGCACCACGTCACCGATGCGCGCGGCACCCTCGGCCAGGGCGCGGACCGTGCTGTCGGTCATCGCCGCCTCCTCGGCCGCCTGGCGGGCGGTATGGGCCGCTTCGGCCACTTGGCGGGTTATCTCGCGCACGCTGGCGGCCATTTCCTCGGCTGCAGCGGCCACCGCCTGCACGCCGCCATCGGCCCGCTGGGTCGCCAGGGCCACGGCGCTGCCGGTGCTGCCGGCCTCGGCAGCCAATTCTCGTAGTGTGGCGGCGGTGGTGTTGACCCCGGCTGCCGCCTGCCCCAGTGCCGCCAGGGCGTCGCGGGCGGAAGCCTCGAAGCTCAGCGCGGCGTTGGTGCGGGCCTCGGCGCGGCTGGCGCTGGCCTCGGCGGCGCTGCGGCTCTCCAGGCCCGCGGCCTCGGCCTGCAGCAGCCACTGGCGCAGCGCGTCGGCGGCGCGGGACATCTGGCCGAACTCGTCGGTACGGGTGGCGTCGGGCACCGGCTCGGTAAGCTTGCCTTCCCGCATCGTCTCCAACGCGGTGGCCAGCCGGGCGGCCGGGGCCAGGGCGCCGCGCCGCACCACCAGCA
>CANBNK010000201.1 GCA_947371015.1 Acetobacteraceae bacterium | reverse complement strand
CAGCTTCTCGATGCAGTTCCACCACTATGATCCGGTGCCGCGCAACGTCGCCGACGAGATCATGAAGGCCAGCGCGTAACCACTTCGCGCTGGCTTCGGGACGCGGCGCGGAGGGGCAACCTTCCGCGCCGTTTCTGTTTCAAGGGCTTGGGCATGTCCGCAAAGAACCCGTTTGCTGTGGAATTGGGGTCGCGCATTGCCGTTGCACGGAGAGGTGCCGCGCTGTCGCAGCCTGCGCTGGCACGCCTCCTCGGCCTGACCCCAGGTGCCATCGGTCAATACGAAGTTGGACTCGCGCTACCAAAGACTGATCGCCTCGCCGCAGTTGCTCAGGCGCTGAACGCGTCACTCGAATGGCTCTTAACCGGGAGGGATAGACCGCCCATGTCCGACCGCATCTCACTGCCCAAAGACAAGATCCGCGTGCTGCTGCTGGAAGGCGTGTCCGACAGCGCCGTCGGCCTGTTCGGCGCCGCCGACTACGCCAGCATCACGCGCATCCCCAAGGCGCTGGACGGCCAGGCGCTGCGCGACGCGCTCCAGGGCGTCCATATCCTCGGCATCCGCAGCCGCACCGAACTGGACGCCGCCGCGCTGGAAGGCGCCGACCGGCTGATGGCCGTGGGCTGCTTCTGCATCGGCACCAACCAGGTGGACCTGGCCGCCGCCAAGCGCCGTGGCATACCCGTGTTCAACGCGCCGTTCAGCAACACCCGCAGCGTGGCCGAACTGACCATGGCGGAAGCGGTGATGCTGCTGCGCAGCCTGCCGGACAAATCCCGCAGCGCGCACCAGGGCGGCTGGGACAAGTCCGCCGCCAACAGCTTCGAGGTGCGCGGCCGCACGCTCGGCATCGTCGGCTACGGCAACATCGGCAGCCAGCTCTCCGTGCTGGCGGAAGCCTTTGGCATGCGGGTGATCTACTACGACCACACGGTGAAGCTGCCGCACGGCAATGCCCGCCCCTGCGCCACCCTGGCGGAATTGCTGGGCGAGGCCGACGTGGTCACGCTGCACGTGCCGGAAACCGCCGCTACGCGCGGCATGATCGGCGCCGCGCAGATCGCGCAGATGAAGCCGGGCGCCATCCTGATCAACAACGCCCGCGGCACCATCCTGGACCAGGCGGCGCTGGCCGAGGCCATTACCGCAGGCCGGCTGCTCGGCGCGGCGGTGGATGTTTTCCCGGAGGAACCCGCCCGCAACGGCGACCCCTTCGTCAGCCCGCTGCAAGGCGTGCGCAACGTCATCCTGACGCCGCATATCGGCGGCAGCACGGCGGAAGCGCAGTCCCGCATCGGCGAGGAAGTGGCCCGCAAGCTGGTCGATTACAGCGACACCGGCGCCACGCTGGGCGCGGTGAACTTCCCGCAGGTGCAACTGCCCATCCAGGCTTCCGGCGCGCGCTTCATGCATGTGCATGGCAACACGCCGGGCCTGCTGGGCAAGGTGAACGACGTGTTCGCGCGCCGCGGCATCAACATCGCCGCGCAGTACCTGCAGACCGACAGCAGCATCGGCTACGTGGTGGTGGACAGCGGCGCCACCCATGCCGCCGAGGACATCCTGGCCGAGTTGCGCGCCCTGCCCGGCACCATCCGCGCGCGGCTGCTGTACGAACGCGAGTAGCACCTGGGCGCCGTCGTCGAACGGCGTCGATCGGCCGCTCCCAGGGGGCCGCTCCCAGAGGGGCGCTCCCAGAGGGGCGCTCCCAGAGGGCCGCGGCGGCTCAGCTCAGCCGCGGGTTGCGCCAGGCCTGGGTACCGTCCATCCAGGCCATCGCCTCCAATGAGGCAATACCCGGCCGCCAACGCATCTGCGTCGGCTTTTCATGTTCCAGCACCCAGCCATGGGCGTGGAAGACCGCCATCACCAAGCCATCCTGCACCCGGCTGTGGGTGCCGACCACCACGCGCCGGACGCTGCGACCCATGGCCTCAATGCCGGCCTGGCAGACCTCACCCTCGTCGCCCTGGATGTCGATATGCACTAGGTCCCACAATGGCTCGCGCCCCAGCAGGCCGGCGATGCCCAGCATCGGCAGGGGCGCGGCCTGGCCTGGGTCCTCGGCACGGCGGGGCCGGCCGCCATACTGCGCCGCGGGATCGGCATGGGCAGCCCAGCGGGCAATGCCGTCGGTGGCGCCGACCACGCCATGCAGCAGCACGTGCTGCGCCGGCGGAATGGCGTTGTCCTGCATGTGCTGGGTCATGAAGCCGAGGTGCCCGGCATCGGCCTCGACCCCATAGGCCCGAACATCCGCGATGCCACGATGCCCGCAAGCGGCGGCGCAGTTGCTCATCCACGGGCCATAGCCGGCGCCCAGCTCCAGCAGGCGGAAGCTGCGGCGGGCTTCCAGCACGGCGCGCAGGGTGGCGACCCATTCCACCGTCTCGGCCAGGCCGCTGCCTTCGGGCAGCGGCACCGGCTCCACCTGGCCATCCTGCGGGGCGAAGGCGTTGACGAAGGCGATGCGGGTGCGGACGCCGAGAAAGTTGGTAGTGAAGCCCGGCGTGCCATAGCGGGGGCCAGGTGGAAAGGCGGCCAGCACCGCCAAGTCCTCGGCGGTGTAGCCACTGTAGTGCTGCATTGGCGAGGACGCCGGCAGCCGTGCGCGAAACTCCGGCGAGGCCATCAGCGCGCGGCCCAGCGCCATGCGATCGGCGGCGCCGAGGTGCATGGCATAGGCTGCCTCGCTCTCGGGCGGGCGCTGCAGGATCGCCTCATAGGCGGCCAGCACATCGGCACGGGTAACGCTCATCGGATCGGCGGGCTCCACAGCAGGCCGCCGCGGTTCCACAGCCGGTTGTAGCCGCGCGGCAGCTTCACCTGGCTGCCCTCGCCCAGATGGCGTTCGTAGATCTCGGCGTAGTTGCCCACCGCCTTCACCGCGTTCAGCAGCCAGGCGCGGTCCAGGCCGACGCTCGGGCCCAGGTCGCCGCTGCGCCCGAGCAGGCGTTGCACCGCCGGGCTGGGGCTTTCTGCCAGCAGGCGGTCGGCATTGGCCTGGGTGATGCCCAGCTCCTCCGCCTCGATCAGGCCGAAGACTACGAAGCGGACGATGTCGAACCACTGGTCGTCATTCTGCCGCACCGCGATGGCGTAGGGTTCCTTGCTGATGAACTCCGGCAGCAGCCGGTGTTCCGCCGGGTTGGGGAAGGCGGCGCGCACGGCGGCCAGTTGCGAGGCATCCGCGGTATAGGCGTCGCAACGGCCGCTTTCGTAGGCGCGGCGGGCCTCGTCCTTGTCGGCGAAGATGACCGGCTGGAAACGGATGCCGGTGGTGCGCGCCCAGTCCTGCAGGTTCAGCTCATGCGTGCTGGCGCTGGTGAAGCAGATGCTGGCGCCATCCAGTTGTGGCGCGTGCTCCACCCCGCCGGCGACCTTCACCAGGAAGCCCTGGCCGTCGAAGAAGTAGGGCGCGGTGAAGTTCAGGCCGAGCATGGAATCCCGCAGGAAGGTCCAGGTCGTGGTGCGCGACAGCACCTCCACCTGGCCGCCGGACAGCGCGGGGAAGCGGTTCTGCCCGGTCAGGTGGCTCCAGGCCACGCGGCTGCCGCTGCCCAGCACCGCGGCGGCGACGGCGCGGCAAAGGTCGGCATCCATACCCTGCCAGACGCCGCGGGCGTCGGGCTGGCTCCAGGCGGGGTCACCGGTGGAGATGCCGCAGTTCAAGGTACCGCGCGCCCGTACCGCCGCCAGCGTGGCGCCGGGGGAGGCGGTTTGCGCGAAGGCTGGGACCGCCAGCAGCAGCAGGGCGAAAAGGGCTCGCAGCATCAGGCTTTACTCCGCACATGTTGCAGCAGGGTGAGGCCGCCCAGCGCGCCGGCAGCAACAGCCAGCCGCAGCAGGTCCGGCACCCCATGATAGAACGCCGCGAACAGACCGGCAGCGCCCAGCACCAGGCGGGGCAGCCAGCCCAGTGGCGCCCGCAGGTAGCCGGCATAGCCCGCCGCAATGGCCGCCAGCGCCACCGCCTGGATCGCCACCACCAGCATGATTTGGAAGATCGAGCCGCGCCACATGATCGCGGGGTCGTACAGAAAGGCGAAGCCGACGGTGAAGCCGGCGATGCCCAGCCGCGTGGCGTGGATGGACGCCATCAGCGGCGAGGCCTTGGCGATGGCAGCCGCTGCAAACGCGGCCGCCGCCACCGGTGGAGAGGCATCAGCCAATACAGCGAAGTAGAAGATAAACAGGTGCGCCGGCAGGACCAGCGCCGCCTGCGGCACGCCCAGCGCCACCTGGCCCAGTTCCAGTATCTGCGGCACGCCGATGGCGGCGGCGATGATGTAGCTGGGCGTGGTGGGTATCCCCATGCCCAGCACCAGCACGGTGGCCGCCAGCAGCAGCAGCAGCAACGGGAAGCTGCCGGCCGCCATCACCTTGATGATGCCGCCCAGCGCCACCACCAGCCCGGTGGTGGTCAGCGCCGAGACCACGATGCCCGACCCCGCGATGGAGACCGCCAACGGCGCCATGGTGTGGCCGGCGCTGGCCAGGCTTTCCAGGATGGTGCGCCAGCCCATGCGGGTGCGCTTGCGCAGCATGGAGACCGCGACCATCGCCATGGTGGACCAGAAGGCCGCGTAGTTGCCGGACCAGCCTTCGCTCATCAGCCAGACCAGCACGCCGATCGGCAGGATCAGGTGGGCGTCGGCCAGCACCTCGCGCCAGCCGGGGATGGTCTCGGGCGGCATCGGGGCAATACCGGCGCGCTTGGCCTCGAAATGCACCGCGACCAGGATGGCGTAGTAGTACAGCGCCGCGCCCAGGGCCGCCGCGACCACGATCTCGCTATAGGGAATGGCGGTTATCTCGGACATCACGAAGGCCGCCGCGCCCATCACCGGCGGCATCAGCGCGCCGCCGACGCTGGCCGCGCTCTCGATGCCCGCCGCCAGGGCGGGGCCATAGCCGATCCGCTGCATCAGCGGGATGGTCATGGCGCCGGTGGTGATGACGTTGGAGACCGATGAGCCACTCATGGTGCCGAACAGGCCCGAGGTGATGACCGCCACCTTCGCCGGCCCACCGGTAAAGCGCCCGGCTGCGGCGGCGCCGAGGTTATGGAACAGCCGACCAGTCCCACTGCCCTGCATGAAGGCACCAAAAAGTATAAACACGGCGATGGTGGTCGCCACGATCCCGGTCAGCGGGCCATAGACGCCGCCGGCGGTGGGCACCAACCAACTCGCCTCGACGATCTCGGCCAGGCTGAAGGGCCGCGCGTTCAACAGCCCCGGCAGATAATGGCCGAAGGCCATGTAGGCGATGGAGCCCAGGATCATCCACATCAGCCCGGCTTCCACCGCGCGCCGCGTGGCCTCCAGCAGCGTCACCACGGCGGTGATGCCCAAAGCCATCATCAGCGGCGTGAAGGGGTCCACATACTCCATGCGGTCGGCAACCGCGGTCCATTGCCAGATCACCCAGGCATGCGGCAGCGCGGCGGCCAGGCACCACAGCCAGTCCGGCACACTGGGCCGCCCGCCCGGGGATCGGCCAGGAAGTGCCGGGTAGAGCAGGAACAGCGGCGGCACGAAGACCAGCAGGTGGAAGCCGCGCATCTGGATCGGCTCGGGAAAGCCGAAGCCGCCGAAGTACAGGTGCACGGCCGCGGCCGCTGCCAGCCACAGCGTGGTGCCCAGCTTCAGCCAGCGCG
>CANBNK010000200.1 GCA_947371015.1 Acetobacteraceae bacterium | reverse complement strand
TGCGCCTGCTGGCCCCGGGCAACCCGGCTCTGCCGGCGCCGGGCGGGGCAACGGTGGCGACGGTGACGGAGGAGAGCCCCTCCCAGACCCTCGCCCGCCTGCTGGCCCGGCGCGGCTGGCTGCGCGAGGAAGCCGTGGCCAAGGCCATGGAGCCGATTTTGCTGCGCGCCTGCGCCCGCTACCTGGTCAGCGAGAGCGACCGCCGCAACGCCCGGCGGGCGCGCGACCCAGTGGGGCATTTCCACCTGTCCAACGGCGCGCGGATCGAGCGGCTGAACTGGAAGGGCGACACCAGCGAGAAGGGCATGAAGGAAAGCTGCGCCCTGATGGTGAACTACCTCTACGACCCCGCGCGCATCGAGGAATACCACGAGGACTACGCCGGCGAGGGCAAGCGCGCCGCCGCCAGCGCCATCCGCAAGCTGGCGCGTGGGGGGTAGGGCAGTGCGGCTGCGTGTGGGACGCGCGGCCTGACCTGCGACTGCCTCGGCAGGCCGGGGCGCCGGGAACATGCTTCAGCCCGCTGGGCGCTCCGTGCCCAGCCCGCGCAGCAGGCGGGCGACGCCGCTGTCGATCAGGTCCTCGGCCGGCAGGGGCAACTGCCCGCTGCGTTCCAGGCTGGCCAGGCCGTGGCTCAGGGCCCAGATCTGCAACGCCAGCGTGCCCGCCGCGCCGCCGGCCACGCCGAAGGAGGCCAGCGCCTGGCCAAGCGGCGACGTCCTGGGGTCTGGCGCCTCGGCCGGCGCGGCGCCGGGGCGGAACAGCGCCAGGTAGTAGCCGGGTTCCTCCCGCGCGAAGGCCAGGTAGGCATGGCCCAGGCGGAGGAAAGCCTTTGGCGGCTCCGGCTGGCCGCCATCCCAGGCGGCGGCCATGCGTTGGTGCAGCTTTTCGCCGCCCAGGGTAGCCAGTTCGGCCAGCAGCGCGGCCTTGTCGGTGAAGTGCTTGTAGGGGGCGCTGGCCGAAACGCCGCAGGCGCGGGCGGCATCCAGCATGGAAAACCCTTCCGGCCCGCGTTCCGCCACCAGGGCGGCGGCGGCGTCCAGCAGGGCCTGGTGCAGGTTGCCGTGGTGGTAGGCGCGGCGGGTCTTTTCAGGGTCGGCCATCGCTCGGGCATATCATAACGGCGGGGCACACCCTATTCTGCCGCCAACGGAGAGGAAGCCAGCCAATGACAGTCCAGGGCCGCATCACGCCAGCCGCCACCGACCCCGCCCGGCGCCTGGACCTGTTGCATGCGCTGGAAAAGAAGCTGCTGTGGCTTTCGGCCTGGATGATCCACAACGCTAACCATGTGCGCCCGAACCGGGACGGGCTGAAGGTGGGCGGGCACCAGGCGTCCTGCGCCTCCTGCATCAGCATCCTGACGGCGCTGTACTTCGAGGCGCTGCAGCCCGAGGACCGGGTGGCGGTGAAGCCACATGCCGGGCCGGTGTTCCACGCGATCAACTATCTGTTCGGCCGGCAGCAGCGGGAAAAGCTTTCCACGTTGCGGCAGTTCCACGGCATCCAGCCTTACCCCAGCCGGGTCAAGGATGGCAGCGAGATCGACTTCTCCACCGGGTCCGTGGGCCTAGGCGTGGCGCTGGCCACCTTCGGCAGCCTGGTGCAGGACTTCGTGCAGTTGCATGGGCTGGGGCGCAGTGATGTGCAGCCGGGCCGGCATGTCGCCATCGTCGGCGATGCCGAGTTGGACGAGGGCAATATCTACGAAGCCCTGCTGGAAGGCTGGAAGCACGACATCCGCAATGTCTGGTGGGTGATCGACTACAACCGCCAGAGCCTCGATTCGGTGGTGCCGGACCGGCTGTTCGGCCGGATCGAGGGCCTGTTCCGCGACATGGGCTGGAACGTGGTGACGCTGAAATACGGCCGCAAGCTGGAAGCCGCCTTCCAGCGGGCGGATGGCGAGCACCTGCGCCGCTGGATCGATGACTGCCCCAACAGCATCTATTCCGCGCTGACCTTCCAGGGTGGCGCCGCCTGGCGCAACGCGCTGCTGACCGACCTCTCCCGCGTGGAGGGCGTGCGTGCGATCATCGACCCGCTGACCGATGACGAGCTGGCGGCGCTGATGACCAACCTGGGCGGCCACGACGTGGCGACGCTGTCAGAAGCGTTCCGCGCGCAGGATGCCGCCGGCGACCAGCCGACCTGCTTCATCGCCTACACCATCAAGGGCATGGGGCTGCCCTTTGCCGGCCACAAGGACAACCATTCCGGCCTGATGACGCCGGAGCAGATGGTCAGCTTCAAGGCCGCGATGAATATCCGCGACGGCCATGAATGGGACGCCTTCGAGGGCCTGGACATCCCCGAAGCCGAGATGCGCGCTTTCGTGGACAGCGTTCCCTTCGCCCGCCTGCTGGCGCCGGAGGGCAGGGCGCTTGTCAGCCCGGCGGTGCATGTGCCGGCGGTGTTCAAGACGCCGGGCGTGCCAACTGGCAGAAAGCTCTCCACCCAGCAGGCCTTCGGCGAGGTTCTCGCAGAAATCGGCCGCGGCAATGGCGAGTACAAGGACCTGGCCAGCCGGGTCGTCACCACCAGCCCGGACGTGACCGTCTCGACCAATCTCGGCCCCTGGGTGAACCGGCGCGGCGTGTTTGACCGGCACAAGAAGAACGACGTGTTCCGCGATGCCAAGCTGGCCTCGGCGCAGCGCTGGGGCATGTCGCCGGAGGGGCAGCACGTGGAACTCGGCATCGCCGAGCAGAACCTGTTCCTGATGCTCTCGGGCCTCGGCCTGGCGCATAGCCTGTACGGCGCGCGGCTGCTGCCGGTGGGTACGGTGTATGACCCCTTCGTCAACCGTGGCTTGGATGCGCTGATCTACGCCTGCTACCAGGATGCGCGGTTCCTGCTGGTCTCCACGCCGTCGGGCATTTCGCTGGGGCCGGAGGGCGGCCAGCACCAGTCGGTGAACACGCCGCTGATCGGCATCGCCCAGGACCGGCTGGCCAGCTACGAGCCGACCCATGCGGACGAGTTGGCCATCCTGCTGCGCCACGCCTTTCATCACATGCAGCAGCCGGATGGCAGCGCGGTGTGGCTACGGCTGAGCACGCGTGGGCTGGAGCAGCCGGTGCGGCAGCTGGACCCAGCGGCGGTGATCGCTGGCGGGCATTGGGTGGTGCCGCCGGCGCCCGGCGCCCGGCTCGCGCTGGCCTACCAGGGGCCGATTGCACCTGAGGCCTACGAAGCCTTCGCCCAGGTGCGCGAGGACGAGCCCGGCGCCGGACTTTTGGCCATCACCAGCCCTGATCGGCTGCACGCTGACTGGCTGGCTTCCCGGCGCAAGGCGCGCCAGGGCTTCGGCGCGCCGTCCTGGGTGGAGCAATTGCTGGCCCCGCTGGCGCCGGACGCGGCGCTGGTGACGATTCTGGATGGCCACCCGGCCGCCCATGCCTGGCTGGGCGCGGTGCGTGGCCAGCGGGTGGTGCCGCTGGGGGTGGACCATTTCGGCCAGTCCGGCGACCTGCCGGACCTGTACCGGGAATACGGACTGGACGTGGAGGCGATCATCGACGCCTGCGCCCAGGCGATGCTGGGGTAGGGGGGCACACCGCCGCCCTTCCCCCCACGTGGCAAACAGGCTACACGGCCCGGCTTCACGGCTGCGGTTGCCATGCGGGCGTGGTGAAATTGGTAGACACGCTGGATTTAGGTTCCAGTGGCGCAAGCCATGGGGGTTCAAGTCCCTCCGCCCGCACCACCCGGCCTAAGTCACTGATTGATCTGGAACGGACGAGACGAAAATGCAGGTGACCGAGGTCGCGAACGAAGGGCTCAAGCGGGCCTATTCTGTGGTGGTGCCGGCTGGCGACATCGCGGCCGAACGCGAAAAGCGCCTGGCCCAGCTCTCCAAGGAGCTGAAGATCCCCGGATTCCGCCCCGGCAAGGTGCCGGCCAGCGTGGTCAAGGCCCGCTATGGCCAGGCCGTGATGGGCGAAGTGCTGGAAGGCAAGGTCAACGAGGCCACCCAGTCGGTCGTCTCCGACCGCGGGCTGCGCCCGGCGATGCAGCCGAAGATCGACATCGTGAACTTCTCCGATGGCGCCGACCTGGAGTTCCGGGTTGACCTGGAAATCCTGCCGGAAATCCCGATGCCGGAATTCGCGGGCATCGAGATCGAGCGGCTGAAGGCCGAGCCCTCGGACGAGGCCATCGGCAAGGCGCTGGGGCAGATCGCCGAGCGCAACCGCAAGATGGAAGACATCACCGAGGATCGCGGCGCGGCGAAGGGCGAACTGGCCCAGTGCGACTTCGTCGGCAAGATCGACGGCGTCGAGTTCCCGGGCGGCGCGGCGCAGGACATGCCGATCGAGGTTGGCGGCGGCGGCTTCATCCCCGGCTTCACCGAGCAGCTGGAAGGCATCAAGGCCGGCGAGAGCCGCACCATCAACGTTGCCTTCCCCGAGGAGTATGGCGCCAAGGAACTGGCCGGCAAGGCCGCGACCTTCGACATCACCTGCAAGGGGCTGAAGACCGGCGTGGTGCCGCCGGCGGATGACGAGCTGGCCAAGACGCTCGGCTTCGACGACCTGGACGGCCTGAAGAAGGTGCTGGTCGAGCAGATGCAGCGCGAGTTCGACGGCATGTCGCGCATGAAGGTGAAGCGCGCCCTGCTGGATGCGCTGTCCGAGCGCGCCAGCTTCCAGGTGCCGGAAAGCATGGTGGAGCAGGAATTCGCCCAGATCTGGCAGCGGGTGGAGCAGGACCTGAAGGCCGGCAGCCTGGACGAGGACGACAAGGGCAAGGACGAGGACACGCTGAAGGCCGACTACCGCAAGATCGCGGAACGCCGGATTCGCCTTGGCCTGCTATTGAGCGAGATTGGCCGGGTAAACAACATCACCGTCACCAATGAGGAACTGTCCCGTGCGATGCGCCAGGAAGCGGCGCGCTACCAGGGCCAGGAACAGCAGGTGATGGAGTTCTTCCGCAAGAATCCGGAAGCCGCCGAGAACCTGCGCAGCCCGATCTTCGAGGAGAAGGTCGTGGACTTCATGCTGGAGTTGGCCAAGGTGACGGACAAGACCGTGACCGCCGAGGAACTGGCGAACAGCGCCGAGGCCTGAGGCTAGGCCTGAGACGACCCTGGCCGGGAACCCGGCCAGGGCTGCTGCCCCGACGCCGGGGCGGGCGCCTGGCCTGGCCGGCGCCTGGCGGAATGGAAGCGAGGCGTGCTCCTGTCGCCCTCTCTTTCAATCCGCCGAATGGCGCCCCTTCCGGCGCGGCTTGTGATGCACCACATTAACCAGCGGCGGGTATTGCTGCTCGCCGGCGCCCGGCCTTCGCGGGCCGCTGCCGCTTGATGCTGAAAAGGGATTACCCCATGCGGGACCGCGATCCGGTAGAAGTCTATAACAACACCCTCGTCCCGATGGTGGTCGAACAGACCGCGCGCGGTGAACGCAGCTACGACATCTATTCGCGGCTGCTGAAGGAACGGATCATCTTCCTGACCGGACCGATCTTCGACCAGGTTGCTTCGCTGATCAGCGCGCAGCTGCTGTTCCTGGAGAGCGAGAACCCGAGCAAGGACATTTCGTTCTACATCAACAGCCCGGGCGGCGTGGTGACCGCTGGCCTGGCGATGTACGACACCATGCAGTACATCCGCTCGCCCGTGTCCACGGTGTGCATCGGGATGGCGGCATCGGCCGGCAGCCTGTTGCTGATGGCCGGGGAGAAGGGCAAGCGCTTCGCCCTGCCGA
>CANBNK010000199.1 GCA_947371015.1 Acetobacteraceae bacterium | reverse complement strand
GCTTCATCCAGCCGGCGGCTGAGCGTGACGTGGAAGCGCCATTCGTCCAGCACGTAGTGGTAGCCCCAGCGCTCCAGCAGCTCGCGTTGGCGCGGGCTCAGGCGCTCCGGCCGCCGCCGCGCCAGCTCGGCGTCGGTCGGCGGCAGGCGGAACCGGTCCAGTGCGACAACGCAGGCTTCCGCGAAGGCATTCAGCGCGGCGGAAGGCTCCGCTTCCCGCAGGGCGACGAAGCCGCCGAGGTTGACCGGGGCGAGCGGCGGCAGCGCGAAGGGGCGCGTGCGGGCGGCCAGGTCCATCGCGGCATCGCGCAGTTCGCCATAGGGCGCGTCGAAGCGGAACGGCGCCTTCAGCGTGGCGTGCAGGCCGTAGCCGCGCGCATCGGCGGTGACCTCGGGCAGGTCGAGGCCGGGCACGCCGGGTTGCGGCAGCGTGGCGCCGGTCTCGGCGTCTCGCCCCAGCCAGGCGCTGCCCCGCGCGTGCAGCGGGTCATCCAGGTCGGGCGCCCAATACAGGCCCAGCCGCGCGGTCATGCGGTGCGCCCGTGGGTGGTCACGACAGTCGCGCCGGGCGTATTCACGCCACGCGCTCGCCGCGGCACCACACGCCGCGCAGCACCGGCAGGCCGGCGATGCTGCGCACGCGCACCACGTCGGCGCGCAGGCCCTGCGCCAGCCGACCGCGATCGGCCAGCTTCGCCATGCGGGCCGGCGCCTCGGCGACCATCGCCACCGCCTGTGGCAAGGTCACACCCGGCATGGCCGCAGTGCGCCAGCAGGCCTCGATCATCGCGGAGGGCACGTAGTCGCTGGCGAAGGCGTCCAGCAGGCCGTCCCGCACCAGGTCGGCCACCGCCAGGTTGCCGGAATGGCTGCCGCCACGGACGATGTTGGGGGCGCCGCCAATGACGGTGACGCCAAGCGCGCGCGTTGCGGCGGCGGCTTCCATCGCCACCGGAAACTCGCTGATCATGATGCCGTCGGCGGCGTTGCGCGCGACGTCCTCGGCGTGGTCGTCATCATGGCTGGCCAGGGGCACGCCGCGCGGGCCGAACATGTCCAGCACCACGCGGCGCTGCGGTTCGCGCAGCCGGGCACGCTGGGCCAGCAATTCCTCGATGCGGGCTTCCACATCCACCACGGACAGCCCCTTCTGGCGCATCCGCATGTCCTTGTAGCGCTCCAGGTCGCGGTACTGGCCGACACCGGGCGAGTGGTCCATCAGGCTGACCATCACCACGCCCGGGTGGTTGGCCACGCTGTCCAGCGCCGCCAGCAGGTCCGGCGCCGGCAACTCGCAGCGCAGGTGCAGCAGATGCTCGCACTTCAGCGCATCGGCCGCCGTCATCTCGTCCAGGTCGCGCACGCCATCCCGGAAGGTCTGGCCGCGGCCGGGGTCGAAGCCCAGGTCGCCCAGGCACAGCGCGTCCAGCACCGTGGTCACGCCGGCGGCGGCGCATTGCGCGTCATGTGCCAGCAGGGCGGAGCGGCTGGGCCAGCGGGCGTTGGCACGCGGCAACACCTGGCGTTCCAGGTTGTCGGTGTGCAGGTCCACCAGGCCGGGGATCAGGTGGTCGCCGCGGCAATCCTCGGCGCCTGGGGCGTGGCTGCGGCCGGGCTGCACCTCGGCCAGCAGGCCGTCGCGGAATACCAGCGTGCCCGGCACCACCTCGTTCGGCAGCACCAGCAGGGCATTGGTCAGGATGGTCTCGGGCGTCATGCGGCGTCCTGCAACGGGGCGACTTCGTACAGCCGGTCGGCCACGCGGTCGCGCACTTCGGTGTCGTGGAAAATCCCGATGATGGCGGTGCCGGCGCGCTTCGCCTCGGCGATCAGCGCCACCACCACGTCGCGGTTCGCGGCGTCCAGGCTCGCGGTCGGCTCGTCCAGCAGCAGCACCGGATAGCCGGGGGCGAAGCCTCGCGCCAGGTTCACCCGCTGCTGCTCACCGCCCGAGAAGGTGGCCGGCGGCAGGCCGTGCAGCGTGGCTGGCAGGTTGAGCCGCGACAGCAGCGCCGCCGCATGCGCCATCGCGTCCTCGCGTGGCACGCCGCGCGCCATCAGCGGCTCGGCCACGATCTGCTGCGTCGGCACGCGCGGGATGACGCGGAGAAACTGGCTGACATAGCCGAGCGTATCCCGCCGCACCGCGCGCACTTCGCGCGCATCGGCATTGGTGATGTCCACGTCGCGGCCGTCATGCCGGACCCACACATGGCCGCTGCCGGCGCCGTAATTGCCGTAAAGGCAGCGCATCAGCGTCGATTTTCCGGCGCCGGATGGCCCCGCCAGTGCCACGCATTCGCCGGGCGCCACGGCCAGGTCCACGTCGCGTAGCACCGGAATGCGCAGGCCGCCCTGCAAATGCAGCGTGAAGTCCTTTGACAGGGCTTCGGTACGGATCGCGTGCCGCCCGATGGCCGCAGCGCCATCAGGCGTGGAGGACTGAATCGGTCGGCCCTCATCCTGCGCGCTCATGCTGCAAGCACCGAGCTGACCAGCAACTGCGTGTACGGGTGCTGCGGGTCGTCCAGCACCCGGTCGGTCAGCCCCTGCTCCACCACCTGGCCACGGCGCATCACCAGCATGCGGTGGGCCAGCAACCGGGCGGCGGCGATGTCATGCGTCACGATCAGCACCGCCAGCCCCAGCTCCGCCACCAGCGCGCGGATCAAATCCAGCAGCCGCGCCTGCACGCTCACATCCAGCCCGCCCGTCGGCTCATCCATGAACACCAGCTTCGGCCGCGTCACCAGCGTGCGGGCAATCTGCAACCGCTGCTGCATGCCACCCGAGAACTGCAAGGGCATGTCGTCGATCCGCGCCGGGTCGATCTCCACACGCTTCAGCCATTCGGTCGCTTCCGCGCGGATGTCGCCGTAGTGCCGCGCGCCCGCCGCCATCAGCCGTTCCCCGACATTGCCGCCGGCGGAAACCCTGAGGCGAAGCCCGTCGCGCGGGTTCTGGTGGACGAAGCCCCAATCGCTCCGCATCAGCCGCCGCCGTGCCGCTTCGCCCATCGCGTGGACATCCTCGCCGGCATAGAGCACCTGGCCCGCCTGCGGCGCCATCATGCCCGCCAGCACGCGCAGCAGCGTGGTCTTGCCGGAGCCGCTTTCGCCGACGATGGCGACGACTTCGCCGGGATGGATTTCCAGCGCCACATCATCGAGCGCCGCCACCTTGCCGAAATGCAGGTGCAGCCCTTCGGCCGTCAACAGCGCGCTCATTCCGCGGCCTCCTGCAGGGGCGGGCGTGAGGCGCAGTAGTCGGTGTCGCTGCACACGAAGTGCCGCGTGCCGCCATCATCCACGATCAACTCGTCCAGGTAGCTCTCGCGCGAGCCACAGATGACGCAGGCGGCGTTGGCGCGCGCCGGCTGGAACGGATGGTCGTCGAAATCCAGGCTCTTGACCTCGGTATAGGGCGGCACCGCGTAGATGCGCTTCTCCCGCCCGGCGCCGAACAGCTGCAAGGCCGGCATCATGTCCAGCTTCGGATTGTCGAAGGCCGGGATCGGGCTGGGCGACATCAGGTAGCGCCGGTTCACCAGCACCGGGTAGTTGTAGCTGGTGGTGGCCGCGCCGTGGCGGGCGATGTCCTCATACAGCTTCACATGCATCAGCCCGTAATCGGCCAGCGCGTGCATCCGCTTGGTCTCGGCCACGCGCGGTTCCAGCCGGAACAGCGGCTCCGGCATCGGCACCTGATAGACCAGCACCTGGCCTTCCCGCAGCGTCGCTTCCGGCACGCGGTGGCGGGTCTGGATGATCGTCGCCTCCCCCGTGTGCTCCGTGGTCGCCACGCCGGTCACGCGGTTGAAGAAACGGCGGATCGAGACGGCGTTGGTGGTGTCGTCGGCGCCCTGGTCGATCACCTTCAGCACGTCATCAGCGCCGATGATGCTGGCCGTCACCTGGATGCCGCCGGTGCCCCAGCCATAGGGCAGCGGCATCTCGCGCGACCCGAACGGCACCTGGTAGCCCGGCAGCGCCACTGCTTGCAGCAGCGCGCGGCGGATCATCCGCTTGGTGTTCTCGTCCAGGTAGCCGAAATTATAGCCGGCTTCGATCATCGACCGGCCTCCTGCCGCAGCGATCGCAGCTTTTCCAACTCGCTCTGGAAATCGACGTAGTGCGGCAGCTTCAGGTGCTCGACGAAGCCGGTCGCCTCGACATTGTCGCAGTGATACAGCACGAACTCCTGGCTTTGCGCCGGGGCATCGACGGGTTCGCCAAGCTCCTCGGCGCGCAGGCCGCGATCCACCAGCGCCATCGCCATCGCCTTGCGCTCGCCATGGCCGAAGACCAGGCCGTAGCCGCGGGTGAACTGCGGCGGCTCCGACTTCGAGCCGGCGAACTGGTTCACCATCTGGCACTCTGTGAGTACGATCTCGCCCAGCTCGATGGCGAAGCCCAGCTCCGGCGGGGTGAACTCCACGGTCACCTCGCCCATGCGGATTTCGCCGGCGAAGGGGTGGCTGTTGCCGTAGCCGCGCTGGGTGGAATAGCCGAGGCCGAGCAGAAAGCCCTCATCGCCGCGCGCGAGGGCCTGCAACCAGGCGGCGCGCGGCACCGGGAAGTTCAGGGGATCACGGGTCAGGTCGGGCGGCTCGGCGTCGCTGGTTTCCTCGCGCCGCATCAGGCCTTCCTTGGCCAGCAACTCGGTCACCCGCGGCATCGGTGCCGGGTCGGCGACGCCCTCGGGCGCCGGGGCCACCGGCTCGCGCTCCGCCGCCAGGGCGAAGTCCAGCAGGCGGTGGGTGTAGTCGAAGGTCGGCCCCAGCACCTGGCCGCCCGGCAAGTCCTTGTAGGTGGCGCTGATCCGGCGCTGGATGCGCATGGCACCGGTCTCCACCGGCTCGCTGTTGCCGAAGCGCGCCAGCGTGGTCCGATAGGCGCGCAGCAGGAACGCCGCCTCGATCAGGTCGCCGCGCGCCTGCTTCACCGCCAGCGCCGCCAACCCGCGGTCATGGCAGCTGCCCTCCGCCATCACCCGGTCCACCGCCAGGCCGAGCTGCTGCTCCACTTGCTCGACGCTGAGTTCCAGCAGCGCGGGGTCGCCGCGCCGCGCCTCGTCCAGCCAGGCATGGGCATTGCCGATGGCGCGTTCGCCACCCTTCACCGCGACATACATCAGCCGGCTTCCTCGATGGCGACGGTGCGGGGCAGGCAGGCAAGTTCCTCGCCGGCGCAGAGCACGATATCCACGCCCTGCGGGAAGCGCGCCCGGTTGGCTGCCCATTGCGCCAGGAAATCCGCCGGCAGCCCCTGCACCGCCAGCCGATGCGCATGCTCGATGCCCGGGCCGGTCAGGCGCCAGCCCTGCCCTGCCTGCAAGCCCTGCACCTGCACCAGCAACGTCGCGGCCAGATGCGGTTCTTCCTCGGTACCCAGCGCCAGCGAGGCCAACGCCGGCATGGCGCCGACGGCGACCACGAAGCGCGCGACGCCGGCTTCAGCCACCACCGGGCAGCCGCAATGGAAGCGCAGCCAGTCCAGCGGCTCGGCGCGGTCCAGCCAAACCGGGGTGTCGGCATCGGCCAGGGTCAGCAGCACCGCGGCGGTGGCGCTGTGCAGCGGCGCCGGCGGCTCAGCCAGGGCGGGCAAGCGATGGATGCGGCCAGGGCGCGACATCGCTTCCAGCACCGCACGAAAACAGCGCTGGCTGTCCTGCACCGGGTCGGCGAAACCAGCGCTGATCATGACCGCATGTTCGCC
>CANBNK010000198.1 GCA_947371015.1 Acetobacteraceae bacterium | reverse complement strand
GGCGACGACACGCTGCTGGGCTATGGCTACGACAACCTGGTCTATGGCGCCGCCGGCGCGGATAGCATCTACGGCGGCGACGGCCACAGCATGGTCGATGGCGGCGCCGGCGACGACCGCATCCGCATGCATGGCTATATCGACACGGTCTATGGCGGCACCGGCAACGACAGCATCTTCGGCAGCGAAGGCACCGCGCTGATCGACGCCGGCTGGGGCGACGACACGGTGCTTGCCGCCGGCAACAGCAACGTCATCCTGGGCAACTACGGCAACGACAGCATCTTCGGCGGCGACCACGACGACACCGTCTATGGCGGCATCGGCGGTGACACCATCACCACCACCGACCAGCGCAACGTGATCTTCGGCGACGACGACCAGCTGCGCCGCGTCGGCTTCAACTACGCCGACAGCATCAATGGCGGCGACCACGACAACACCGTGTTCGGCGGCTACGACAACGACACCATCAGCTTCGTCGGCCAGCGCAACGTGGCGCATGGCATGGACGACAACGACCTGATCACGCTCGGCAGCGGCTACGACACGGCCTTCGGGGATGCCGGCAACGACATCATCAACCTGTCCGGCTGGGGCAACTTCGTTGACGGCGGCACCGGCATCGACCGGGTGAATGAACCCGGCCCGCGCAACCTGGCCGCCTTCAAATACGTCGCCGGCAGCTGGTTCGTGAAGTTTGGCTACAACGCGGGCAGCGACCAGCTGATCAATGTCGAGACGCTGCACTTCAATGGCGGCGGCGCCGATATCGACCTGTCGCCCGCCGCCGTCGCGGCCGGCATGGTCATGCAGGGCGACCAGGTGGGCAATGACAGCCTGCTGGGCCTCGGCGGCAACGACACGCTGACCACCTTTGGCTACAACAACACCATCGACGGCGGCACCGGCAACGACAGCATCGACGCCGGGCGCGGCAACGCCACCATCAACGGCGGCGACGGCAATGATGTCATCATCGTCTCCGGCCACAGCAACCTGATCTTCGCCGGCGCCGGCAACGACCGGGTGACGCTGCGCAACGACAATGGCAGCAACCACAACAACTACGTGGACCTCGGCGGTGGCGACAACACCGTCACCGGCGGCGTCGATGTCAACACCATCATCGGCGGCAGCGGGCACGACGAGATCAGCGTCAGCGGCCACAACAACCTGATCCAGTCCGGCGGCGGCAGCGACGCCATCACCATCGGCGGCGGCGGCCAGGACACGGTGGATGGCGGCGACGGCTTCGATGTCGTCACCTTCAGCTTCGCCCGCCAGGGTGCCGAGATCCGCGCGAATGCCGATGGCAGCTTCGACGTGCACGGCCCGAATGGCTGGGACCACCTGGTCAACATCGAACGCGCGGTGTTCACCGATGGCGTGGACAATATGGGCCGCGGCAACCACGGCGACGTCAATGGCGACAAGCTCGGCGACGGCGTGGTGCAGAACATCGCCTCCGGCGCGGTCTATGTGGTGCAGAACCACTTCCCCGGTGCCCCCAGCACGTCGCTGATCGCAGCCCCGCCGCCGGAATGGGTGGCCAAGGATACCGGCGACCTGAACAGCGACGGCCAGGCCGACATCGTCTTCCAGAACAGCATCACCGCCGAAGTCTGGGCCTGGACGATGAACGGCTACAACTTCGGCCCCAACGGCTCGATCCATGCCACCACGCTGGACTGGCAGTTGCGCTACACCGCCGACCTGAATGGCGATGGCCAGTCCGACCTGGTGTTCCGCAACACCCTCACCGGCGACATCTACGCCTGGAACGTGGACAACATCTTCACCCCCGGCCAGGCGGTCACCATGACCAGCCTGGGCTCCCCGACGCTGGCCTGGGACCTGAACGGCGCCGCCGACTTCAACGGCGATGGCCGCGACGACCTGCTGTTCCGCCGCACCGACGGCACCGTGTGGATCTGGGAGATGAACGGCAACAGCATCATCGCCCAGGGTGGCCCGGGGACGGTGGACAATGTCTGGCAGGTGCGCGGCACCGGTGACTTCGACGGCGACGGCAAGTCCGACATCCTGTGGCGCAGCAGCACCGACGGCACGCTGTACCTGTGGGAGATGTACGGCACCAACATCAAGGCGCAGGGCGTGGTCGGTAGCCCGGGCCTGGGCGTTGATGTGGTGGGCATCGAGGACCTGACCGGCGACGGCCGCGCCGACATCATCCTGGCCACGCCGGGCGGCACCTTTACCGGTGTGGCCATGGACGGCTTCAACCAGCTCGGCAGCCTGGACCTGGGCACCTACGGCGCCGGCTGGCACCTCGTCTGAGGCACCAGCGCGGCGGGCGGCGGAGCTACTCCGCCGCCATTTGCAGCCGCGGCTCCAGCCCGGCATCGGTCATGGCGGCACGGATGCGCGCCAGTTCGGCGGTGCCGAGCTTACGCAGCGGCGGGCGTACCACGGCGCGCTGCATGCGGCCCAGCATCACCAGCGCTTCCTTCATGCGGTTGTGCATGTCGAAGGCCGGCGCGGCGTAGAAGACGTCCGCCGTCGCGCGCACCAGGGCGTTGAGGCGCTGCGCCTCAGCCAGGTCCTGGCGCTGCACCGCCTCGAACAACTCCACCTGCAACTGCGCGATGACGCTGCCGGAGCCGGAGAGCAGGCCCTTGCAGCCCGTCACCAGGCTGCCCATCAGCCAGGCGCTGTGGGTGCTGAGCACGTTCACCGGGCGGGACAGGCCTTGCAACGCCAGCACATGCTTTTCGGCCAGCACCGGGTCGCCGGAGCCATCCTTGATCGCCTTGATCTGCGGGATTTCGGCGGCGAGTTCCAGCAGCGTCGCCATCGGGTAGGTCAGGCCGGTGTTGAGCCCGTACTGAAACAGGATCAGCGGCAGGTCGGTCGCGGCCGCCACGGCGCGCACATGGTCGGCCAGGTTGCCGGGGCTGGCGGCATGGCCGCGCGCCAGCACGTTGGGCGGGAACACCAGCAAACAGGAAGCCCCGCCGGCCGCGGCCATTTTTGCCAGCTTCACCGCTTGCATGGTGCTGTCGGAATAGACGCCGTTGATGATCGGCGTGCTGTGGCCAATCGCGTCCATCGTCGCATCCAGCACCGCCACCTGCTCGGCATAGTCGCAGGACGAAACCTCTGACGCATGCGCGTTGATGGTGATGCCGTTGATCCCGCGCGTCCCGGCCACATCCCGCAGATGCGCCTTGTAGCCGGCGAAATCGACCGACAGGTCCTCATGGAACGGCAGCAGGCAGGCGGGGATGACGCCTTCGGCCTTGTAGGCGGGGAATTTCGCGGGCATGGCGGGACGCCTCCTGGACGGGTGGATTTGAGCCAGCCTAGCGCGGTATTCCCCCGGTTGACCACGGCGGGGTGCTGAGGGCATCTGGCGGTCAAATCCGCCGGAGGATCGCCATGCGCCGCCGTACCCTGCTCGCCACGCCTTTCCTGGCCGCCCCTGGCCTGGCCGCCCCTGGCCTGGCGCAAGCCGCCGCGGTGATGCGGCTGTCGCACCAATTCCCGCCCAGCCACCACAATGCCCGCGTCATGGCCAGCTTCGCCGAGGACGTGAAGGCGCGCAGCAATGGCAGCGTCGATGTCCAGGTCTTCCCGGCCGAACAGTTGGCCCGCGCCGCCGAGAATTTCCCAGGCGTCGCCCGCGGCGCCTTCGAGGCCGCCTGCGCGGTGAACTTCCAGTGGGGCACCACCCTGCCGGAGATGAACGCGCCAACCATTCCGTATCTGTTCAGCGACATCGCCCGCATCCGCAAATTCCCGGGCAGCGAGGCCGCCCGGCAGTTGGAAGCGCTGCTGCAACGCCGCGCGGTGCAGAACCTGATGTGGCTGTACACGTCGCGCCAGGCGATCTTCACGTCGAACAGAAAACTGCTGGTGAACACGGGGGATTTCCAGGGCCTGAAGGTGCGCGGGCTGAACCCGCTGACCGATAATGCGCTGAGCGCGGTCGGCGCCGCGCCGTCCTCCATGCCCGGGCCGGAGGTGCCGCAGGCGCTGCAATCCGGCGTGCTGGATGCCGGGCTGACCGACCTTTCCGCCGCCGTCTCCCGCCGCTTCTATGAGTTCCAGAAATACGGCACGGTCACGCCGTTCTTCTGCGTCATCAGTCATGTCTATGTAAACCCGCGCTGGTTTGCCGGGCTGCGGGCCGAACAGCGCACCGCCATCGAGGCCGCCGCCCGCAAGGCCGAGCAGGACCAGATGGGCGTCACCGAAGCCACCGCCGCCGCCGCCGTGACGGAACTGCGCGCCAAGGGCATGACGGTGCATGAGCAGACCCCCGCGGAGGCCGCCGAATGGTCGGCCAAGATGCAGCCGCCGGTGCTGGCCGCCTTCCTCCGCCTGGCGCCGGAAAACGGCCAGAAGGTGATCGACGCGCTGGGCCTGTTGTGAACCGACTGGAGCGCCTTTCCGCCGCCATCGCCGGCTTTGCCGGCTGGGTTGCCAGCGCGGCCACCGTGCTGTGCCTGGTGCTGATCTGCATTTCCGTCGCGGCGCGCTACCTGTTCGGCATACCCGTCGCCTGGATCGACAAGGCCGCGGGCTGGCTGGTTCTGGCCATCGTGCTGCTGGCCGCCGGGGAAACCCAGCGCCGCTTCGAGCATATCGGCGTGGACGTCGCGACCGCCCGCCTTGGCCCGCGCCTGGCGCGCGGCGCGCATCTGCTGGGCGCGCTGGCGGTGGCGCTGGTGGCGGGGCTGCTGGTCAACTCCGGGCTGGAGGCGGTGGCCTTCAGCCGCATGGTTGGGCTGCAGACGGAAATCGAAGGCATCCCCGAATGGTGGGTGCAGTCCATCCTGCCGCTCGGCGCCGCGGTGTTGTTCCTTGTTGCGCTGGCGCAGGCGGTGGTGCTGGCGCTGGGTGGCACGCCGGCCCACCTGCCGACCGGTGACGAAGACCCCGCCAGCGGCGACCGGATGCTGCGCGAATGACCTTCCTGCTGCTGCTGCTGGCGCTGATCGCGCTGCTCTATCTCGGCATGCCGATGTTCGCGGCCTTGTTCCTGCTGCCGCTCGGCGTGCTGTACTGGGTGGAAGGCGGCGTGCCGGCGCTGGGCGAAATGGTCACCGGCAAGCTGGATGGCTACCTGCTGGTGGCGATCCCGCTGTTCATGCTGAAGGCGCACATCATGGTGCGCGGCAAGGTGGTGGACGACCTCTACGCCGCGGCCTTTTCGCTGTTGCGCGGCGTGCGTGGCGGCGTTGGCATCGCCACCGTCGCGGCCTGTACCGTCTTCGCCGCCATCACCGGCAGCAGCGTGGCCACGGCGCTGACGGTGGGCAAGATCGCCATCCCGCAGATGCTGCGCTACGGCATGTCGCGGAAGGGCGCCTTTGGCGTGGTGGCCGGTGGCGGCACGCTGGGCATATTGCTGCCGCCGAGCGCGCCCATGGTGCTGTACGCCTATGTCACGGAAGCCTCGGTCAGCTACCTGTTCCTCGCGGGCTTGATGCCCGGGCTGATGATGGCGAGCATGTTCGCCGCCTGGTGCATGCTGACCGAAGGCCGCGCCCGCAGCCCGGATGGCGAGGCCCCGGCCGCGCCGGATGCCCGCACCTTCCTGCGCTCGATGTGGGCCGTCTCGCTGCCGGTCTTCGTGCTGGGCGGCATCTACCTGGGCATCTTTACCGCCACCGAGGCTGCCGGCACCGGCACGCTCTACGCGCTGCTGATCGCGGTGTTCGGCTACGGCGCATACAAATGGAAGGACCTGCTGGACGGCGTGCAGGAAGCCACGCGCACCGCCTCCATGCTGCTGCTGATCATCGCCGGCGCCGCGATCTACGGCTACATGCTGACCAAGCTGCGCGTGCCGCAGGAGCTGGTGGCGCTGGTCACCGACTATGGGCTGGGGCGCACGCAGTTCCTGGTGGCCATGATGGTGCTGCTGTTCCTGCTGGGCCTG
>CANBNK010000197.1 GCA_947371015.1 Acetobacteraceae bacterium | reverse complement strand
GGCGACCGAAGCCGAGCTGGTGGGCATGGCGGAGCGCGACATCCTGCGCTTCATCTTCCGCGCCGGCTTCTCCACCGCCGCCGCCGTCACCGCCGTCTCCGGCCGCGGCGTCGGCATGGATGTGGTGAAGACCAACATCGAGAAGATCGGTGGCACGATCGAGGTGCGCAGCCAGGAAGGCAAGGGCACCACCTTCGTCATCAAGATCCCGCTGACGCTGGCCATCGTCTCCGCGCTGATCGTGGAGAGCGGCGGCGAACGCTTCGCCGTGCCGCAGATCGGCGTGGTGGAACTGGTCCGCTGCGGCGGCGAGGGCGGGCCGCAGCTGGAACGCATCAAGGATGCGCCGGTGCTGCGCCTGCGCGACCGGCTGTTGCCACTGGTCTCGCTGTCCCGACTGCTGCAACTGGATACCGAAGCGCGCGAGGATGCCGGCTTCGTCGTCGTCACCCAGGTCGGCGCGCATGTCTTCGGTATCATCGTCGATCGCGTCTTCGATACCGAGGAAATCGTCGTCAAGCCGGTGGCGCCCATCCTGCGGCACGTCACCATGTTCAGCGGCAACACCATCCTCGGCGATGGCAGCGTCATCATGATCTTGGACCCCAACGGCATCGCCCGCGCCAGTGGCGTCGGCGGCGAGACCGCCAGCGAGAACGAGGCCGAGGCGCACCAGGCGCTGGCCGGGCCGGAAAAGACCAGCCTGCTGCTGTTCCGCGCCGGCGACGGTACGCCCAAGGCGGTGCCGCTCGGTCTGGTTTCGCGGCTGGAGGATGTCGAGCGCGAGCGGATCGAGACCGCCGGCGGCAAGCCGCTGGTGCAGTATCGCGGCCGGCTGATGCCGCTGGTGCCGCTGGACCCGATGTGGTGCGTGGACATGGCCAAGGAACGCCAGCCGGTGCTGGTCTTCTCGGACGGCGACCGCGCCATGGGCGTGGTGGTGGACGAGATCCTCGACGTGGTCGAGGAGCAGTTGAGCATCGACCCCGCCGGCACCCGACCGGGCTTCCTCGGCAGCATGGTCATCAACCAGCGCGTCACCGAGGTGATCGATACTTCCTGGTGGTTGCGCGAAGCTGGCGAGGATTGGTTCGGCAGCAATGCCGCCCGGCAGAATGCGCTGCCGCAGCGCGTGCTGGTGGTGGAGGACAGCGCCTTCTTCCGCAACCTGGTGGTGCCGGCGCTGACCGCCGCGGGCTACGCCGTCACCGCCGTGGCCCATGCCAAGGAAGCGCTGCGGCTGCGCGATGCCGGGGCGAAGTTCGACATCATCGTCTCCGACATCGAAATGCCGGAGATCGACGGCCTGGCGCTGGCCCGTGCGCTGCGCGAAGGCGGCGCCTGGGCCGAGTTGCCGCTGATTGCGCTGACCGGGCGCCACGCGCCTGGCGACGTGGAGGCCGGCCGCGTCGCCGGCTTCACCGACTATGTCGGCAAGTTCGACCGCGAGGCACTGCTGGCCAGCCTGCAGCAATGCCTGTCCCTGACGGTCGCGGGCTGAGGGCGAGGAACGGCACATGCAACACGCCACCACCGAGACCAACACCAAGCCCCCAGCCCGAGCGGCGCTGACCAGTACGGCGCTGGCCGATGAAGCCGCCGAGACCTACCTGACGCTGACCGTCGCCGACCAACTGTGCGGCGTGCCGGTGCTGGCAGTGCGCGATGTGCTTGGCTACCACGCCATCACCCGCATTCCGCTGGCGCCGCCGGAAGTGGCGGGCAGCCTGAACCTGCGCGGCCGCATCGTCACCGCCATCGACCTGCGCCGCCGCCTGGGCCTGCCGACCCGTCCGGCCGACGCCCGCGCCATGAGCGTGGTGGTGGAGCGCGACGGCGAACTCTACAGCCTGCTGGCGGATTCGGTGGGCGACGTGCTGCCGCTGCCGCTGGCCCAGCGCGCCGCCAACCCGCCGACGCTGGACCCGCTTTGGCGAGAGGTTTCCACTGGCGTGCACCGGCTTGGCGAACGGCTGGTCATCCTGCTGGACGTTGAACGCATCCTGGCGATCGGGTGATGACAATGGTCGATCAAGGTACCTGCCTGGTGGTGGATGACAGCCGCGTGGTGCGCAAGGCCGCCCGCCGCATGCTGGAAAAGAACGGCTTCACCGTGCAGGAAGCCGCCGATGGCGCCGAGGCGCTGGCCGCCTGCCGCGCCGAATTGCCGCGCGCCGTGCTGCTGGATTGGAACATGCCGGTGATGGACGGCATGGAGTTCCTCAAGGCCGCACGTGCCGAATTCGGCCCGGATGAGCCGGTGGTGGTGCTCTGCACCACGGAAGCCGAGCTGTCGCGCATCCTGGCCGCGCTGGAAGCCGGCGCCCAGGAATACGTCATGAAGCCGTTCGACGAAGCCATCCTGGTGGACAAGTTCACCCAGGTGGGGCTGCTGCCGGAAGCAGCGGCGTGAGCCTGGCGCCTGCCGCCGCGCCGGCCGCGAGCATCCGCGTGATGCTCTGCGACGACAGCGCCACGGTGCGCGGCATCATGACGCGCCTGCTCGACGCCGAGCCGGACTTCAAGGTTGTCGCCGCCGCGCGCGATGGCGCCCAGGCGATCGCCACCCTGCAGGCCATGCCCGCCGAGCAACGCCCGCAACTGGTGCTGCTCGACCTGGAAATGCCGGTCATGGATGGCATGACCGCGCTGCCGCATCTGCTGAAGCTGCGCCCGGCGCCCACCGTCATCGTTGCCAGCGCGTTGACCCAGCGTGGCGCCGCCGCCGCCATGGCCGCGCTGCGCGCCGGCGCCGCGGACTACGTGCCCAAGCCGACCGCGGCCGGTGGCGGCATCGCCGACCCGGCGTTCCGCACCGAATTGCTGGCCAAATTGCGCGGCTGGGCCCGCATGCGGCGCCCCGCCGGCGCCAGCGCGCCCGCCCCGGCGCCGCGCAACGCCGCGCTGCACCTGGCACGGCCGCCGCGCGCCATCGGCATTGGCAGTTCCACCGGTGGGCCGCAGGCGCTGGCGCTGCTGGTGCGCAACCTGCCGCGCGGCCTGGCCGTGCCGATCATCATCGTGCAGCACATGCCCGCCGGCTTCACCACCATGCTGGCCGACCACCTCAACCGGCTCGGCGGCCCGCCGGCGGCGGAAGCGCGAGACGGCGAGGCGCTGTTGCCAGGCCGGGTCTATGTGGCGCCGGGCGACCGGCATCTGCTGGTGGAACGCCATGCCGGCGGCCTGAAGGCGGTGCTGTCCGACGCGGCGCCCGAGAATTTCTGCCGCCCCGCCGTTGACCCGACGCTGCGCAGCCTCAGCGCCGCCGTCGATGGCCGGGTGCTGGCGGTGATGCTGACCGGCATGGGCCAGGACGGGTTGCTGGGCTGCCGCGCGGTTGCCGCGGCGGGCGGCACCGTCATCGCGCAGGATGAAGCGAGCAGCGTGGTCTGGGGCATGCCGGGTGCGGTGGCCAAGGCCGGGCTGGCGCAGTGGCAGGGGCCGCCGGACGCGCTGGCCGGACAGATTCGCCAGGCATTGGGACTTGAAAAGGGCAGGGCGGCATGAACCCCGAGAGCTTCGATTTCATCGCCGGCCTGGTCAAAAGCCGGTCCGGCCTGCTGCTGACGCCCGATAAGCGCTACATGCTGGAAAGCCGTCTGACGACGCTACTGAAGCGCGAGGCGCTGGCCGACCTGAACGCCTTGGCGGTGCGGCTGCGCGACCCGCGTTCCGGACCGCTGGCGCAGGCGGTGACCGAGGCGCTGACCACCAACGAAAGCAGCTTCTTCCGCGACGGCAAGCCGTTCGACCATCTGAAGCGCGCGCTGCCGAAGCTGGCTGCCGCACGGCCGGCCGGCAGCACCATTCGCGTGTGGTCGGCCGCCTGTTCCACCGGGCAGGAAGCCTATTCGGTGGCGATGATCGCGGCCGAGATGGGCGCCGAGTTGCAGGGCCGCCGCGTCGAGATCCTGGGCACCGACATTGCCACCGAAGTGCTGGCCCGTGCCCGCGACGGCGCCTTCACCCAGTTCGAGGTGCAGCGCGGCCTGCCGGTGCGCCAACTGGTGCGCCACTTCAGCCAGGAACAGGGCCGCTGGCGCGTTTCCACCGAGCTGAAGGCCATGACCCGGTTCGACCGCTGTAACCTGCTGGGCGACCTGCGCAGCATGGGCCGGTTCGATGTGATCTTCTGCCGCAACGTGCTGATCTACTTCGACCCGCCGACCAAGACCCGGGTGCTCGGCGCGCTGGCAGCGCAGTTGGCGACGGACGGCGTGCTCTACCTCGGCGGCGCCGAGACCGTGCTGGGCCTGACCGATCGGCTGGTGCCGGTGCCGGGCGAGCGCGGCGCGTATGAGTTGCCGCGCGCGGTGGCCGCAACGGGGTAAGCGCCGCCCTCGCCACGCTCGCCACGCTCGCCGCGGTCGGCTGCGTGCGGCTCGGCGGCTCCGCTCGCTGGACGATGCTGCGCCTCGCGCCGTTGTCGCGCCGAACGAGCGACCGCGGCGTCACCGAAGCGGTGAGGCCGCGCAGTCCTGTGACCACGCGGGAAACGGCGATATCAGCGAATCAACGATGCCGCGCATAGCGCTTGCATTGCGCTGACTGAGCAGGACAGGCGGCATCGGCATGGGCCAAGCCGGCCGGTGTTGCCCGCAGCGGCGCGTGGCGCTGCGCACAACGCCGACATGGCGCAGAAAAACAAAGGCCGCACCAGTTGCCTGGTACGGCCTTTGTTCGGGGGCGTGGAGACAACCGCGGCCTGGGGCTGCCGCGATCTTTTCAGGGGGAGACAGTTTGTATCAGGCGGCCTCGGCGTCGGCCAACTCGCTGCCCAAGGCAGTGAGGGGCATCCGGCCGGGAATACCGCTCGGGTCGCGCATCACGTAGCCGCGCCCCCAAACGGTGCCGATCAGGTTGTCTGCGCCGGCTGTGGCCAGCTTCTTGCGCAGCTTGCAGATGAAGACGTCGATGATCTTCACCTCGGGTTCATCCATCCCGCCGTACAGGTGGTTCAGGAAGGCCTCCTTGGTCAGCACCACGCCTTTGCGGAGCGTGAGCAGTTCAAGGATGCCATATTCCTTCCCGGTCAGGTGCACCGGGCGCCCTTCCACCGAAACCTCACGCGAGCCGAGGTTCAGCAGCAGCGGGCCAACCGACAGGGTGGGCTGGGAAAAGCCCTTCGCACGCCGCACCACGGCATGGATGCGGGCCAGCAGTTCCTGGCTGTCGAAGGGTTTGGTGATGAAGTCATCGGCGCCCATGCCGAAGCCTTTCACCTTTGCCTGCGGCCGGGTCAGGCCGGAGAGGATCAGCACGGGGGTTTCCACCCGGGCCGCCCGCAGCCGGCGCACCACCTCATAGCCTTCCATGTCCGGAAGCATGAGGTCCAGGATCACGATGTCGTAGTCGTACAGTCGGGCGAGTTCGAGTGCCTCCTCCCCACTGTCCACCGCATCCACGACCATGGCGGATGCCTTCAGCATCGCCACGATGCCGCGGGAAGCGATGAGATCGTCTTCAACCAGTAGTACACGCATCTGGGTGTCTCCTACACGCCAAGAGGGTATATAGATACCACTTTTGCGTGTGCTGGGAAGAGGAAATTCACCTTGGACTCGTATCAATTTTGCCCAGGAGTCGCGGAATGAGTGCATTGTTGCCACACCACGCGATGGTTCGCCCGCAAAGCATTGGTTCACAAAGCCTTTCCTTCGCCACCAGTGCTCTTGACAGCCTGGGGCGTGTGACCCTCAGCGGACAGGTCAGGGAAATTTCAGGACTGCTGCTCCGCATAGCTGGACTCGCGCCATGGTTGCAGGTCGGCAGCCGAATCGTCCTTGCCGGTTCACGTGGCCCAATTCGCGCAGAGGTTGTATCCTTCAACGCCGGTCTGGCGGAGGCGATGGCCTTCGGGCCGCTCGAAGGCGTCGGCCCCGGCACCGTGGCAACCCTTTTGCCCAGCGAGG
>CANBNK010000196.1 GCA_947371015.1 Acetobacteraceae bacterium | reverse complement strand
CATCAGAGCCGCCGCCAGCAGCATTCGTGTGTCGGCGCCGCCGCCATTGGCGGCCAGCGCATCGCGCGCTGCCAGCGCCATGGCCGAGGCATCATTCACCCGACCCAAGGCACGGATCACAGCGGCACCTACAAGGCCGCCGGGGTCCGGACTGCCAGCCAGTACCAGCAGCCGCGCGCGGGCAGCCCCACCATTTGGGCCGAGCTGCTGCGCCAGGGACTGAATTTCCTGCAGCACCCGAGCGCGCGCAAGCATGCGAGCCACGTCAGCGGTGCGCAGCCGCACAGGCACCCGCTCCAGCAACAGCACGGCTTCACCGGGACGTTCCTGGTCCATCGCCAGTAGTGCGGCGGCGGCAAGACCTTCCGGCGAGGTCTCGTCGGCCAGGGTTGCTTCCAGGCGCTGCGCCTCCGCCAGTTTCCCAAGCAGGCGCAGAGTCCGCGCCAAGTCCAGGCGTACCCAAGGGTTTGCCGGGTCCAGGCCCTGCGCCTCGCGCAGCAGCGCCTCGCGACGCGGCAGGGCCTGCTCTGTGAAGGCACGCGCGCGCAGGGCATAGGCCTGGCCCGCCTGGCCTCCGGGCTGCCGGAAGCCCGGCTCGCGCTCAAGCGCCTCGGCCTCAGCGAAGCGGTTTTGCCGCAGCAGTGAAGCATACAGCCCGGCGAGTGCCGCCGGCAGCTGCGGCCGCAGCGCCAGGGCTGCGCGGAACCGAGCTTCAGCGGCACCAAGGTCTTCGCGCAGCAGGGCTATCTGCCCCAGAACCACCTCGGCCTGCGGTCGCTCCTCACCGCCAAGTTGCAGGGCTCGACGAGCCAGGCGATCGGCCTCGTCGAGGCGGTTCTGGCTCAAGGCCTGCCACGCCTGGGTTACTGGGCTGCCTGCGCCGCCGGCGCCCGCCGTCGCAGAGCTTCCGAAAGCACGGATGAACTCATCCCGACGATCCGGAGCCAGCGCCAAGGCCTGGTCCAGCAGCCTTTTCGCTTCGTCACCGCGCCCTTGCATTCGACGGATGATCGCCAGGCCTATGGTCGATTCAGGGTCACTGGGTTGGGCCAGCAATGCCGCGCGGAAAGCATCCTCGGCCTCGTTCAGCTTCTTCTCCGCTACCAGGTTCCATGCAGTCAGGCGGCTCATGGTGGCCGGCGACATCTGATTTACCGTGGACCGCTCAAGCTTGGCCGAAATCTCAGCATCAGCGGCATTGTCACGCAGGTAGGCCGAGATCAGGTCGGCCGTCTCGGGCTCGTCGCCCATCCAAAGCAAGGCCTGGCGCCATGCGGCCCGCGCGGCCAACGCGGTAGCCGATTCGTCGGCCAGCCGCTGCAACGCCTCGATGCCTTGGGTACGGCTTTCCTCGCGGTATGTCTGCAACTGCGCCAAGACCAATTCAAGGGCCTGGTTGCGCGGCTGGCGACGGAGCAACTCCGGTATCTCGCGTATCGCACGCTGATGCCCGGCTTCCGAGCCAGATGCCATCACCTCGTAATACTCGGCAGCGAGATTTGGCGGCGGCTGGCTGCCACGGAACAGGCTACGGTAGTCCAACAGCGCATCGGCCTGACGGCCAGCCCGTGCAGCGGCTCGGGCCCTGTACAGCGTTTGGCCGACCTCGATATCCAGCCCGGCATCCGCGCGCGCCAGGGCCAACCTGGGATCATCCGGCGCCACGGCGCGCCAACGGGCAAGCAACTGCTGCGCCTCTGGCTGGTCCATCTGCAGGGCCACCTCAGTGGCCAGGGCCAAGGCTTCGGGATTGGTTGGCGCCACGCGCAGCGCCCGCGACGCCGCCTGCCAGGCCAGTTCCGGGCGGTATTGTTCACGCCAGAATTTGGCCTGGGTCAGCAGCGTCTCGACAGCCTGGGCCGCTGTCTCGTCCAGGCCATTCGCAGCCTGGGTCAAGCCGGGCACCGTCGAGGCTTGGGCGCGCTGCGGGAGTGGGCTTGGCGGCGCGCTTCGAGACGGAGCAAACACCCATGGCAGAAGGTTTTCCTGCGCCCACAGGCTGCCACCAAGCACCGCTGCTACGGCCCCGGCGTAACCCAGGGCGCGACTTACCGGACGCCCCTTCATGACGCGCGCCTCGCCAGGGTATCAGGCGCGAAAAAGGCAAAGGGAGCAGCACCTGGCGGTTGCATCAGCCAGACACTGTAGCTGTTGCCTGCTTCTATCGTTGTCAGCGCCACCGGGGCCAAGGCCACGCCGTTGCACAGCGCGACGACACTCGCCGCCACGGGCGTGACTGCTCGGGTCTGCACGGCCAACGGCGCCAGGCCCTGGAACACCGGGGCCCCGCCCGGGTCGAGACGCAACTCAGCGACAGCGCAGCCTGGTGCCGCGTTGTAAAAGCCCAGCTTGGCGCGGGCCCGATTAAAGTCGGCATTGTCGGTCACGGCAGTTGCCGCAATCCCAGTCGCAGCGGCGGCGTGGAGCAGCACCGTGGTAAAACTGCCTGGCTCGAGCGACAGCGACGCCGTGCCCGTCTGGCCAGCTGCCATCAGCGAGATTCCCAGCCTCCGACCGGCCACTCGCTCGACCACTGTGTAATGTCCTACACGGGAATCGCTGTCGGTGCCGAGTTCGCGGGCGGGCGAGAAGTCCGGTCGCAATGCCACCGGCACCCCCAAGGTATTGATGAAACGCAGCCAGGCGGAGCCTGGCGGCGGCGGCGCGTCGTAAAGCTGACTCTGGCCTGTCGCCAACGCCGGCAGGGCTAGCATCAGGCTAGCGCCGAGCATGACCCGGCGGGGCAGCAATGGCAGGGTTCGCATAAGGATATCCTGGGCGGGAGAGGGCGGCGTTTAGCCGCGGAGGGCGGCCTGCACGCCGGCAATGAAGTCACGGGGCGGCATGGCGTTCTGGCCCCAGCTGCTGCTGTTCGGCAGATTCTGCATGTCGATTTCCAGGTGCTGCCAGACCAGCAACTTCGGTCGCTGTTGGCGGAACACCGGGCTACGCAGATAGGCCAGCAAGGTGTGATAGGCCCCGTAGTTGTTGGGCTTCCACACCAGGGCTATTGGCCGGTTCATCGCCTGCGAAAGCTGAGCCTGGAAACCGTAGCGTGGTTGGGAGAAGCTATTTCCCACAACCATCACATCGGCGCTGTCATCATCGATCAGCGCCGCCGGGCCGGCTGCAACCACGACCTGGCGCGCCCGATACTGCTCTGGCGAATACGCGGCCCGGTCGGCTGGCGGCAGAAAGCGCAGCAGGTCGCTGACAGGGTTTGTTAACGTAACCGGCTCACCCAGCTTGGCGCCGGGCCAGGGCGAGGCCGGCAACCTAAGCCTCGAGGCCGCCTTGCGGGCCAGTTCGTTGGCTACCAGCGCCGCGCCTTCAGGCAACCAGTGCGTGTCAGCCTTGAAGTAAAGTTGTTGGCTACGGGCCGCAGCAAGAAAAGGAGTGTCCAGGTCTGGCACCAGCGCGCCAGATCGACTCAGTTCCGCAAGAACCAGCGGGTATCTCTTGTCGATGTCCGGCGCCAGACGAACCTGTGACGGCAAGTATTGCCGATAGCTACGCGCCTTGGACGGCACTACAGCTATCATGACTTCTATATGCGCTTGGCGCAGCAGGCCGATCGCTTCATTCAGAAGACCGGTGACAGTTTGCAGTTGGGCACGGTCGAGATGCGACATGACATCCCAAAGTGGGAACAGCCATTGGTCGCGGCCAACCACGGTGAGGCCAGGCGTGGTCGCGGCGTTGGCGCGGCCACTAACCGTTGCGGTCAAGGCCAGGCCAGCTAACGGCGCTATGAACCGGCGGCGGGTCATGTCGCGCTTCAGCATCGGGTTCGTTTCGACCATGGGCATCAGCGCTGAGCCCGAAAAGTGAGGCGAAGTTCATCCTCGGCGTGCCGAGGCACAGCCTGGTATGAATTCGCTGGTTCTGGGTGGACCCATCCGCCATGAGCAGGGGAAACGGTCAGCCAAGCGGCAACCCGTGCTGTCCCTGTCCCGGATTCGTTCTCAGTCCCCGCTTCGTCTCCGGGGGCGGCAACTTCAATCATTCGGAGAGTCCCCACATGTCATCTGCAGGAAATAGGGAAATTCTCCCCCGGAACACAACTAAGGATAGTTACGTATGTCTCCAAAATCACAACGATGCTGTTTTTTGATCCATTCGTGAGCAGCCATCGGCGACTGGCTGATTCCCATGAAACAGCGGCATCGCGGGGCAGCGTCCACAAACCCCATCGCCGCCTGTGAGCCATGATGCCCTGCTCCAGCAAGGGATTTGGACATGGGGGTGGTCGCCGAAATTCGGGCGAAGCGGAATGAACTGAGGACCCGGCGCGACGCGCTGCTGTCCGAAGCCCGAGGCATCGAAGTGGACTTGGCAGCGCTGGACCGCTGCCTCTGCATCCTGGACCCGGCCGCCACGCCGAACAACGCACGGTACCCGTGCCGGGGCGAGGTCAGCGAGCTACTGGGAGCCGTGCTGCGCGCTGCTGATACCCCGCTGGACAGTTCTGCCCAGACCGATGCCGTGGTGGCTGCCAAGGGCGTCCCTGCAGGTAGCGTGCGATCAGCCGACATGACCAGCCGGGTCTTGGCCACCCTGGCTGACTTGGCCAAGCGCAGCCTCGTCCGACGGATCAGCCCCGACGGTGCGGACCGACCTCTGTGGATCGTCGCCCGGTAGCTGGCCAGGCCATCCCGCGCCGCTGTTGGAATTCCAGGGCTCAGGGGGCGCACTCCAATAGCGGGGGCCTTTTGCGTGCCGATTGACACCTGGGTTGCAGGGCCCCGCCCCGCCCCGGCTGCCCCCGAACCTGGCCGAGGTTTACCGGGGCCGGGTCGCGCAGCTCCGGCAGGCCCTGGCGGTGGAGAATGGCCCTGACGCGGCAACGCTTCGCCTGGCGCTGATCGACCGTACCCATCCGGCGAAGGCCGTGGGCGACGGCTGCCAGCGGCGGGCGCATGATCACTGCTTCTGGTCGGCGATGAGTTCCTTGAGGCTTTCGATGCCGCGCATGGTGAAGCCCAGCGTTTCCCGGCCCTCGATATCGTAGATCCAGAGGCGGCCATCCTCTGGCTCCAGTTGGTCTGCGATCTCGTCGAGCAGTTCCACCGTCTCGCCGAGCATCTCGGCGGCGCGGGCGATGGTGAATACGTAGCTGGGCGCGGCCATGGTCAGGCTGCCTCCGCGGTTGGCGCTGCCTGCGCGGCCTTCCACTTCCAGGGCAGCAGCTCGTGCAGGCGCGAGACGGGGTGGTCGGCGATGCGGGCCAGCACGTCGGCCAGCCAGGCCCGGGGATCGACGTCGTTCATCTTGGCGCTGACGATCAGCGAATACATCGCCGCGGCGCGTTCACCACCGCGGTCGCTGCCGGCGAACATCCATGCCTTCCGGCCGAGGGCCTCGCCGCGCAAGGCGCGCTCGGCCGCGTTGTTCGTCAGGCAGATGCGACCATCGCCCAGGAAACGCGTGAAGGCCTCCCAGCGCGCCAGCATGTAGTCCATGGCCTTGGCCAGGTCGGCGTGGCGCGACATGCGGGCGCGCTGCTCGCGCATCCAGCGTTCCAAGTCGGCGACCAGCGGGGCGATCTGTTCCTGCTGCACGGCCAGGCGCTGCTCGGCGGGCAGGCCGCCGAGGGCGCGCTCCGCGTCAAAGATCGCGGCGATCCGCCGCACCGCCTCCGCCGCCAATGGGGCGCGCGCCACCTCCGCCAGCTTGAACAGCTTGCGCCGCCCATGCGCCCAGCAGGCGGCCTCGCGGATCGGGCCGGGCTTGCGGTCCGCTGCGTAGAGCGCGTTGAACCCGGCATAGGCGTCGGCCTGCAGGATGCCCTGGTAGCCCGCCAGGTGGCGCTGCGGATGCTCGCCGGTGCGGTCGCGCGAGTAGCGGAACATCGCCGCCGGCGGAGCTGGCCCGGCAAAGGGCCGGTCGTCGCGCTCAAGCGGGAGATCGTCGCGGCGGCATTGCTGCCGGGAGCGTCGGTGTCCGTGGTGGCGCGGCGTTACGATGTGAACGCCAATCAGGTGTTTTCCTGGCGCAGGCAGTTTGGCGAAGTGCCGCGGGTTGTGGCGTCGCCGCACTT
>CANBNK010000195.1 GCA_947371015.1 Acetobacteraceae bacterium | reverse complement strand
CGACCGCAGCGGGGCGCACCCAAAGGCGCACTTGGCCAGCTATGCCGGGCTGTTCCAGGCCGATGCCTATAGCGGCTACGGCAAGCTCTACGATGCTGACCGCAAGCCAGGGCTGATCCTGGAAGCGGCGTGCTGGGTGCATGCGCGGCAAGACCTGGTGGCAATGGGTGCTGCTGAGCTCGACGGCGATCTGCCACGTCATCGCCGAGACGCGCGCGGCCTCGGTCGTGACAGGTTTCCTGCAAGGGCGGCAGCCCGAGGTCTGGGTCGCCGATCGCTACGGCGGGCAGCAGGGACACGGAGCGGTGCGGCAGATCTGCCTGGCCCACCTGCTGCGCGATGCGAAATGCGCCATCGAGGCCGGTGACACCGGCTTCGCGCCAGGCTTTCGGCTGGTGCTGCTGCGCGCGGTCGCTATCGGCAGGCGGCGCGCGGCGCTGCAGGACAGTACGCTGGCGCAGTATGCCGCGGATCTGGATCGGCGCCTGGACAGGCTGCTGGCCGGCGCCGAGCCGAAACAGGACGCGGCGTGCCGCCTGTGGCGCGCGATGCGCCGCGACCGCGCCGATCTGTTCCGCTTCGTTACCCGACGTGATGTGCCATACACCAACAACGCCTGCGAGCGTGCGCTGCGGCCATCCGTGATCTTCCGCAAGGTCACCAACGGCTTCCGCGCCGAGTGGGGGGCCAAGGTCTACGCCGCCGCGGCCAGCGTCATCGCCACAGGGCGCCTGCATGGAAGGACCGCCCTCGAGGCGTTGCGCGCCGCCCTCGCGGGCGTGGCGATCATGCGACCTGCGTGAGGCACGACCGGAAGGGGGTGTGAGCAATTAGGAAACTTCACGTGTCTGGTCTATTCAATGCTAAGCTCTTTTGGTAGCTTGCTAGGAGCCCGCGGCTTAGCGCGACCGCATCGCCACCGATAAGGACATAATCATGCAATATAGTCATCTCAGGCTAATGCTCAGCGACCAACCCGGGTCGAAAGGCAGTAAAAGACTCACGTTGCCTGTAGAATTGTTCAATCAATTGCTGGGCGCTGCGCTTCGAGCAAAAGGAACGTTCGATGAGACATTTTATTTGGCAATATACTCCGACATTCGAGAGGCAATTAATAATAGAATGTTGTCGAGCGCATCCGAGCATTATTATACGACTGGATATTTTGAGGGGCGCCTCCCCTGTAAGCTGCTGGTAGATGAGAAGTACTACCTTGAGGAGAATCCGGACGTAGTGGAGGCGATTCGCAAGGGCGTGATAAAGAATGCTCAGGAGCATTTTGAGTATGCCGGCTTCCGCGAAGGCCGTCTTCCATACAAGGGCTTTTCGCTGTTTTAGATTTGGTGATAGAATCTCTGAGCACCTTAGTCCGGCCCTGATGGTCGCTTTCTGTGGCACGCAATTGGCCGAGGCCGGCCTGGTGATTCCGGTGAACCCTCTTAGATCGTAGAGGCGCGTCAGTGCATGAGTATCAAATCGGGCCAAGCCGACATCATCTCGACAGAGTTTGATAGCAACTTCTACGTTGATGAATATCCCGACTTGGCTGGCGCGGCGGGAGACCCATTTGGTCATTTCTGTCGAGTAGGGTGGTTCGAAGGACGCAATCCAAACCCCTATTTCGACACAACTAGCTATTTGTTATTGAATAAAGACGTAGATTTAGCGGGGATCAATCCGTTCGTCCACTATCTACGCCATGGCCGGCGGGAGCGCCGACAGGCGTCGCCTGGCGTGTCGCCCTCTACCCGTGCGCTTCTGCTATTGGGCTACCCCCTGCAGAACTGGGTCGAAGCCCTCCGGCCCGAAGTCGATGTTTCATACTACCGGCTGCAGGTAGGCCGCCATGCGGTTGAGGACTATGACCCTGCCGCGCATTTCGCGTTCCGTGGCTGGCGGGAGGGTCTAAACGCCGCTCCCGGCAGGCGGATCGAATCCCTCAAGCTTTTGCATCCGCAGGCGGTGACGCTGCTTGTCAACCCTCTGCTGGCGCAGCTTGAACTGGAGGCTGATCGCTACCGGCCACAACCGAAACCTGAGATGCAAGATACTATTATCGAGATCTTAGCCGAAGCTGAGGTGTTTCCTGCGCCTTCAGCACCAGAGCCGGAGTTTATGCCGCCACCGGCGGCCGAGGGGGCACTGCCCGAGCGAGACAAAGCCCTGGTCGCCACCGAGTTCGACCGCGACTATTACCTTGCGACGTACCCAGATATTGCGGCGGCAGACGTAGATCCGTTCGAGCACTATTACTATACCGGCTGGCGGGAAGGCCGCAACCCGTCGCCGGAGTTCGATGGTTCCTGGTACCTCACCACGTACCCAGACGTCACCGCGCTCGAGATCGACCCGTTTTGGCACTGGTTACTGGCCGGCCGCGCCGAAGGCCGACTGCCTCGCAACCCGGGCGGCTCCGAGCCGCAACCAAGGACCGACGACGCAGAACCGATGGCGCTGATCCGGACCGAGTTCAACGAAGGCTACTACTTGTTTCAGAACGCGGACGTGGCCGCGGCAGGCATCGACCCCGTCGAACACTACTACTATTCCGGTTGGCGCGAGGGGCGGAATCCGACCAAGGACTTTGACACCCGTTACTACCTTGAGGCGAACGAGGACGTGAAGGCCGCCAGCCTGAATCCGTTCTGGCACTACTTGGTGGCCGGGCGGAAGGAAGGCCGCGCCGGCTGCCGCCCAGGTGGATACCGCCGGCGCATCATTGAAGCTGCGCGGACCCCTGAGGAGCGTTCGAAGGACTATAAGACCGCGCCGGGCAAACTGCTGACCCGGCGTGCCCTGGCCAGTAAGGTGGACGCCGCGCTAAAGCGAGCCGCCGGCGTGGTCGTTTCGCTGAGCCACGACTGCTATATCCGCGTTATCGGCGGGACGCAGATCTTCATAGCGGATGAGCGTCAGCGTTTTGCCGAGCGGAAATATGCCTACATCCACCTTTCGCCACGGCGGGGGCGGCTCAATCTGGCGCCTCTCGACCCGAAGTTCGAAGTGCAGATCGTCATCGACGGCGCTTTCGCGGGCTTCGCCACGATGGAAGCCTTCACCTCAAGCATGAAGGAAAGGGAAGGGACTTTTCGCCAGCCGCGGTTCCTGGTGGTCCACTCCATCCTCGGCTTCAACGAGGAGCAGGTCTTGGGCCTGCATGCAGCGTTTGGCCAGGCGCGGACGGTGCTCTGGCTGCACGACTACACCACGCTGTGTGAGGGCTTCAACCTGCTGCGCAACGACCTTGCTTTCTGCAACGCGCCTCCGCCTAACAGCAAGGCATGCCGTGTCTGCATCTATGGTCCGACACGCATGCAGCACCTGGAGCGGATGCGGAAGCTGTTCGAGGCCTGCAACTTCGAGGTGCTGTCACCTTCGGAGTTCACGCTCGACCTTTGGTCCAGCCGGACTCAACTTCCCCATGCCTCCGCAGCCGCGCATCCGCACTGGCTGCTGGAAAGCCTGACGCCTGAGGATAGTGCGCGGCCCACGCGCGCTGCCATAACCACCCAGGTTAGCCCAGCCAACCGAAAGCGAAAGGCGCCAGAGCCTGCAATCCGTATCGGCTTCGTCGGGTTCCCGTCTTCGGGCAAGGGTTGGCAAATCTTCTCGGCACTGGTGGACGAGCACCATGCGGACCCGCGCTACCAGTTCGTGCATTTTGCCGCCCGCAACGTGTCGAGCATGCCAGAATGCGAGTTCGTGGTGACAGAAACCACGCCGGAAGACCGGGATGCGACTGCCAGGCTGCTGCACGAGCACCGGATCGACTTTGTTGCGATGCTCTCGCCTTGGCCGGAGACCTTCTCCTTCGTGGCCCACGAGGCGGTGGCAGCCGGCTGTCGTCTCTTGTGCTTGAAGGACAGCGGCAACGTCGCGGCAATGGTGCGCCGGACCGGACTTGGCATCGTATTCGACGACGGCGCCGCCTTGGTGCACTTCTTCAAGGGCGAGCAAGCCATGGCGGCAGCGCGAGAGGCGCGGGCCCATCCGCAGCGCTTTCGCACAATCAATGCAGGCACCACGGCCACCGTGACGCAATTCTTCGAGGCTATCGGCAGCAAATGAGCAAGGTAAAGTGCTTCAGCAGCTTCACTTTCAGCTATCTTACGCGCGCCATCATGCTGGCCCGCACGTTGCGCGAGGCCCATCCCGGCTGGGAGCTTTGGGCGATGATGGTGGATACGCCGCCGCCAGGCGTGGACGCCACGGCGGCGCTCGCTGATTTCGACCGAGTGATCTACCCTGAAGAGCTAGGTTTCGACCGTTTTTCCGCTTGGTTATTCAAGCATGACATTGTCGAGGCATGTACGGCGGTGAAAGGCCAGACCATGGCCTTCCTCCTCGACAGTGACGCTGATCAGGTTGTGTATTTCGACCCCGACATTGCCGTCTTCCATTCCATGAACAGTGTGCTTGACCGGTTAGCGGACCACTCCGTCATCCTGACGCCGCACCAGGTCACGCCGAACAGCACGTTCGGCCAAGTCCGCGACAACGAGTTGACGTCGCTAAAGTACGGCATCTATAATCTTGGATTTTGCGCTGTCCGGAATGATGAGACCGGCAGATCTTTTGCCAATTGGTGGGCCCGGCAGCTTTACTTCGCCTGCTACGACGAGGTTGAGAACGGAATCTTCACCGACCAGAAATGGTGCGACCTCGTACCCGCGCTGTTTCCCCGCGTCTGGGTGGAACGCGACCCTGGCTGCAACGTCGCCAGTTGGAACCTATCGACGCGCCGCATCGCCATCACCGGCGATGGTGTCATCCTCGTCAATGGTTCCCCGCTTAAGTTCTACCACTATACGAAGATCAATTCGGCGGGTGATATCATGACTGAGAAATACGCGGGCGATAATGTGGAGATCATGGAAGTTTGGAACTGGTACAAGCGCGCGATCAAGAAGGTGCAGGTTGAAGGAATACCTTCTGGTTATTGGCATTACGGGCGATTCGACAACGGCGAGAAGATCCCGAAATCAGTACGTGTACTTTTTAGAAGCCGTGATGATCTATACGCAGCGTTCGAGAACCCATTTTGTACAAAAGGCAACTCTTACTACAAATGGTTACTGCGCGAGCAGCCGGAGATGCTAACCAAGCCAAGCAGCGGCGGGTTCGAGGCAATCTGAGATGACCGCCGCAGGCTACACCGCCTTTCCGGTTTCCCCCCAACTGGTAGTCGAGCTTGAGGAAACATCACCGCCGCTACCCGCGGAACTGTTGCCGGCGGTCGAGGCGGCCTGGACTGCGGCGCAGCGACGTGCAGGCGGGCGCTTGTTCAACGGCAGCATCTTCAGCGTAACCGAGCTAAGGGCCGAGCGCATCCGCGGCCATTTCACCGAATACCGCCTTGCTGTTGCAGGCTACCGCGATGCCGAGATGGCGGACCGGCTTCGCATCCGCCAACTCAGCGTCTGCGGTGTGCTAAAGCTGCGCGACGGCGTGGTTTTCGGATTGCGTAACGGCCGTGCGGCGTACGAGCCAGGCTGCTGGCAGATGCCCCCAGCCGGTGCCGTGGACCCTTCCGCCAGGCGCGGCGCCTTCGTCAGCTTCGAGGAGCAGGCCCGCACCGAACTGGCCGAGGAGATCGGCCTGGGCTGGGACCGTGTCACCGCCTTCCGGCCGTTGACGGTGGTTGTGCATCCTCACAGCAGAGTGCATGACCTTGGGGTGCTCATCGAAGCGGATTGCGATTTCGAGGAATTACAACAGATCTACATCGCCAATGGCTCGGACGAATACACGTCCCTGCGGCTGGTGCCTCCGGCAGAGTTGCCGGAGTTCTTGGTCGAGCAGGCTGAGCGTGTGGTGCCTGCCGCCGCATTTTACCTCGCCGCGGTGGGTTTGGTCGTGCCCCCTTGGGTGGTGTAGGAGCGGCGGAGCCTGGATGCACGTAGCGAAGCCCCAGTCGAAGCGTAGCGGGGCGCCCTGGGCGGCCACGGCGCTTTCGGTGGCCGGGCCGTACATGCCGTTGGGCATGGCGCCGAGGGCACTGTTGGTGGCGCCGGTGAGGTCGCCATAGCACCACAGCGGGGTGGCGGCGATGTTCTGGTAGGTGCTGGTGAAGCTCTCGCCGACGCCGCTGAACAGTAACCGTCAGCTGACCCCCGCCTTGTGCTGAGGCCGCCGGTTGGTCGAAGTCGGGTGGATGGACGACGACGCGTTGACGGCCCCTGTGCACGGCGGAGGAAAAGTAGGCCACTGGAGCGGCGGCGTTATGCGGCTGCGGGCGGAGTAAAACCCGTCCAGTGGTAGGCGGTCCTGTCAGTTGGGGGCTGCCGGGAGATGTTCATGGTGGAGACCTACGCGGCGG
>CANBNK010000194.1 GCA_947371015.1 Acetobacteraceae bacterium | reverse complement strand
CTGTTCCTGGACGAAGCCACCGCCAGCCTGGACCCGGATGCCGAGACTCGGTTCTACGAGCTGCTGCGCGACCGGCTACCGGGGACGGCCCTGGTCAGCATCGCGCATCGGCCGAGCGTGGCGCGCTTCCATGACCGCGCGCTACGGGTGCAGGGCGGGCAGCTGGTCGCCGGGGTGGTTTAACCCGCTTCCGCCACCACCCGCAGCACGTCCTCGGCGTAGCGTTCCAGCTTGCTGCGGCCGACGCCGGGGATCTGCGCCAGGTCGTCCTCGTCGCCGGGCTTGGCCTCGGTGATCGCGACCAACGTGGCGTCGCTGAAGATCATGTAGGCGGGCAGGCCCTGGCGGCTGCTTTCGGCCCGGCGCCAGGCGCGCAAAGCCTCGAACAGGGCGTCCCCGCTGGGCACGGCGGTGCGGGCGCCGCGATCCTTGGCCGCGCCGCGGGCAGTGGAGCCCGGGGCGGCAAGGTCTTCCCGCAGCATGACTTTCTGCTCGCCCTTCAGGATCGGCCTGGCGCCGTCGGTCGGCACCAGCTCGCCGTGGTTTTCCACCGCGACATCCAGCGCGCCCATCGACACAAGTTGCCGCGCCACGCCGCGCCAGGTGGCGTCCGGCAGGTCCTTGCCGACGCCATAGGTCGGCAGCTTGTCATGCGCGAACTGCGCCACCTTGTCGGTCATCCGGCCGCGCAGCACGTCCACGATATGGCCGACGCCGAAGCGCCGCCCGGTACGCAGCACGGCACTGAGCAGCTTTTGCGCGGCGACCGTGCCGTCCCACAGCTTCGGCGGGTTGCGGCAGACATCGCAGGCGCCGCAATTCTCAGGCCCATCCTCGCCGAAGCAGCGCAGCAGGATGCGGCGGCGGCAGGTCGCGGCCTCCGCGATGCTGACCATGGCGTCGAGCCGCATGCGCTCGATGCGCTTCTGGTCGTCGCCGGCCGGGCTTTCCGAGATGCGGTGGCGGGCCAGGGCGATATCGCCGGCGCCGTACATCAGCAGAGCGCGGGCGGGCAGGCCGTCGCGCCCGGCGCGGCCGATTTCCTGGTACCAGCTCTCCGGGCTGCGCGGCAGGTCCAGGTGGGCCACCCAGCGGACATCCGGCCGGTCAATGCCCATGCCGAAGGCGATGGTGGCGGCCATGATGACGTTGTCGCCGCGGGCGAAGCGGTGATGCGCGGCACGCTTGGCCTCCGCTTCCATACCGGCGTGGAAGCACAGCGCGTCATGGCCATCGGCGCGCAGCCATTCGGCGGTGCTCTCGGTCTTGGCGCGTGAGCCGCAATAGACGATGCCAGCGCCGGAGCCGTCTGAGGCCGCCTTGACGAATTCCCGCAACTGCCCGCGCTCGGATTCGCGCGGGGCGGAGCTGATAAAAATATTCGGGCGGTCGAAGCCGCCGCGGAACACCGGGGCGTCCTGCAGGCCCAGCTGGCTCCGGATATCCTCCACCGTGCGCTGGTCCGCGGTGGCGGTCAGCGCCAGGCGGGGCACGCCGGGGAAGCGCTCCGCCAGGGCGGTCAGGGCGCGGTATTCCGGCCGGAAGTGGTGGCCCCACTGGCTGACGCAATGCGCTTCGTCGATGGCGAAGAGCGCGATGCGCTGCTCGCTGAGGCGCTGTTGCGTGCTGTCCAGCAGCAGGCGTTCCGGCGAGACGTAGAGCAGCTTCAGCGCGCCACGCGCCAGGTCGCGGCGGACTTCGCGCGCCACGTCCTCGTCCAGGTCCGAATGCAGCGCGGCGGCGGCGACGCCTTGTTGGCGGAGCGCGGCGACCTGGTCCTCCATCAACGCGATGAGGGGCGAGACGACGACGCCGAGACCTTCCCGGCACAGGGCCGGCACCTGGAAGCACAGCGATTTGCCGCCACCGGTCGGCATCAGCACCAGGCCGGAGCCGCCTTCCATGACGTGGTGGACGATCTCCGCCTGGCGGCCGCGGAAGCCGGGGTGACCGAAGACGCGGTGCAGCACCTCCTCGGGGTCCACGGGCGGTTCCTGCACGGCAAGGGCGAGCGAGGCAGCCACTCAGGCGGCGCCTTCGAGGGCAGGATACGCAAGCTGTAGATGGGTCGGCGGCGAGTCGCGCATAACCCTAGTATGGGCCTCGGCGCCCCGGGCTGACAGGGCCGCGGGGCCTCCCCGGGTTATTTCCGCCAGTTGCTCTCACTGGTGACGATGAAGCTCTGCACCGCCAGCAGCCGGTCGCCGAGGCGGATCTCGAAGCGCCAGGGGCCGGGCGCCACTTCCCAATCATAGTCGAAGGTGTAGCCGCGGTAGATCGCGCCGGGGGCGCCGACCTCCACCACCATCGGCGTGGTCGAGGCGGCCACCGGCCCGGGCATGCCCGGCGGGTAAAGCCCCGGTGCCGGGAAGACCACGGTGGTGGTGAGTTCCAGCGCGGTGCCGGGCGGGCGGCCATGGACCAGGAATTCCAGCCCGAAGCTGACGCCGGGCCGGGCCGGGATATGCGTGGTGCTGCGTTCCAGCTCGATGGCATCGACCAGGTTCTCGCCGATGCCGTTGGGCATCTGGCGGATCACCCCGGTGGAGGTCTGGTACAGGCCACGCTCGACGATCTCGACCCGCAGGCCGGTAACCTGCACCGGTGGCTCGGGCGCCAGCGGGGCGGCCGGTTCCTCGGTGGGCTTGTCGGCGGGTTGGTCGGCGGGGCCGTTCTGCGCCCAGCCAGCGGGGGCCGCCAGCAGCAGCAGGCCGGCCAGCAGCAACGCCAGGCGCGGCAGGGTTGGGCGCATGCGAGCGGTCTCCGGAGTGGATGGCTGGCGCAGACTACACCAGCCGCCATGCCGGCGGGATAGGCCAGAGCGTGAGCCCCGCTTCCGGCAGCGGTACTCACGGTCCGATTGCTTCCGGGAGGCTGATCTACGCCCTTCGACGCTGCCGTCTCAGGCGGTCAGCCTTCAGCCGCCGATGTGGATTTCGACGCGGCGCGCCTCGGTCGGCAGGATCGCACCCGTGACCGCGCCGCGCGGCTCCACGCCGATGCGGCTGGACGGGATGCCGCCAGCGATCAGCGCGTCGGCCACCGTGCGGGCGCGGGCTTCGGAGAGCACGCGGTTGAACGCCGCCGTGCCGGTATCGTCGGAGGCGAAGCCGCGCACCGTCACCTTGGCCTGCGGGTTGGCCTTGGCCGCGTCCACCACCATGGCTACGATGCCGCGGGCATTGTCGCCCATCGCGGCGCTATCCTCGCTGAAGAAGACCGGGAAGTTGCGCGCCGGCGCGGTGCCCATCAGCCCGTCGATGTGGGAGCAGGCCCCCAGGGAGGCACCCAGGGCGAGCAGCAGCGGGGCGGTGAGCAGCAGGCGACGCGTCATGGTTTTCTCCAGGCAACCGCCATAGCGTGCGGCCACGGATTGGTCGGGTAATTGCGCGTCTGCGTCAACCGTACGACGGCGAAACCCGGCCTGCGGCGCCAGCCGGCGGCGGCAGCGCGACGCCGGCGGCCAGCAGGCCGACATGGTCCAGCAGGTCCAGCGCGGTCCACACCGCATCCACCGGGCACCGCAGCGCCTGGGCGATATGGCCGACCGGCGTGGCGCCATCGGCGGCCTGCCAGACCTGCAGCAACACGCCGGAGAGCGTCGCCGGGGAACCCTTGGCGCGGGGAAGCTGGGTCATGCCAATACCTTGCAGTGCAGCATGACAGGATATTTCCACCGTGAACGCGGCATTAACAAGGCAGGGCAGGCACTTGCCGGTTCACGCTTGGCAACACGGGCGCGGTTATCGCGAGCAGGCGGCGCCGCCCAGCACGCAGAACCTGGCGCAATGCGGGTGGTTCAGCTGCACCGGGGCCGCCGCTTCGGCCAGCGTGGCGCCCAGCTCGAAGGCGGGGTCGTAGGGCAGCAGGGTGCAGGCCACCAGCGCCGGGGCGGCGGCCCCCTTGCGCTTCACCAGCATGCGGGCGCTGGCGCACATCAGGCTATCAGGGCTTTTCTGCAGGATGCCCCAGCAGGCGGTGGTGATCTCCGGCACATCGACGCGGGCGTCCATTTCCGGGAACAGCATCAGGCCGACCGGGTCTTCGGCGTCGATCGGAATGGCGTTCTCGGCGAACAGGCGGGCGAAGCCGGCGCGGATGGCGGCTTCCGGTTCACCACCGAAGGCCAGGCGGCCCGCGACGTTCACGGTGAAGCCGTGCGCCGCCAGCCAGCGCAGGCCGTCCAGGCTGGCCACGAAGCCCCCGGCGCCGCGCTCGGCGTCGTGGATCGCGGCGGCGTAGTGGTCCAGGCTGACCCGCAGCGTCAGGCCGGCGCGCGGCAGCGCCAACAGGGCGTCGGCGTGGTTGCGCAGCGGCTTCATGGCGTTGGTCAGCACCAGCGCGGCCAAGCCCCGCCCCAGCACATCCGCCAGCATGGCCGGCAGGTCCTTGTTCAGGAAGGGCTCGCCGCCGGTGAAGCCGACTTCGCGCAGCGTCGCCGCCTCGGGCTCGGCCAGGGTGGCGGCCAGTTCGGCGGCGGCGAGATAGACCAGCGCGTCGTTGCGCGGGCTGCTCTCGATGTAGCAGTTCGTGCAGGTGATGTTGCACAGCGTCCCGGTGTTGACCCACAGCGTGCGCAGGCTGGTCAGCGCCACGCTGGCCCGCGTCTCGCCCCTGGCGGTGGTGAAGCGGTCCTGGAACTTGGCGGGGTCCAGGCTGCGGAACTCGACGGTCAAGCGGGGTATCCTCGGCGGGGGTAAGGCAGGCTTCGCCCCAGGCGGGCCGGCGGTTGCGCTGCAATATAGGGTGTGGGGTCGTGGGCGGGCCAGCCTCGGCTGGCAGCCCTGGCCGGGCGGGGTGGGGCTGTGGCATCACGGTGGCATTGAGCAGGAGCGCGCCGTGTCCGACGTTACCATTTTCCACAACCCCGGCTGCAGCCAGTCCCGCTACGCCCTGGCGACGCTGCGGGCCGCCGGCCTGCAGCCGCGCGTGGTGGAGTACCTGAAGACCCCGCCCAGCCGCGCCGAGGTGCAGGCCCTGGTCGCCGCCGCCGGGCTGACGCTGCGCCAGGCGCTGCGCGAGAAGAACACCCCCTATGCCGAGCTGGGCCTGGGCGACCCCGGCGTCGCCGATGACGTGCTGCTGGACGCGATCGAGCGGCATCCGGTGCTGCTGGAGCGCCCCTTCGTGGTGACGCCGCTGGGCACCGCGCTGTGCCGGCCGAAGGAGAAGCTGCTGGACCTGCTGAGCCCGGCGCAGCGTGCCGCGCTGGCGGCGGCGGGTTAGCCGGCCGCGGTCAGCAGCCGGCCACCGGCCAGGCGCAGCACGCGCTGCGGCTTCTCCACCCCGGTCAGGCGGTGGGTGATCAGGATCACCGTGCGGCCTTCGGTGTTGTGCTCCAGCGTGCTGAGGAAGGCGCGCTCGGTGGCCGCGTCCAGCCCGGCGGTGGGTTCGTCCAGAATGAGGATCGGCGCGGCGGAGAGCAGCACGCGGGCCAGGGCGATGCGCCGGGCCTGGCCGCCGGAGAGCCGGGCGCCGCCCTCGCCGCATTGGGTTTCCAGGCCATCCGGCAGGGCGTGGACCAACTCGGCGATGCCGGCCCGGTCCAGCGCGCGCCACAGCGCGGCGTCCGGCGCCATGGGCGCGGCGATGCGCAGGTTGGCGGCGATGGTGTCGTCGAACAGCCGGGCCTGCTGGGTCAGGCAGGTGACGCGGTGGCGAACCTCGGCGCCCGGCAGGGTGGCGATGTCGGTGCCGCCCAGCGTGATGCTGCCGGCCTGCGCCTGAGCCAGCTTCAGCAGCAGCGCCACCAGGCTGGACTTGCCGGCGCCGGATTGGCCGAGGATGGCGATGCGGCTGCCCTCGGGCAGTTCAAGGTCCAGGCCTTGCAGCACCGGCGGGCGGTCCGGCGCCCAGCGGAACTCGACGCCCTTCAGCGACAGGGCGAAGCCGGTGGGTTGCAGCGGCAGGCCGCGCGGGTCGGGTACCGGCGGGTCCTGGTCGGCGGCCTGGAACAGTCGGTGGGCGCTGGCGGCGGCGGCGGCCAGGGCGGCACCGGCGCGCGGCATGGCGCCGAGCGGCTCGGCCGCGGCCAGCGCCAGGAACAGCGCGGCGATGGCCAGGCCGACCTCGCCGCCCGACCGCCCCCTGGCAAGCTCGCCGAGCAGTGCGCCCTGGGCCAGCAGCCCGCCGCCGGCGCCGGCCAAGGCGGTGCGCCAGTGCATGGCGTGCTGGGTGCGGGCCAGGGTGGCGCCGGCCTGCTCCACGGCGGCCAGCGCGCGGGGCTCGGCATTGGCGGCCAGGGTGTCCTCCAGGCCGGTAAGCGGGTCCACCACGGCCATGCGCAGCTGGCCTTGGGCCTCGGCCAGGGCGGTGCCGGCGCGGGCGGCGGCGGGGGCCAGCAGCAGCGGCAG
>CANBNK010000193.1 GCA_947371015.1 Acetobacteraceae bacterium | reverse complement strand
TCCGGCGTCACCATTGCGCTCGCCCGCGGCTCCCTGACCGATGCGCTGGCCTGGGCCGACCTGGCCGGCGCCAACCTGCCGGCGGTGCTGCGGTTCGAGGTGTTCCGCAGCGCCACGCCGGAGCAGTTCACCCCGGAAAGCCTGGCGCGGCTGCTGGCGCTGGAGCAGCCGGCAGCGGTGGCGCAGCTGCTGCGGCTGGACCCGGCGCTGCGCGGCACGCTGCTGCGCGCCCTGCCGCTGGACAGCCTGCGCACGCTGGCCGCGCGCCTGCCCACCGCGCCCGGCGCCGAACCGGCCCTGGCGACGCTGGCCCGCATGCTGGAAGCGCTGCCCGCGCCCGAGCAGGCCAACGCGCTGGTCCAGGCGCTGCTGCGCCGGCCGGAGCTGATCTCCACCCTGGCCGACGAGGACATCCGCCGCGCCGTGCTGATCGGCAGCGGCGACCCGATGGCGGCGCTGGGCCTGCTGGCGCGAGAGACCGTGCTGTGGGACGTGCCGCGCCTGCTGTCCGACGTGCAACTGGCGGTGGATGGCACCGTGGCGCCCCGCCTGCTGCTGCAGAAGTACAAGGCGGCCGGTGGCGTGGTGGCGGTGGTGGGCGTGGTGCTGCTGCTGTTGCTCTCGCGCCTGCTGAAGCCGGTGTTCTTCGTGCTGCGCCTGCTGCTGCCGCGCCCGCGTACCCGCTGAGCCACCATGCTGCGTCGCGCACTGTTGGCGCTGCCGTTCAGCGCGCCCGCTGCCCAGGCCGGGGCGCTGGTTGAACCCACGCTGCACATCCCACCCCCGGCGGTGGCGCTGACGCTGGACCTCTGCCCCGGCGGCTTCGATGAGCGGCTGTACCGCGGCCTGGTGCAGGCCGGCATCCGCGCCACCTGGTTCCTGACCGGGGACTGGCTGCGCCGCAACCCGGCCGCCCTGGCGCTGCTGCTGCAGCACCGGGACCTCTTTGCCTTCGCCAACCACGGCGACCACCACCTGCTGGCGGCGCCCGGCAGCGCGCCGCTGTTCGGCCAGCGCGCGGTGGCGGATGCGGCGGCGCTGCGGGCCGAGGTGCTGAACGGTGCTGCCCTGGTGGAGGACACTACCGGCACGCTGCCGCGCTGGTATCGGGGCGCGACAGGCTGCTACAGCCGCGACGCCATCACGCAGATCGAGGCGATGGGTTGCGCTGTCGCCGGCTATTCCATCAATGCCGATGCAGGCGCCAGCCTGGGTGCCGCAGCCGTCACCGCTCGCGTGCTGTCAGCGCGGCCGGGCGACGTGCTGGTGGCGCATGGCAACCAGCCACATCGGCCGGCGGGGCAGGGGCTGCTGGCCGGCGTGCTGGCATTGCAGCGCCAGGGCATGCCCTTCGCCTGGCTGGGTTAGAGTCTGATCGGCTTAGGCGGAATCGCCGTAAGCCGTGAATCAGTCTCTCCAGCAACAGGCCTGGATCGTGAGCGCTTCAATCAGAAGCGATCACGGTCCAGAGAGACAGCGTCGCCGCTACGCCCGCTTCACGCCGTAGAACAACGCCACGCCCTTCAGCACGCCCTGCAACTCCGCTTTGTACGCGGTGGGCGAGAAGAACTGCCCGAGCGGCACATAGGGCACATCCTGGAAGGCCTGGCGCTGCATCCGGCGGCCGATCTCGGCGCGGGCGGCGTCGTCCGGCGCCTCGAACCAGGCGTTGCGCAGGTTTTCCAACTCGGCGCTGTTCGGCCAGCCGAACACGGCACCCCGGCCATGGCCGCGGATCAGGTTGTTGGCGGCAGGGTTGATCTGCGCGCTGCCGGCGGTCCAGATCGTTGTCGCGTTCCAGCCGCCCTTGTCCGGCGATTCCTGGTTCAGGATGCGGCGGGTCACGCTGCCCCAGTCGGAGGCGACGTAGTCCACGTTCAGGCCGATGCGCTTCATCAGGTCGCCGGTCACCTGGCACAGCGCATTGATCGCCGGCGCGTCGGTGGCGGCCAGGAATGTCACCTTCTCGCCCTTGTAGCCGGCGGCTTCCAGCGCGCGCTTGGCGGCATCGGCCGCTAGCGGGCGGCGGAAGGCGTCCATGCCCGTGTCATTCGCCATCACCCCGCCGGGCGCGAAGAAGCCATAGGGCACGTGGCGCAGCGTCGGGTCCTCCCCGGCCACGGCCAGCATGAAGTCGGTCTGGTTCACCGCGCCCAGCACGGCGCGGCGCACGCCCGGGTTGTCGAAGGGCGGATGCAACTGGTTGAAGCGGATGAAGCCGACCGAGCCGAAGGGGTCGAGGATCTCTACCTTAAGGCCGCGCGCCCGCTTCAACTGCGGCACCACGTCGATATCCGGCAACTCCCACCAGTCCATCTCGCCGCGCTGCAAGGCGGCCGAGGCGGTCGCGCCATCCGGGATGGTGTGCCACTCGACGCGGTCGAAATGCACATGCTTGCCACCGGACAGGAAGCTCGGCGCCTCGTCGCGCGCCACATAGGCGGCGTTGCGCTCATAGACATTCAGGCTGCCCGCCACACGCTCCCCGGCGATGAAGCGGAACGGGCCGGAGCCGATCATCTCCGGCACTGCCTGGCTGCTGGGCAGGCTGGCATGGCGTTCCGGCATGATGGCGCAGAGGTGCGTGCCCACCTTGGCCATGGCGTCCGGCAGCAGCGGGAAGGGGCGCTTCAGCCGGAAGCGGATGCTGCGGTCATCCGGCGCGTCCAGTTCGTCGGTCGCGGCCAACAGCGCCTGGCCGAAGGCATCCCGCGTGCCCCAGCGCTTGATGCTGGCCACGCAGTCCCGCCCGCGCACCGGCTCGCCGTCATGGAACCTGAGCCCGGCGCGCAGCCGGATGGTGACCAGCTTGCCGTCGTTCTCAACGGTATGGCCCTCGGCCATCTGCGGCTTGGCGGCCAGCTTGTCGTCCCAGCCATACAGCGTGTCATAGACCATCAGCGCGTGGTTGCGGCTGATGAAGGCGACGGACTGGATGGGGTCCAGCAGCGCCAGGTCGGCCTGCGGCACGAACTTCAGCAGCCGCCGTCCCGGGGCGTTCTGCGCCACTGCCAGGTTGGGCGCCAGCAGGGCGGCGGGGGCGGCGAGCAGCGAGCGGCGGAGCATGGCGGCATCCTTCAGCGGCGGTGCCGGAATGCTGCGACGAGCCGCGATGCGTCGTCAACGGGATGGTTGCACCGCGCGGGAGGGTGGCGGCCGGCACCGCCCAGGATTGAGGCGGTCCGCTGGCCAGCGCCGCCCCGCGCGGATGGACTACTCGCCGGAAGCCGCGAGAATCCGGTCCATCGCTTCCTGCCGGCCCAGCGCGAACAGCACCGCGTCGATCGGCGGCGATTGCAGGCTGCCCGTCAGCGCCGCGCGCAGCGGCTGCGCCACGGTGCCGAGCTTGACCTGCTTCACCTCGGCATAATCGCGCAGCCAGTTTTCCAGGTCGGCGCGCTCCCACGGCGCGTCCTGCAGGAAAATAGCCAGGTCCTTCAGCCGCTCCTTGGCTTCGGGAGTCAGGGCGGCGGCGGCCTTGGCGTCCAGCGGCACCGGGCCTTCATTCACCGCGAAGGCGGCGCTGCTGGTCAGTTCCTCGATGGTCTTGGCGCGTTCCTTCAGCGCGGGCATCAGCATCTCCACCCGGCGCGCGCCATCGGTGCCGAACAGCACGCCGCGCTTGGTCAGCCGGTGCAGCACTTCCCCGGCCAGGCGGGCGTCATCGGCGGCGCGCAGGTACACGCCGTTCAGGTGGGTCAGCTTGGCGTAGTCCATGCGGCTGGCAGCGCGGCCGACACCGTCCAGGTCGAACAGCTGGATCGCCCGCTCGCGCGGGATCACCTCCTCGTCGCCATGGCCCCAGCCGAGGCGCATCAGGTAGTTGCAGACGGCTTCGGGCAGGAAGCCCTGCTCGCGGAACTCCAGCGCACCGACCGCGCCATGCCGCTTGGACAGCTTGGCGCCATCCGCACCATGGATCAGCGGGATGTGGGCGAATTTCGGCCGGTGCCAGCCCATGGCGTCATAGACCATGCACTGGCGGAAGGTGTTGGTCAGGTGGTCGTCGCCGCGGATGACGTGGGTGATCTTCATGTCGTGGTCGTCCACCACCACGGCGTGCAGGTAGGTCGGCGTGCCGTCGCTGCGCAGGATGATCATGTCGTCCAACTCGGCATGGGCCACGCGGACTTCACCCTGCACCAGGTCGGGCACCACCATCTCGCCGCCGGCTGGCGCCTTGATGCGGATGACTGGGGCGATGGCCGGCGCGTTGGCCGGGTCCACGCCGATCCAGCGGCTGCCATCATACTTGAACGGGCGCTTGGCGGCCTCGGCCTCGGCGCGCATCGCCGCCAGTTCCTCCTGGGTGTCATAGGCCAGGTAGGCGCTGCCCTTGGCCAGCAGCTCGCGCGCCACCTCGGCATGGCGGGCTTCGCGCTTGCTCTGGAACACGGGCGCTTCGTCGGGCGAAAGGCCGAGCCAGGCCAGACTCGCAACAATCTGGTCCACCGCTTCCTGGGTGCTGCGCTGCTTGTCGGTGTCCTCGATGCGCAGCAGGTACTGGCCGCCATGGCGCCGGGCGAACAGGTAGTTGAACAGCGCGGTGCGCGCGCCCCCGATATGCAGGTAGCCGGTCGGGGAGGGCGCGAAGCGGGTACGGACGGACATGATCACGGATCCAGGGCCAAGGGGCGCATCTTCAGGCGCGGTCTAGCGCGGAACGCGGCGCGGCGGAATGCGTCGCCGCAGCGCGGGCTTTCATTCCGGCTTGATGCGCGCCATGGTTGCGGCCATGTCGGGCGTAGCGACTCTGGCGCGATGGCGGGCAATACGCTTCCCGGCTTGGGATGGGGCGGCGCTGCGGCTGCTCGGCCTGGCCGAGGCGCGGTTGCTGGAGGAACGCGGGCGCCTGGCGTTGTGGCTGCCGGTGGCGCTTGGCGGGGGCGTGCTGCTGTATTTCTGCTTGGAGTGGGAGCCGCCGGCCAGTTGGGCCTGGGCCGCGCTGCCGCTACCGGGGCTGGCCTGGTGGGCCGGCCGGCGGCACCCGCATCTCGGCTGGGTCGCCGGCCTGTTGGCGGCGCTGGCGTTGGGCGTGGCGCTGGGGTGCTGGCATGCGGCGCGGCAGGCGCCGGCCCTGGCACCGCCGCGCACCGCGAGCATGCTCGCCGGCCGCGTCGCGCAGGTGGAAGTGCTGCCCGAGGGATTGCGCCTGAGCCTGGAGGCCGCCCGCTTCGGCGATGGCGAGGCCCAGGCCCGCCGGGTGCGGGTGCGGCTGAAGCGTGACGACCCCGCGCGGCCCCGGGTGGGCGACCAGGTGGTGGTGCGGGCGCTGGTGCGTGGGCCCTCGGCGCCGGCCTATCCGGGGGCGTGGGACTTTCAGCGGGCGGCCTGGTTCTCCGGCCTGGGCGGCAGCGGCTTCGCCCTGGGGCCGGCCGAGGTGACGCCAGGGGAGGCAGGGCCGCCACTGCTGGCCGGGCTGCGCGCCGGGATCGAGGCGCGGGTGGCCGCCGCCATGCCGGCCGGGGCGGGCGCCGTTTCGGTGGCGCTGCTGACCGGCGGGCAGAGCGCCATTCCGGCCGCGGATTTGGCGGCGATGCGCGATTCCGGCCTGGCGCACCTGCTCTCGGTGTCAGGGCTGCACATCGCCATCGTGATGGGGCTGGCCTTTGCCGTGGCGCGGCTGGCATTCGCGCTGGTGCCCTGGGTGGCGCTGCGGCTGCCGGGCAAGCTGCTGGCCGGCGTGGCGGCGCTGGCGGTGGGCGGCTTCTATATGCTGCTGACCGGCTCGGCGGTGCCGATGCAGCGCAGCTTCGGCATGGCGGCGCTGACGACGCTGGCGCTGCTGACCGGGCGCCGCGCCATCACCCTGCGCGGCTGGGCGCTGGCGGCGGCGGCGGTGATGCTGCTGCAACCCGAAGCGGTCACCGGGCCGAGCTTCCAGATGAGCTTCGCCGCCGTGCTGGCGCTGATCTCCGGCTGGGAATGGCTGCGGCCGCGGCTGAACGCCATGGCGCCGGAGCATGGCTGGCGGCGGAAGGCCGTGCTGGCAGCGTTCGGCCTGGTGGCGACCAGCCTGCTGGCCGGGGCGGCGACGACCCCATTCGGGCTGCACCACTTCGGCCGGCTGCAATTGTTTGGCGTGGCGGCGAATGCGGTGGCGGTGCCCTTGACCTCGGCGCTGGTGATGCCGGCGGGCATGGCGGCGGTGGCGCTGATGCCCTTCGGCCTGGAGGGGCTGGCGCTGGCCCCGATGCAATGGGGGGTAGAGGCGACGCTGTGGGTGGCGCGCTGCGTCGCGGCCTGGCCCGGCGCCAGCCTGGTGGCGCGGCCCATGCCGGCCTGGGGGCTGGGGCTGGTGAGCTTCGGCATGCTGTGGCTGTGCCTGTGGCGTAGCAACTGGCGGGTATGGGGGCTGCCGCTGATCGGTCTGGGCTTGCTCAGTGGCAGCCTGGCCCG
>CANBNK010000192.1 GCA_947371015.1 Acetobacteraceae bacterium | reverse complement strand
CTGTACCGTGCCCTAGCGGAGGACGGAAATCCGGCCCTGGCGACCGTGGCGCGGGTGCTGGCCACCATGGGTCTGCGCCTGAGTGTGGAAGCGATTGCGGCGGCTGAGGGCCATTAAGTGGAGCGTCGCTTCCGCTCCGCCTCATCCCATCGCGCCGACGCACTGGCGAGCACCCCAAACCCATCCACCACCCACGCCGCCTGATCAACCACGCCCCCTGCATCCGGCCAGTGGCTAAACCCGCCCATGCCGGCCCTGCACGCCGTCCACAACCGCACAAAGCTGCGGCTGGCTTGATCTACCACCCAGGCGGGGTTCTCAGCCCAGGCCTCGTCGCCGACCAGCCACGCGCCCCCGTCCTCCGGTGTCAGCCCGCCGGCGTAGGCGTTTGGCTCTCGGGCAAGGGCGAGGGCGCCACGGAGTTTTTTTCCTGTACCACCGACACATGCGCCGCATGCCACACCGCCCAGCCCACCTCCTCAAGTTCAGTCGGCGGGATGGCATCCAGCAACTCGTCCGGCACCAGCCCCCGCACGCGTCGGAACGCCGGCACCCCGTCGCCGCGCCAGTCTCGCAGGCCATAGCGGGCAGCGACCAGCGGCGTCAGGTAGACGCTGCGGTAGTTGCGCGCCACCAACTCGGCATAGGTCGGCACCTGCATCGCCGCCGCGTCGATCACCGACACCTGCGCCGCCAGCGCCCGCGTCTCGGGCATATCCGTCGCATCGGTGATGCTCTCGGCCTCGTCCAGCACCGCCAGCAACTCCGCCAGGTTGTCCGGCGCTAGTTCCTGCAAGGCGGCACGGCGTGTTGCCAGCAGCTGCTCGCGGAAGGCCGGCTGCCCGGCCTCGCGGACCAGCTCGGCCTTCATTGCTGCCCGCTCGCGGAAGGTCAGCGGGGCGATGGTGTAGACGCGGCCGGAGCCCTCCGGCGCAACCTCGATCGGGTCACGCCGGCTGATGATGACGGACATGCTGTGCTCCTTGTCAGAACTGGGCGAGGAAGAGGTCGCTATCGGCGCCGTCCAGCTGGAAGCCGATATCCATCTGGCCGAGGCCATCGCGGGCGCCAGGCCGCAGCCCGGTAGCCTTGGCCGCCGGCGCCATGACGATGAAGCGGTTGCCGGCAACGCTGCCCACCACGGCCATCAGCGGCATCGGCGTGCCCAGCCGGAAGGCGTTGAAGATCGCCACCGAGGTGGTGGTGCTCATCAGCGGGTCGATGCTGCCGCGGCTGTCGCGTTCGGATGGAATGGCAGGGTCGTAGCCCTCCGCTGCCTCCGGGTTGTCGGGCAGGATGACGCTGACCCCGGCATCGATCATCAGCCGACGCGCCCGGGCCAGCCCGCCATTCAGCTGGCAGCGGCCACCGACAAAGCGCGGCGGCGTCGGCCGGATGGCGGTGTTCCAGCCGGTCGGGATGGCGATTGCCGTCTTGTCCAGGAACTGCGCGCGCAGGTCAAAGACCAGAAAGCCGATGCCGCCGGTGGAAAGCTCGAGGCTCCAGTTGCCGACCGCGCCGGTAAAGCGCCAGCGCAGACCATCGGCAAAGAAGTAGATGGTTGCGGTCTTGTAGACCGCCTCGTCGGAGGTAGGGCCATATAGAACGTTGATCGGCACCTGCGCCAAGGTCGAGACGCTGCCGGCGGTGGCCATGGTCTCGCCCAGCGTGGCGACGCGGCCGGCGGTGTAGTCGGTGATGCCGGTGGTGAGTGTGCGGTCGCCGCTCAGCAGCACCGGCATGCCGCGGTACAGCTGCGCCGTCGCCGCAAAGGGTGTCGCCAAGGTCAGCGTGTTGGTGGTGCCGGCCGCCGCCGCGGTAGGCGCGCCGACGGCGGTGGCGGTGATGGTTTCCTGGTAGGTGCAGCAGCGCAGCAGCTTGCCCCATTCCGGCGCGGTGCCGGCCGTACCAGAGCCACGCAGCGGCACCCGCAGCCGGATGCGCGGGCGCAGGCCACCGACGATGGCGGGCGCTTTGTCTAGCGTGCCGGTGAGTTCCGGGTTCTCCACCGTGACCGGGTCGAACTCGACCTCGCAGTCGGCGGCGATCCAGTCGGTCGCAGCCGGGGTGGTGGCGATGGCATCGATGCCGGGGGTGGTCTCGACCTTTGCCGCGACCGCGGCAAAGCGCATGCGGACGACATCCACACTCATGGCGCGGGTCCTTCAGGCTGGAATGGGGGTGAGAGGAGGTGGCGAGCCTACGGGGCCTGGCCAAGTATAGAGATCGGGGCGGAAGCACGTGCCGCTATGGCCGATCGATGCGGCTTGCTTCGGATGCTTGCGCGCCTGCAGATATCTGATTACGCGGGCAGTAAGATTGAGAGGTATCCATGCCCGATAGCCGCCCGCAGACCGTTATCTCGCAGCTTCTCGACATCACGAGCGAACGTGTCGTGGCGCGCGCTTCGGCGGCCGCATTCGGGCGCCCCTTGGTCACCAACATTCTTCGCGCCATGCTGGTTGAGGCGATGATCGCCGAAGCGCTGGCTCCCAACTGGGAGTGGTGTTCCGCGGATTACGCCAGCTGGGACTTCCAAAACTCTGCCGGCGTGCGGCTTGAGGTCAAACAGTCAGCGGCCTGGCAGAGTTGGTCGATAGCGGGAAGCAAGCCGAGCAAATGCTCCTTTGATATCGCGGCGAGGACGGGGCGATGGGTCGGCGTTGACTGGGTCGTCGAGGCTGGTCGCAACGCCGAACTCTACGTCCTGGCGCATCATCCGGTTGTTGGCGCTGAGGCGGACCATCGGGATCCTCACCAATGGCAGTTCTACGTCATTGCTGCTGACAAGCTGCCGGCAAGCAAGACGATCTCGCTTTCAGGGGTTCGGGCGCTATCGTTGCCGTGCAGCCTTATCGAACTTCCCGCTCGCGTGGATGAGGTCGCCGCGGCGCCCCGTCTGGTTTCAGTGGCGCTTGCCGCTGACTAACTCCGTTCGGCGGGGCGCCTTTTAGCTCGCCCAGGGACCCCCGCTGGGGCCGATGGCCAGCATGCTGAAGCGGGCCAGGAACTCGCCGGCGGGCCGGGCCGAATCCTCGCTGTCGTAGAGGCTGAACTCGGCGGATTGCTCGGCGACATCGCCGAGGCCGGCGGTGCTGGGCGTCCAGCCGGCTAGGGTCTCAACGACGCGCGCGTGCAGCAGGGACAGCGCTTGCTCGGCGGCGAGATCGGTGGTGGCGCTGGCGAAGCCGGTCACCGAGAAGCCGATGCGGTAGTGGGTGCGCCCGGGCTCCTCGGTGTCGTCAGCCTGCCAATCCTCACCACGCAGCACGAGCCGCGGCAGGGTCTCGGCATCGACATCCACCGGGGCGCGGCGGGCGCGCTCCACCACCACGTCAGGCAGCGCGGTGGTGAGCCGGTCGGCGATGGCCGCCAGGGCGGCCTCGCGCAGTGGGGTGGTGCCGGTCATGCAGTGCGCGCCAGGCCAAGGCGCCAGGACAGGCCGAGCGCATCCGGCTCCGCCATCTCGACGCGGTAGGTGGTTCCGGCCCAGCGCAGCAGGTCTCCGCGCCGGGGCGGCTGAGCCAGATCGGCGCCACGCAGCGTGGCCTGGAGCGCGATGGCCCGGCCGCTGGCGCTGCCGAGGCCGGGGATGGCGTCAGCCGGCGCTGAGAGCAGTAGGCGGAGACCGGTCCAGGCACCGCCTGCCGCCAGCCATTCCGCGTCGCTGGCCATGTTGGGATCGGCCAGCAGCGTGGCCATGGCCGCATCAAACGCCGTCATCGCCGCGGCGCCACGGCAGCAGCGATCTGCGGCGCCACCTTCTCGATGCTGCGGCCGATCACATAGCCACCAAGCCCCAACTGGACGATGTCCCAGAGCTTGAGCACCTCGGCCTCCGAGATGCCCGGCGCGGACCAGCCGAGCCAGCGCGCGACGATCAGCGCGCCAAAGGTCAGCATCAGGATCGGCCGCCAGCAGGCGGCGAGCCAATGTTCTGACTGTGCCTCGGCCTTGATGATGTCGCCAGCCGCGGCATTCAGCGCCGCCTGCTGGCTGAGCAGGGCCATGACCATGTCCTGCTGCGCCTTGGCGGCTTCCGCGGGATCGGGGAACCAGCGCTTGAACAGGTCGCCGAGGACCGGCAGCAGCGCGGGGAGCAAGGCTGCGATCATGGGTAGCTCCGCCGATCGAGTTCGAAATGCGGCCCGTCCGGGAAGGATGCCCAGTCGCCGCCCCACACCAGGGCGACGCCCTCCGCCTCAGCCGCAGCCTTCATCGCCGCGGCCACCTGCCGGGCCAGCGGCCAGTCCCAGCGCACCTCGCCGGTCTCCGGGACGCCATCGCCGTCATCCAGCCAATAGGCCAGGTCGACGGCGTGGCCGGTCAGATGCCGACTGTTCAGGGTGCGGGAGGCGCCGATGGCGACCAGCTTGGCCTGGCGCTCCTTAGTCCGCAGGCCCTCCACCACAATGAAGGGCACCGCGAGCCGGGCGCGCTCGACCACCCGCACCAAGTCGGGATGCACCCCGGCCAGGCGCTGCTGATCACGGATGCTGAGGGGCGAGCGCATGCTCAGGCCCCCGAAGCCGGCACGCGCTCGGTCCAGACCCGGACCGTGGCGTCGGCGGCCAGCGCCGCCAGCGTGGCGATGCCAACCTGGTAGTTGCCGGTGGCGGTGGTGGTGATGCGCCGGTTGGTATTGTCCCAGAACACCCGGGCGCCGGCGCTGATCGCCAAGGCGGGTTCCTTGGTGATGTCGAACACCCCCTCGGTCTGGATCTCGACCGTGGTGCTGATCGCCGCGTCATAGGCGGCGATGCCGAACAACGCGCCGATCAGCACGCCCTGGCCAGAGGTCACGGCATAGGGCGCCGACACGGTGAGGCTGTCACCGGGCTGGATGAAGGTCTTCATGGGAATTTCCTGTGAGAGGAGAAACGGAGACCGCTCGGCCGCTGCACCGACCTGTGATGCTCAGCGGCCTTGCATAAAGTAGTGCGTTTCACTACTTTCATCGCATGAACCAGATGATCTCTGCCGCCGAGGCCAATCGCAGCTTTTCCGCCATCCTCCGGGAGGTACGCGAAGGGCAGAGCTTTATCGTGACCTCGCATGGCGCGCCGGTGGCCCGGATCCTGCCCTGCGATGCGAATGATGCGACCCGCGAAGCTTCGCGGGCCGCCTTGTTCGCGCGACTTGAGGCCCAGCCGGTTACGGATGTGGGCCGTTGGTCGCGCGACGAGTTGTACGAGCGCTGAGATGCGGATCGCGCTCGATACCAACGTCCTGGTCTATGCCGAGGGGGTGAATGGCGCCGACCGCAAGCAAACGGCGCTGGAGATCCTTCGCGGCTTTGCAGCCGAGGAGGTGATGCTGCCGGTGCAGGCGTTGGGCGAGTTGTTCGTGGTGCTGACACGCAAGGCCGGCAGGCCTGCCGCCGACGCGCGTGCCGCAGCGCTGGCGTGGTCCGACAGCTATCCGCTGATCGGAACGAGCCCCAGCGTGATGCTGGAGGCGATGGAGATCGTGACCACCCACCGCCTCGCCCTCTGGGACTCGGTCATGCTGGCGGCGGCGGCCCAGGCAGATTGCCGCATGCTGCTGTCCGAGGACATGCAGGACGGATTTACCTGGCGGAGCGTGACGGTGCGCAACCCCTTTGCCACCACGCCGGTTTAGCGACGCCGCTATCCGCCGATATCAGGTCCCGGCATTGAACCAAGCGCCGCGCCAGTCGATGGCGCCGACGCCGAAGTCAAAGATCACGCTGACCTCGACGCCATCGACGCCGGAAACCGGCCCGGTGGTGACCTGCGGCCCCTCGGCACCGTTGAGGTAGCCGTAGACGTAGACCGGCGCCGCCAGCGGGTCGGAGAACAGGTACCAGCGGTTGGAGGGGATCAGCGGCTCGACCAGCGGCTGGACAAAGCCGGCGTAGATGTTGGCGTTGCTGGTCTGGGTGGCGGCGACGTTCACCGTCAGCTGGCGTGCCGCCATTTCCTGGTTCGGCCCGACCACCAGGCGCATGGACGAGCCGATCGAGATCGGCAACCCGTCCAGGGTCTTCTGCTTCATGATGGCGGCACGGCCAAGCGCCAGATTGGGCAGGTCGAGCGCGGTGCCGGTGGCCGCCATGTTGGCCCGCGCCGCGGCGGTGGCGAACACCGCGGCGGCACCGGTGGTCAGGGTCGGACCAGCGCCATTGGCGGTGTTCAGCAGGCCATAGGCGGTGGCGTTCTCGAAGTCGGCGACGCGGCGGCCGATCATCGCCGCGAAGTCGGTGAAGGCGCCGAGGTCGTCATTGACCAGCATCTGCCGCGTCACCCGGATCCGCCGGGCGAAGGTGGTCAGCGTCACCAGCTCCTGGCTTTCCGACATGGTGCCGGCCTGGATTTCGCCGTTCTCGTTCAGCGCCACCAGGTTGGGGAAGTCGCCGATGCGGAGATGCCGGTGCGGCTTGAAGTCGCGGAAGTCGCGCCGCAGGAAGATGGTGCGGTAGGTCGGCTGCGCCGGCTGATAGGCCGCCAGCAGCATCTTGTTGGCGGCGGCCGAGAGCAGCAGCGGGAAGTC
>CANBNK010000191.1 GCA_947371015.1 Acetobacteraceae bacterium | reverse complement strand
TTCCAGGACGCCTTCTACTACGCCGCGCCGAAGGAAGGGCCGAAGTCGCTCGACGAGGTCGACCCTGAGCTGCTGAAGACCTACGCCAAGCTGGGCATTCCGCTGAAGGAACAGGCCTACCTGGCGGGGGTTGAGGGCGCCGGCGACAGTCCGGCCGATGCGCGCATGCCGATAGCGGTGGACGCGGTGTTCGACAGCGTCTCCGTGGCCACTTCCTACAAGGAGCGGCTGGCGAAGGACGGCATCATCTTCTGTTCGATCTCCGAAGCGGTGCATGAGCACCCGGAGCTGGTGAAGCAGTATCTCGGCAGCGTGGTGCCGCAGGGCGACAACTTTTATGCGTGCCTGAACAGCGCGGTCTTCACCGATGGCAGCTTCGTCTACATCCCCAAGGGTGTGCGCTGCCCGATGGAACTCAGCACCTACTTCCGCATCAACGCCAAGAGCACCGGCCAGTTCGAGCGCACGCTGATCATCGCCGATGAAGGCGCTGTCGTGAGCTACCTGGAAGGCTGCACCGCACCGATGCGCGACGAGAACCAGCTGCACGCCGCGGTGGTGGAACTGGTGGCGATGGACGACGCCAGCATCAAGTACAGCACGGTGCAGAACTGGTACCCCGGCGACGCCGAGGGCAAGGGCGGCATTTACAACTTCGTCACCAAGCGGGCGCAGTGCCGCGGCAAGCGAAGCAAGGTGAGCTGGACGCAGGTGGAAACCGGTTCCGCGATCACCTGGAAGTACCCGAGCTGCGTGCTGCTGGGCGAGGACAGCGTCGGCGAGTTCTACAGCGTCGCCATCACCAACAACTACCAGCAGGCCGATACCGGCACGAAGATGATCCATGTGGGTGCGCGGACCAAGAGCACCATCGTCAGCAAGGGCATCAGCGCCGGGCACGGGCAGAACACGTATCGCGGCCTGGTGCGGGTGGCGCCGACGGCGCATGGCGCGCGCAACTTCACGCAATGCGACAGCCTGCTGATCGGCGATCTCTGCGGCGCGCATACCGTGCCGTACATTGAGAACCGCTGCCTGACCGCGAAGCTGGAACATGAGGCGACCACCAGCCGGATCGCCGAGGACCAGCTGTTCTACTGCCGCCAGCGTGGCCTCACTCAGGAGGACGCGGTGGGTCTCATCGTCAACGGCTTCTGCCGTGAGGTCTTGAAGGAACTACCCATGGAATTCGCCGTGGAAGCACAGAAGCTGTTGCAGATCTCCCTGGAAGGGAGTGTCGGCTGATGCTGAAGATCGAAGGGCTGACCGCCACGGTCGATGGCAAGGAAATCCTCAAGGGCATCGACCTTGAGGTGCCGACCGGCGAAGTGCACGCCATCATGGGGCCGAACGGCTCCGGCAAGTCCACGCTCAGCTACGTGCTGGCCGGGCGGGACGGCTATGAGGTGACGGGCGGCACCGCGACCTTCAATGGCGTGGACCTGCTGGGCAAGGCACCGGAGGAGCGCGCGGCGCTTGGCGTGTTCCTGGCCTTCCAGTATCCGGTCGAATTGCCGGGCGTGGGCAACGCCAACTTCCTGCGCACGGCGCTGAACGCGGTGCGTCGCGGGCGCGGCGAGAGCGAGCTGGATGCGATGCAGTTCCTCAAGGTCGCGCGGGCGCGGATGAAGGAGCTTTCCATGCCCGAGGACATGCTGAAGCGCGGCGTCAATGTCGGCTTCAGCGGCGGCGAGAAGAAGCGCAACGAGGTGCTGCAGATGGCGCTGCTGGCGCCGAAGCTGGCCATTCTCGATGAGACCGACAGTGGCCTGGATATCGACGCGCTGAAGATCGCCTCGGATGGCGTCAACGCGCTGCGCGGGCCGGACTTCTCCGCGCTGGTCATCACCCACTACCAGCGGCTGCTGACCTACATCGTGCCGGACCGCGTGCATGTGCTGATGGCCGGCCGCATCGTCCGCAGCGGCGGCAAGGAATTGGCGCTGGAACTGGAAGCCAGCGGCTACGGGGCGCCGCAGGCAGCATGAACCAGGTCGTGCATACTGGGGCCGAGGGCTTCCTGCATCGCTACGAGGGCCTGAAGGACCGCCTGCCCGGCGCGCGCCTGCCCTGGCTGGCGGCGCTGCGTGCCAAGGCGGCCGAGAGCTTCCGTGCCCAGGGCTTTCCGACGCGCCGCGTCGAGGCCTGGCACTACACCGATTTGCGCCAGGTGACGCAGGCGACCTTCGACGAGGCGCTGACCTTGGTGGAGGACGACATTGTCCTGCCCAAGGCGCATACCGCGAACCGCGTGGTCTTTGTGGATGGCCGGCTGCGCTCCGACCTTTCCAGCTGGCCGACCATGGCGACCGTGGCGTCGCAGATCGGCCGGATCGAGGGGCGTGTGATGCTGCCCGCGGAGCCGATGGCGGCGCTGAACACCATGCTGTTCGAGGACGGCATGCTGCTGAACATCCCCGCCGGGACCGATGCGGGCGTGCTGGAGATTCTCAGCATCGCCAGCGCGAGCCCGCGGCCGACGGCGTTCCACCTGCGCCACATCGTGCAACTGCATCAGGGCGCCAAGCTGACGGTGCTTGAGGTGAATCAGGGGCCGGATGGCACGCGCTATCTGCACAATCCGGTCTGGCAGGTTGAGGTCGGCGAGGGTGCGACGTTCACCCATGCGCGGCTGCAGCAGGAAGGCCGCCTGGCGTTCCAGCTGGGCAGCATCTACGCCACGGTGGCGGCGCGCGGCACCTACGACAACTTCACGCTGAACGCCGGCGGGCGGCTGGTGCGGAACGAGATTCACACCACGCTGACCGGCACGGGAGCCACCTGCCACATGAACGGCGCGCAGTTGCTGAGCGACGGGCAGCACGCCGACACCACGACCTTCCTTGACCATGCGGCGCCGGGCTGCGCCAGCCGGCAGACCTACAAGACCGTGCTGACCGGCAAGTCGCGCGGTGTGTTCCAGGGGAAAATCCTGGTGCGGCAGGCGGCGCAGCAGACCGACGGCTATCAGATGAACCAGGCGCTGCTGCTCTCCCCGGATGCGGAGATGGACAGCAAGCCGCAGCTGGAAATCTACGCCGACGACGTGAAGTGCAGCCATGGTGCTACAGTTGGCGAGTTGGATGGCGACCAGTTGTTCTATCTGCGCGCCCGCGGCATCGACGAAGCGACGGCGCGCAGCATGCTGGTGCGCGCCTTCCTGCAGGAAGCGGTCGAGGGCATTGCCGACGAAACGCTGCGTGAGGCGCTGGACAGTGCGGTCCAGGGTTGGTGGGAGCGCCAGCCATGAGCTTCGACGTTCGCGCCATTCGGGCGGACTTCCCGATCCTGGCGAGCACGGTGCGCGGCAAGCCGCTGGTGTTCCTGGACAGCGGCGCTTCGGCGCAGAAGCCGCGCCAGGTCATCGGCGCCATGACGCACTGCATGGAGAGCGCCTACGCCAACGTGCATCGCGGCGCCTACTACCTGAGCGAGACGGCGACCGAGGCGTATGAGGCGTCTCGCCGCGCGGTGCAGGTGTTCCTGAACGCGGCGCGGCCGGAGGAGATTGTCTTCACCGCCAACAGCACCATGGCGATCAACCTGGTGGCGCATTGCTACGGCCGTGGCGTGCTGAAGCCGGGCCAGGCCGTGCTGGCGACGGAGATGGAGCACCACGCCAACATCGTGCCGTGGCAGATGCTGCGCGATGCGACCGGCATCGAACTGCGCTTCGTGCGGGTGACCGATACTGGCGAGCTGGACATGGAGGACCTTGCGGCCAAGCTGGCCGATGGCAAGGTCGGGCTGGTGGCGGTGACGCACATGTCCAACGTGCTGGGCACGGTGACGCCGGCCGAGCGCATCGCGCAGATGGCGCATGCGGCCGGGGCGAAGGTGCTGTTCGACGGCAGCCAGGCCGCGGTGCATCGGCGCGTGGATGTGCAGGCGCTGGATGCCGACTTCTACGTGTTCACCGGCCACAAGCTGTACGGGCCGACCGGCATTGGCGTGCTCTACGCCAAGCATGCGCTGCTGGAGGCGATGCCGCCCTTCCTGGGTGGTGGCGACATGATCTCCGGCGTTTCGCTGGCCGGCAGCACCTGGGCGCCGCCGCCGGCGAAGTTTGAGGCAGGCACGCCGGCGATTGTCGAGGCCATCGGGCTGCATGCGGCGATCGACTACGTCACGGCCATCGGCATGCCGGCGATCGAGGCGCATGAGCGCGCGTTGGTCGAGCATGCGATGCGCAAGCTGAGCGAGGTTGAGGGGCTGTCGCTGTTGGGCAGCGCGCAGGACCGCGGCGGGGTGTTCAGCTTCTCACTGGACAATGCACACGCGCATGATCTTTCCACGCTGCTGGACCGCGCCGGCATTGCGGTGCGCGCCGGGCGGCATTGCGCGGAGCCGCTGCATCAGCGCTTCGGGCTGGAGGGCGGGACGTGCCGCGCCAGCTTCGGCCTCTACACCACGCCGGAGGAGATCGACTTCCTTGCCGCGGCGCTGGTGAAGGCGCGGGAGTTCTTTGCATGACGTCCGATCGGCAGAGGGCGGCCACGCCCGGCGCCGTGAATCGGCCGTCCCAAGCGTCCGATCGGCAGAGGGCGGCCACGCCCGGCGCCGTGAATCGGCCGTCGGAGACCAATAATGTTCGATGACCTGCGCGATCTCTACCAGGAACTCATCCTGGACCACGGCCGCAAGCCGCGGAACTTCCGCCGGTTGGAGGATGCCACCAACCACGCCCGCGGTGACAACCCGATGTGCGGTGACCGCATGGAGTTGCAACTGAAGCTCAGCGGCGACGTGGTCGAGGATCTCGGCTTTCAGGGACGCGGTTGCGCCATCTCCATGGCCAGTGCTTCGTTGATGACCGAGACGGTGAAGGGCAAGACCACGGCGCAGGCGCATGCGCTGAGCGACCGCTTCCGCGCCCTGGCGATGACAGGCACTTGCCCGGAATGCGGCGCCGACCTGGCCGACGAGATGGAGCGGTTGCAGCCGCTGGCCGGCGTGCATGAATTCCCCAGCCGGGTGAAGTGCGCCACCCTGGCTTGGCACACGTTGAATGCGGCCCTTGAGGGCGGCAAGGAGGCGAGCAGTGAGTGAGAGCGCGCATGGCGCCTGGACACCGGAGGGCGAAGCCCTGCCGAAGGTGACCGAGGAAGCCGTCATCACGATGATCAAGACGGTGTTCGACCCGGAAATCCCGGTCGACATCTACGAACTCGGCCTGGTCTATGCGATTGAGATCGAGGACACCGGCAAGGTGAAGGTGGAGATGACCTTGACCACGCCGTCCTGCCCTTCGGCGCAGGAACTGCCGGCCCAGCTTGAGGAAGCGGTGCGCCTGGTGCCTGGCGTGACCGATGTTTCCGTCGAGGTGGTCTGGGACCCGCCCTGGGACCGCGAGCGGATGAGCGAAGACGCCAAGCTGGCGTTGAACATGTACTGAGGAGGCGCGCGATGAGCATGTCCGAACCCACTGGCACGACCACCCCACCGCGGGCACGCCGCGCGCTGCCGCCGCTGATGCAGGTGACGGAGGCCGCGGCCGAGCGCCTGGCGAAGCTTTACGCCAAAGGTGAACAGGGCAAGCTGCTGCGGATCAGCGTCAACACCAAGGGCTGCTCCGGCATGTCCTACGACCTGAGCTGGATCGAGGCTGCGGGTCCGGGCGATGAGACCGTGACGGACAAGGGCGTGACCGTGCTGGTGGACCGCAAGGCGACGCTGTTCCTGATCGGCACGACGATGGACTACGAGGTGAAGGGGCTGTCCTCCGGCTTCACCTTCACCAACCCGAACGAGAAGGGTCGCTGCGGTTGCGGCGAGAGCTTCCACATCTGACAGTCGCCCATCGGCGCGCCCGCGCCGGCGGCAGTTCAACAGCTTCCCCCGGCGCGGAAATTGCGTGACCTTGCCTCGAAGCCAAGGGGAAGAGTGATGCCGACATCCGCTATCGTGCTTGGGGCCGGGATGGTCGGCGTTTCCGTGGCGTTGCATCTGCAGCGGCGCGGCGTGGCGGTGACGCTGCTGGACCGGCAGGGGCCAGGCGAGGGCGCCAGCTTCGGTAATGGCGGGCTGATCCAGCGCGAGGCGGTGTTCCCTACCGCCTTTCCCCGCGCCGGGTCTGACCTGCGGCGCATTGCGCGCAACCGCTCGATAGATGCGCGCTACCATCCCGCGGCGCTGCCCAGCCACGCTGCGCCGCTGCTGCGCTACTGGTGGCATTCCGCGCCTGGGCGCTACGAAACGGCGGTGCGGGGCCATGCCGCCCTGATCGCCACCTGTCTGGATGAGCACCTGGCGCTCGCCCGGGAGACCGAGGCGATGGCGCTGCTGCGCCCCATCGGCTGGATGCGCCTGTACAACGACGCTCGGTTGCTTGACGCGGCGCTGGCTCAGGCCGAGCTGGCGCGGCGCGACCATGGGGTGAACTTCCAGGCGCTCGACGGCGCGGCGCTGGCTGCGGCGGAGCCGCACCTGCTGGTGCAGCGCCTGGGCGCGGTGCACTGGACCGACCCGCTTTCGGTCAGCGACCCGCATGCGTTGACCAACGCCTATGCGCAGCGATTTGCCGAAGCCGGTGGGCGCTTTGCGCTGGGGGACGCCGCGACGCTGCGCCGGGCCGGCGCCGGCTGGCAGGTGCAGGGGGCCGAGGGTGCGGTGGAAGCCGAGGCGGTGGTGGTGGCGTTGGGTGCTGCCTCGGTGAAGGTGACCGGGCCGTTGGGCTATGTGC
>CANBNK010000190.1 GCA_947371015.1 Acetobacteraceae bacterium | reverse complement strand
GGCGCGTTCGGCCGGGCGGGCAGCGGTTGCAGGCGCGGCCGGGGTGGCGCCGGGCGGCGGCGCCAGGTTGGTCGCGGGGCGGCCGGGCGGAGCCAGCGGGGCGGCGGGCGGCGGCGCCGCCCCGGCGGGGCGGCCCTCCAGCTGGCCGAGCCGATAGTCCATGTCGCCCTGCAGCTTCTCGATGGTCTGCTGCTGCTGGTTGCTGCGGAACTCAAGCTGTTCCACGCGGCCACGCGAGCGGCGCACTTCGTCCTCCAGCTGGTTCACGCGTTCCAGCAGTTGCGCCACCAGCTCGTTCTGGCCGGCGGCGGGGGCGCTGCCGCGCGACGCGGCGGCCGGTGGCGCGCCGCGGCCAGCCCGCAGCTGCTCCAGCTCCTGGCGCATCTCCAGGATCTGGTTCTGCAGATAGATGCCTTCGCGGCTTTCCGCCTGCGCGCGGCCCTGGCTGGGGGCCAGTAGCAAAGCGGCGGCGAGAAGCCCGGCCGGAAGGGCCGACAGCAACGAGGGGCGGTGCATGGCGGGCCTCCGAAGGGTGGAAACGCCAACGGCGGGGGCGGGTGGCCCCCGCCGCCGATCACTTGTGCTCAACGCAACGCCGCGCCGGCATGGATGACGCTCACCGTGCACGGCGAGCGTCACGCCGTGCCGAACCGGCGTGCTTAACGCAGTACCGTATTGGCGTGCTTAGCGCTGAACCGATCAGGCGTGCTTAACGCACGACCGTCACGGCGCGGCGGTTCTGCGCCCAGGCGGCGTCGTCCGAACCCAGCGCGGCCGGGCGGTCCTTGCCGTAGCTGATGGTGCTCACGCGGCTGCCGGCAATGCCACCGGCGACCAACGCGTCGCGGGCCGAGTTGGCGCGGCGCTGGCCCAGGGCCAGGTTGTACTCGCGGGTGCCGCGCTCATCGGCGTGGCCTTCCAGCTGCACCTGCACCTGCGGGTACTGCTTCAGCCAAGCAGCCTGGCGGCCGGAGATGCCACGGGCCTCGGCGCTCAGCGTGGCGCTGTCATAGCCGAACAGCACGCGGTCGCCGACATTGGCCACCAGGTCTTCCTGGCTGCCCGGGCGCGGGCCAGCGCCCGGCGTGGTGGCCGCGCCACCGCCGGTCGCCGCGGCGTTCTGGTCGGTCTCGGCGCAGGCCCCGAGCAGGGCAACGGCCGCAAACAGGCCGAGAATCTTCACGTTCATCTCTAAAATCCTTCCGAGGCGATGCGGCCCCAAGCCGCGGAACCCGGGCCGGGCCGTTACAACCCGCCCCGAACAGGGTCAAGCAATACTACGGCCAGAGCCATGCGGCGCCGGTATTCCACCACAGCGTCATGACAAAAGCGGCGACCAGGCGGGGTCGGACGCATCCGTCGGCGTCAACACCTGCTTCTCATTGAAGCCGGCGATGTCGATCGAGGACAGCCGCGCCGAGTAGCCATTGCCCCGCGCGTCGCGGGCCTGGGTCTCGCGGAAATACATCATCACCCGGCCATTCGGCGCGAAGGTTGGGCCTTCCATCTGCCAGCCCTCGGTCAGGATGCGCTCGCCCGAGCCATCCGGCCGCATCACGCCGATGGCGAAGCTACCGCGGCCGAAGCGGGTGAAGGCGATGAGGTCGCCGCGCGGCGACCAGACCGGCGTGGCGTAGCGGCCATTGCCGAAGCTGATGCGGCGGATGTTCCCGCCATCCGCGCTCATCACGTACAGTTGCTGGTCGCCGCCACGGTCCGAGTTGAACACCACCTGCTGGCCATCCGGCGAATAGCAGGGCGAGACATCCAGCCCGCCGCCGCTGGTCAACTGGCGTTCCCGCCGCGTCGCCAGATCGACGATATAGACATTGGCGTCACCGCCACGGGTCGAGGACATGATGACGCTGCGGCCATCCGGGCTGAACCGCGGCGACAGCGTCATGCCGGAGAAGTTGCCCAGCACCTCCTGCCGGCCGCTGTCCAGGTTGAACAGGTACACCCGGGGCTCATTGCGCTGGTAGCTCATGAAGGCGATCTGGCGCGCATTCGGGTGGAAGCGCGGGGTCAGTACCTGGAAGCTGCCATCGGTCAGGAACCGGTTGTTGGCGCCGTCCTGGTCCATGATGGCGAGGCGCCGGCCGCGGCGGTCGCGCGGGCCGGTCTCCGCCACATAGACCACGCGGGTGTCGAAGTAGCCCTTCTCGCCCAGCAGACGTTCGTAGATGACGTCGCTGATCAGGTGCGCGGTCTGGCGCCAGTTGGCGGCATCGCCGGTGAAGGCGGTGCCCTGGATCTGCTGTTCCGGCAGCACGTCCCACAGGCGGAATTCCACCCGCAGCCGGTTGCCGAGCATTTCCGCCCGCCCCGTGGTCAGCGCCTGGGCGCCGATGACCCGCCAGTCCTGGAAGCGCGGCAGCGCGGCGGCGGCTTCCGGCGTCTGGATGAAGGCGGCGCGGTCCACCGGGCGGAACAGGCCGGAACCGCGCAGGTTGGCGATGACGACATTGGCGATATCGGCGCCGATCCGCGCGGCATCGCCGGTGCCGGCGAAGGACGGGATGGCGATCGGGATCGGGTCGGTCCGGGCTCGGGTGATATCGACGACCGAGGTCTGCGCTCGGGCGGAGGACAGGCTGGCGGCGGCAAGACCGGCAGCGCCGAGCAGGCCGGCGCGACGGGACAGCAAGGGGCTATGGCTCATGGTGTCCTCCTATGGCAGCCGATTGGGGCGGCGTTGCGGCATCGGCAAGGTCAACGCAAGCCCCCGTTGAGGCATCAACGTAAACCCAGGTCGCGCGGGTTGAAGCGGAACACGGTATCGCGCAGCGCCGCCAGCCGGTTCGCCGGCAGGGGCAGCGGGTTGCAGGCGGGGTCCAGCAGGGCGCGACGCGCGGCCTCGAACACCATGCGGGCCCGCGGGTCGGTTGGCGCGCTGCCATTCGGGCGGACGTTGCGGACCACGCCGCCGGCATCCACGTCTACGCGCAGCTCGACCACAATCTCGCGCACGTTCAGCGCGCCGGCATCCACCTTCCAGCATTCGCCGATCTTGTCGGCCAGGCCCCGCGTTTCTCCAGCAGTCAGCGCCGCCGTGCCGGTCGGGGCGCCACCGCCCTGCTGCGGGGCGCCGGAAGGCGGCGTTGGCCGGGCGCGCGGCGGCTCCCGCTGCTGCTCCTGGCGCAGGCGTTCCAGCGTGCTGAGCACGGACTGGCTCCGCTCCTGCGGGCGCGGCGGCGGCGGCGTCTGGCCGGTGCCGGGGGTCTTGCCGGGCTCGGGCGGCGGCGGCACCGGGGGCGGCGGCAGCGGCAAGGGCGGCTCTGGCCGCGGCTGGGCCTGCTGCTGCGGCGGCGGCGGGCGCACCGGGCTGGGCTCGGGCGTCACCTCGCGCGGCGGTGCCGGCGGCGTGTTCCGCGGCGCGGGCTCGGTCACCTGCGGCGGCGCCGGGGCGGGCGGCGGCGGTGGCGGCGGGGGTGGCGGTGCCTCGACCGGGCGGGGCGGCGGCGGCGTGGGCGTGGGCGGCTCCGGGCGCGGCGGCTGCGGCACCGGCTCGGGCGGCGCGGCCACCGGCGCGGGGCGGTCGCCCTGGGCCTGCTGCGGCGGCAGCGCGGCCACGAGTTCCACCGCCAGCCCCTGCTCCTTCGGCTCCTCGAACTTCCGGCTGGCCAGGTCGAACAGCAGGGCGAGCAGCAGCGCGCCGTGCAGCGCGGCCGACACCCATCCCCAGAAGCGCAAGCCTTGCAAGCGCATGCCTACCCTGGTCCTTCGGCCCCTATTGGCGCTGGGGCGGGCGCGGCGTGTTGCGGGCGGGGGCGGCGGGGCGCGGTGCGGGTGCACCAGCGGGGGCGGGCTGTTCGGCCAGCAACGCCACGCGGCTGAAGCCGCCGGCATTGATGGTGCCCATCACTTCCATCACCCGGCCGTAGCTGATGGCCTTGTCGCCGCGCACGAAAATGCGGCGCTCCGGCGCGCCGGCCGGCTGGGCGCGGGCGATGGCGCGCAGCTGCTCCACCAAGCCGGAGAGTTCCACCTCGGTTTCCTGCAGGAAGACCTTGCCTTCAGGGTTCACGCTGATGGTGATGGGCTCGTTGTCCTGGTTGATCGGCGCGGCCGCGGTCTTCGGCAGGTCCACCGGCACGCCAACCGTCATCAGCGGCGCCGCGACCATGAAGATGATCAGCAGCACCAGCATCACGTCCACCATCGGGGTGACGTTGATCTCGGCCATCGGCTTGTAGCGGCTGCGGCCATTGCCGCGGCCGGGCATGGACATCGCCATCCGGCGCTACTCCGCGACCGGGGCGGTGGCGCGGCCTTCGCCGGCACCTTCGGTCTGGCGCGACAGGATGGCGCTGAACTCGCTGGAGAAGGCCTCCAGCCGGCCGGCAAAGCGGGCCATGTCCGTGTTGATCTTATTGTAGGCCAGCACGGCGGGGATGGCGGCGACCAGGCCCATGGCGGTGGCGAACAGCGCCTCCGCGATGCCCGGCGCCACCACGGCCAGGTTGGTGTTCTGCATGCCGGCGATGGCGGCGAAGCTGTTCATGATGCCCCAGACCGTGCCGAACAGGCCGACGAAGGGCGCCACCGAGCCGACCGAGGCCAGGAACACCATCCAGCGCTCCATCCGCTCCATCTCGCGCAGGATGGTCACGCCCATGGCGCGGTCCACGCGTTCCTTCAGTCCGGCAATGGCCATGGCGGAACCGGCGAGCCGGCTGGCGCTGCGGCGCCATTCGGTCATCGCGGCGACGAAGACGGCGGCGATCGGGTGGGTCGGGCTGTCGCCCTCCTGGCGGAACAGGTCGTCCAGGCTGCCGCCGGACCAGAAGGCATCCTCGAAGGCGTCGGCGGCCTTGTTGACGCGCTTCAGGCCAGTGACCTTCTCGAACACGATGGCCCAGACCCAGATGCTGGCCAGCAGCAGCAGGATCATCACGCCCTTCACCACCCAGTCCGCCTGCAGGAACAGGCCCCAGATGGTCAGGTCGCCGGCCACGCGTGGCAGGTCGGTCGCGGTCACAGGATTCACGCCTAGTCCTCCTCTACGAACCCGGCGGCGGCGCCAGGGCCACGCGCCAGGGTTCGGGAATGCGAGTCGGCCGCATGGAGGTTCGGTCCAGGCAGGCCAGGTCCACGTGCAGCGATGCCAGCAGGTCTTCCCCGAGCATCACCCGCTGTTCGAGCGAAATCATGGCGGCCCGCATGCTGAGCGTGCGGGTCTGCACCGTGACCAGATCATCGAGCCGGGCGGGCCGCCAATACTCTACTTCGATGCGGCGCACCACGAGTAACGAATCGTGACGTTCCATCATCAAGCTGTGCGGCAAGTCCATGTCCCGCAACGCTTCTGTCCGGGCACGCTCGGCCCAGCGCAGGTAGGTGGCGTGATAGACGATGCCGCCAGCGTCGGTGTCTTCGAAATAGACCCGGATCGGGTGGGAGTGGGGGGTCATTCGTCCAGCAAGTCCGGCTGGCCCGGGCTGCCGGCGGGGGGCGCCATGCCGAGATGCCGCCAGCCGGCATCGCCCAGCACGCGGCCGCGCGGCGTGCGCAGCACCAGACCCTCCTGGATCAGGTAGGGCTCGATGACGTCTTCCAGCGTATCGCGCGACTCGGCCAGCGCGGCGGCCAGCGTCTCCACCCCCACCGGCCCGCCATGGTGCTGCACGGCGATGCGCTTCAGGTAGCGACGGTCCATCGCATCCAGGCCCAGGCGATCCACCTCCAGCCGGTTCAGGGTCGCGTCCACCATGGCGCGGTCGGCGACGCGCGCTTCCACCAGGGCAAAGTCGCGCACCCGCCGCAGCAGGCGCCCGGCGATGCGCGGCGTGCCGCGGGCCCGGGTGGCCACCTCTCGCGCGCCGTCTTCCGACAGCGGGAAGTTCAACTTTTGGGCACCGCGCACGACGATACGCAGCAACTCCTCCGGCGTGTAGAATTGCAGCCGCAGCGGAATGCCGAAGCGGTCCCGCAACGGCTGTGCCAGCAGGCCGGACCGCGTGGTGGCGCCGACCAGGGTGAAGGGCGGCAGGTCGATCCGCACCGTACGCGCCGCCGGGCCTTCGCCGATGATGAGGTCGAGTTGGAAATCCTCCATCGCGGGATAGAGGGTTTCCTCGATGGCCGGTTGCAGGCGGTGGATCTCGTCCACGAACAGCACGTCGCGCGGCTGCAGGTTGGTGAGGATGGCCGCCAGGTCGCCGGCGCGTTGCAGCACCGGGCCGGAGGTGGCGCGGAAGCCAACGCCGAGTTCGCGCGCCACGATCTGCGCCAGCGTGGTCTTGCCGAGGCCGGGCGGGCCGTGCAGCAGCACGTGGTCCAGCGCCTCGCCGCGGGTGCGAGCGGCTGAAATGAAGACCTTGAGGTTTTCCCGCAGCACCTGCTGGCCGGTAAAATCGTCCAGCGTCTGCGGCCGCAGCGTGGCCTCGGCGGCGTCGTCCTCGGTGCGATAGGGGGTGGTGATGCGGTCGTCGGTCACGCCCGCGTCCCCAGTTCCTTCAGGCTCTCGCGGATCAGCGTGGCCAGGTCGGCGCCCTCACCGACGCGGGCACGCACGCGGTTCACCGCGGCCTGCGCCTCGGGCCGCTTCCAGCCCAGGTTGGTCAGCGCGCTCACCGCATCCGACTCGGCGCCCGATGCTGGGGCGGTGGCGGCGCCGCCAATGCCGGACGGCGCTTCGATGCCGCCGGCCCAGGCGCGCAGTTCCGTCACCAGGCGTTCCGCCAGCTTGGCGCCGACGCCGTTGGCCTGGCGCAGCGCCGCGCGGTCGGCGCCACGCACGGCGGCGGCCAGGTCC
>CANBNK010000189.1 GCA_947371015.1 Acetobacteraceae bacterium | reverse complement strand
GATGGCGCTGCGCTGGACAAGGCGGCCGCCGGCATCAAGGCGCGCTACAACGTAAATGTGGCGACCCACGCGGCGGATCTCTCCGACCCGGCGGCGCGGGAGGGCCTGCATAAGGCGCACGGCGAAATTGACGTGCTGGTCAACAATGCGGGCGCCATTCCCGGCGGCACATTGCATGATATCGACCTGGCAAAGTGGATCGAGGCCTGGAACCTGAAGGTGTTCGGGTACATTCACCTGACCCAGTTGTATCTGCCGGGCCTTGAAGCGAAGGGCGCCGGGGTGATTGTCAACATCATCGGGATGGCTGGCCGGGCACCGCGGGCAGATTATATCTGCGGGGCCGCCGGCAATGCAGCACTGATTGCCTTCACCGGCGCGCTGGGCGGCCGTAGCACCGACAAGGGCGTGCGCGTCGTTGGCATTGCCCCTGGTGCAACTATGACCGACCGCATCATTACACTCAGCAAGACCCGGGCAAAGGCAAAGCTTGGCGACGAAAACCGTTGGGAGGAGATGATGAGCGGGTTGTCGCTCGGGCGAGCCGGCAAAGCCGAGGAGGTCGCCGACCTGGCGGTGTTCTGTGCCAGCCCGCGTGGCGGCTATCTCAGCGGTAGCACCCTCGACGTGGATGCCGGGGCGCAGTTCCGCAACTGATCCCTCTGGCCGGCATTGGCGCGATGCTGCCGATGCCGGTCGCTTTACTTTTTGTTACCATTGTCCGAGAAGACGGCACTCGATCTGTTATTTGCACTCCCGGTTGTTCGCTTGCCGGATGGGGGTGACGTAAGTTGAATTGACCCCACCCAGGCGATAGAGGATCCCCGCGCGTCATGCTATTCCTGCGCGAGGAACATCCCTGCAAGGGTCGGCGCCATCCCCATGTATACAGCAGTCCGTGCCAGGCGCGGCCCAGATGCCGGCCATGCCATGCCCGCCACGCCGGCGGGCGGGATCCGGCATGATGGTCGGGAGAGCACGGGCGCATGAGCAATTCGGCCCCGACGCCGCTGCACGACGGCAAGCTTGCCAGCGCGCTGGATCGCGTGCGGGGTGAGTTCCGCCCGGTATTGCTGGTCCTGTTCGTCCTGGGCGCAGTCCTGGTGGTGGGGCACCTGCTCTACGCCATCATCCGGTCGCAGATGCACGCGGTGGCAGTGCCGGCGCGCAGCGACCTGGACGTGGCGGTGTTCTTCACCGTGCTCGTGTTCTGGACCGTGACCATGTGCTGCCTCGGGCACCTGATGCACTGGCTTTCGGGCGCCTTCGGCTACCGCGCCGGGCACCTGCTGTCGGCGCCCGCGGTCATCGCCTCGGCCTCGGCCCGGCGCGGCCCCGAAAGCACGTCGCAGGCGATCGAGGACGTTAGCAAGGTCAACGAGATCCTGGGCGGCAAGGTGCTGGGCTACGGCGTTGAACTGCTGCTCATGCCGCTATTGATCCTCCTGCTGATGACGCTGCACTGGGCGTTCATGATTCTGGCGGCGGTGTGTGTGCTGGTGCGGCTGGGCCTGGCGCTGCTGAGCGAGCGGATGCTGTTGCCTGCGCTGCGCCGGGCCAATGAACGTCATGTCGAGGTCATGGCGGCCATGGCCGATGGCCTGAACGCCGCCGAGGCGATCGAGGCCATGGGCATGGCGCCCAACCTTGCCCGCAACTGGACCGCCACCATCAGCGCGGACGCCGCGGAAATGGAGCGCCTGCAGCGCCGCATGCGCTGGGTCGACGGCGCTTCGACGGTGGTGGATGCCTTCATCTCGCCGGCCCCTATCATCCTGATGGCGTTTATGACCCTGATGGGGGGCGATGTCGGCGTCGGCGTGGGCATCGGCGCCCATATTGCGGTAAGCATTGTCGTGCAGCCCTTCTCCGGCCTCAGCGGACTTTTGCTGGAATGGAGCAACTTCCGCATGGCGTGGGAACGCCTGCGCAAGCTTGCCGACCGGCAACGGCAGCGCAGCCGCGACAGCGGCGTCTTCCTGTGCTCCGAGGGCCGGCTGGAGGTGGACCGGCTGACGGTGTTGCTACCGGGCATGCCACAACCGATCATCCGCGACATGTCGTTCCGGCTGGCGCCAGGGCAGGTGCTCTCCCTGGCCGGGCCGGTGGGCTGCGGCAAGTCCACGATCCTGCGCAGCATCATGGGCATTCAGGCGCCCAGCGCCGGCGGCTGCTACCTGGACGGCCACGCGACCGCGCAATGGGACCCGCTTGACCTGTCCCGCCATATCGGCTTCCTGCCGCAGGACGTTGGGCTGACCAGCGGCACCGTCGCCGACATGATTGCCCGGCTTGGCCCGCCCGACATGGCCATGGTGCTGGACGCGGCGCAGCGCGCCGGGGCACATGAGATGATCGTCGGCCTGCCGCGCGGCTACTCCACTCGGTTGACCGAACACGCGGTCTCCGCCGGACAGCGGCAGCGCCTGGCACTGGCACGCGCGATCTACGGCCGGCCGCGGCTGCTGGTGCTGGACGAGCCAGGCGCCTGGCTGGATGCCCAGGGGTTGGCCCACCTGCGTGGGCTGATCGCGCTGTTGAGGCGGGAAGGCACCTCGGTGGTGTTCTCATCGCATGAGCCGGGGCTGCTGGAGGAGGCCGACCATGGCATCGTCCTCGGTAGCATCGGCAACCTGCCACGCGCTACCAGCCGGCCGCGCCTGACCGCTGCGAACCCCCAGGAAGCCCTGGCATGAAGGCGGCCATTGCCCGCTTCGCCCGGCTGCTCGGCCTCCGGCCTATCCAGCTCATCGGCATCGCCGTGCTGCTGCTGTTGCTGACGCAGGCGATAGCGATGATCCGGCTGACCGGCCCGCTGCTGATCCTGCACATCTTCGATGGCGTGCTGGAAGGCGGGCGGGTCGAAAGCCTCCTGGTCCTGCTCGGCCTGTTCATCATCGCCCAGATCATCGGCGCCGTGCTGCACATCCGTTTCCTTGACATTGTCCGCTCGGTCTCGGTGGTGCTGGAGCGGCGCCTGCTGCTGGCGACCATCCGGGTGGCGATGCGGGCAGCCCGCACCGGCCGGCCCGAATTGGCGACCATCTGCCTGACCAGCATGTCCAGCTTGCGGACCTTCCTGGCGGGGCCCTCGCTCAGCAACCTGCTGTCGCTGACCATGGTGCCGCTGCCCTTCGTGTTCCTGTTCGCGGTGCATCCGGCGCTGGGCTGGATCGGCGTGACGGCGGCGGTTGTCGTCGCGCTGCTGAATTGGAACAGCTACCGGGTAAGCCAGGCACAGGTGAAGCAGGCCGCCATCGCTGACGGCCGCGCGCAGAGCGGCCTCACCCGCCATCTGCACCGCCAGGACGAGGTCGAAGGGCTAGGCCTGCTGCCCGGCATCGTTCGGCACTGGTTGCCGCAGCGGCAGGAAGCCCTGACCCTGTCGCTGGCGGCCGACCAGCGGTCCGGGGCGATGGACACCATCGCCAGCGTCTCCGCCCGCTTCTTCAGCGCTGCCGCGGCGGCGACGGCCTCCTGGCTGACAATCCATGACTTGGCCGCGCCCTCGATCTTCGCTGCCACCTTTCTGGTGTTCGGGTTGCTGCTGCAGCCGTTCGCGACCTTGTCGTCGCAATGGTCGCGCTTGAGCGCCGCCTACCTAGCGGTGCAGCGGCTGCGCGTGGCGGTGGCCGAGGAAGCGGTGGTCCAGGTCGCCCAGGTCAGCGACGGGGCCGGGGATACCGACCTGCAAGTTGTTGGCCTGCGGCTGGAAGTGCCGGACAGCGACAAGGTCCTGGTGGACGACCTGACCCTGCATGTACAACCCGGCTCGGTCATGGTGGTTACCGGCCGCAACGCCGCCGGCAAGTCCACCCTGCTGCGTGCACTCATCGGGCTGGTGACGCCGACGGCCGGCGGCGTGATGTTCGGCGGCTGGCTGACCCACGCGGCGGACCGCGCCATGCTGGGCCCGCGGATCGGCTTCATGGGACAGCGCGCCCAGCTGATGGCTGGCACCATCATGGACAACATCTGCCGCTTCACCGGCGACACCGAGGGGGCGTTGCTGGCCGCACGGCTTTCCGGCGCGCATGAGATGATCGGCCGCCTGCCCGAGGGCTACTCCACCCGGGCCGATGCCTCGGGCGGCCTGTCCGGCGGGCAGCAGCGCCAGGTGGCGCTGGCGCGCGCGATGTACGGCAACCCAGACCTGCTGGTCCTGGATGAGCCGGAGGTGGGACTGGACGAGCCGGCGCTGGCCGCGCTGGTCTCGGCGGTAGTGCGTTGCCGGCAGCGCGGCGCCATCGTCGTGATGGTGACGCATGACCTGAGCCGCTGGCAGAAGGTGGCCGACCTGGAGTTGCACCTTGACGGCGGCGGACGCTGGCGTACCGCGAAAATGCAGCAGCAGCAGCAACTTGTGCCGATGGGCGGCCAGTAGAATGGAACCTGGGATGAACGTGGTCGGCCAAGTCAGCGGGGCGCAGCAACTGCGCACCCTGGACGAGGAGTTGGATGCCGCCTACCCGCTGCCGTCCATCACCCGGGTGGCGCGGACCGCGCTGGTCATCACCTTCGTCGCCCTGGGCGGCTTGGTTGGCTGGGCCGTGCTTACGCCGCTTGAGAAGGCAATTATCGCCCCGGGCAATCTCATCGCCGAGGGGCGTCGCAAGGTCATCAACCTGGCTGAGCCGGGCGTGTTGCGTCAAATACTGGTTCGCGACGGCGACCCGGTGACTGTAGGGCAGGTGCTGCTGCGTCTTGATACCACTCAAGCGCAAGCGATGGCGGAACAGGCCAAAGCACAATACTACGGCGGCCTTGCACGCATCGCCCGGCTGAAGGCTGAGCAGGCCGACCAGCGATTCCTGGTCATTCCCCCCGAGATTGAACGGGCTGCGGCTGATGCGTTAACGCTGCGTGAACTGATCGACACCGAGCGGCGACTATTCCCCGCCCGCTGGGAAGCCTACGATGGTTCAGTCTCGGTGCAGGAAAGAGTTATTGCTCAACTCACCGCCCAAGCCTCCGGTATTCCCCGGCAGCGTCTGGCCACTGAGCGGCAACTCACGGTCATCAGGGAGCGTATCCGTGGATTCGAAGACCTGGCGCGGAGTGGTGCAGGGTCGCGCTTTCGCGTTCTGGAACTCATCGAGCCAGAACAGACCTACACCAGCAATCTAGCCGGCTTGAATGCGCAGGAAGCGCAGTTGACCCAAGGAATTGCACAAGCTCAGGTCCAGTTGTCGCAGCTTCGGCTGACGCGGCAACAGGACATAGCCAACGATATGCAGTTAACGGCGGCGGCTGTGGCACAGGCACGTCAGACCTTACTGGCCGCTGACGCGCTGTTGGAACGACGCGACGTGACAGCACCTGAGAATGGCGTTGTTACCAATATTCAACTCTATACACCCGGGAGCTCCATCCAGCCGGGGCAGACAATCATGGAATTGGTGCCGGCAGGAGATCGCCTGATTGTCGAAGCCCATGTAGCACCGATTGATATCGAGCAGGTAATTCCTGGACAGCGCGCCAATGTGCGCCTTATGTCATATCGACACAGGCAACTTCCAGTAATACCTGGAAGAGTTATTACAGTTTCGCCTGATCAGCAGGTGGATTCCTTAGGGGCAGCGCCATATTATTTGGTCAGGCTGGCAATGGACACAGCACAACTTGCGAAATATCCGCGCGTGGTGCTCACAGCGGGCATGCCGACTGAAAGCTACATCGTCGGTGAGCCTCGCACGGTTGCGAGCTATGTCATCGCGCCGATTGTTGATGCTATGTATCGATCTCTGCGAGACTGACTTCGTTCCTGATCTTCCGGTGCTCGTTGCGTGGCTCAAGGCTTGACCCGGCGTGCCCCGCCCCGTAAGGCCGCGCGAAATCCAGACCGTGGAAGCGCCCGCCATGTCCGATGTCCCTGATCCAATGCAGAGTCTTGCCGGCGCGCTGCCTTACTTGAAGCGCTACGACGACCAGATCATCGTTGTGAAGTACGGTGGCCACGCGATGGGCGAGGAGGAAACCGCGCTTCGCTTCGGGCGCGATATTGCTTTGCTGGAACAGGTTGGCGTCAACCCCGTGGTGGTCCACGGCGGCGGGCCGCAGATCAACGCCATGCTGAAGCGTCTGAACGTCAAATCGACGTTCGTGCAGGGACTGCGCGTGACGGACGCCGAAATGCTGGATGTGGTCGAAATGGTCTTGGCGGGCCCAGTCAACAAGCAGGTTGCCGAGAGTATCACGCGGGCCGGAGCCCTTGCCGTCGGCATCTCAGGCAAGGATGGCGGTTTGGTTCGGGCGCGCAAGTTGTCTCGGACGTACCGCGATCCTGGCAGCAACATTGAACAGGTGCTCGATCTCGGCTTTGTCGGAGAGCCTGAGAGCATCGACACGCGGGTACTGAAACTGCTGATCGGTGCGGACATAGTGCCGGTCATCGCTCCCGTCGGTGTCGGTGCCGATGGGCAGACCTACAACATCAATGCGGATACGGTTGCGGGCGCCATCGCCGGCGCGCTCGGTGCTGAGCGCATGTTGATGCTCACGGATGTGCCGGGCGTTCTCGACGCTTCTGGCAAGCTGATACCAGAAATGTCGGTTGCTGAAGTCAAGAAGGGCATTCAGGCCGGCTGGATCAGCGGGGGGATGATCCCGAAGGTCGAAACCTGCATTTATGCGGTAGAACAGGGCGTTAAGGGTGCGGTAATCTTGGATGGACGTGTTCCGCATGCCGTCCTGCGGGAGCTATTTACGAAGGCCGGCGCAGGCACCTTAATCAAGGCATGATATACAACCCAAGGTCGAATTTCCCGGATTAATTTTCGCTTGAGGGTACC
>CANBNK010000188.1 GCA_947371015.1 Acetobacteraceae bacterium | reverse complement strand
GGCCAGCCGCGACGGGCTTACCATCCGCGCCCTGCTGCGCCAGCGTGAGCCGGGCGACGCCGTGGTTGACCGAGGCGTCGAGGATGCCGTCGGCGAAGATGGTGTTCGGACTGGTCATCGTGTGATTCTCCTTTGGCTGACGACGGTGCCTGGCAGCGATTGGCGCGCAGCCCGGCACCGCCGGAGGCGGAGAAGACCACCGTGGTGCAACCCCGCCCCGAGATGGGGAAGGCTACTGTTCCCGGAACGAGCGGTGGAAGCTATCGCGGATCGGCTGGGTGATATAGCGGAAGAAGCTCCGCTCACCGATCTTGATATGCCCTTCCACGGGCATGCCGGGGGTCAGGAACACGTTGGGCAGCGCCGCCAGTTGGTCGGGGTCGATCGCGATGAACGCCCGATAGTATTGCTGACGGCTCTGCTCATTGGTGGTCACGTCCGCGGCGACCCAGGTCACGTGGCCGTGGAGGTAGGGCACCAGGCGCTGCTTGAAGGCAGGCAGGCGCACTTCGGCGACCAGGCCGGGATAGACCGTGTCGATGTCGTTCGGCTGCACGTTGACTTCGGCCACCAGGCGGTCGCCATCCGGCACCAAGTCCATCACCGGGTCGCCCGGCTTGACGATGCCGCCGATGGTGAACTGCCGCAGGTTGACGATGGTGCCGGCTTCCTGCGCCACGATGTCGCGGCGGGTAACGATATCCGACGCGGCGCGCAGGCGTTCCTCGGTGTCCGACAGCTTGCTGCGCACGTCGCGCAGGTCGGTGCCGGCTTCCTGCAGGCGCTGGTCGACGGTCTGCTGCATCTGCTTGCGGGCTTCCGCAATGCTGGCCTGGGCGCGGTCGATCTGGCCATTCAGATCCACTAGGCTGCCTTCCAGACCTGCCATGGAACGCTGCACCGCCAGCAGGTCGGGCAGCCGGGCGAGGCCCTGCTGCACCAGGCCGCGGCGCATCGATTCCTCCTGCCGGATCAGCACGAGCTGGCGTTGGGTGGCCACAAGCTGGCCGCGGGCGCCGGCGATGACCGCGGTCTGCTGGTCCACACGGGCTTCCAGCACCTGCACCTGGCTGTTGACGCTGGCCTGGCGGGCCAGGAACAGCGCGCGTTGGCCGGAGACGGCCTCGATCGCGCGCGGGTCCGGACTGGCCAAAAGGTCGGCGGGGAAGGCGATCTCGCGCCGTTGCGCGATCTCGGCATTTAGCCGGGCATCCTGCGCCAGCAGGGCCCAGCGCTGGGCGCGCTGGGTCTCCAGGCTGCTGTCGGCCTGGATCATGTCCAGGCGCACCATGACATCGCCGACCTTCACCTTGCTGCCGTCACGCACCAGGATTTCACGGACGATGCCGCCTTCCAGGTGGGAGACGGTGCGACGGGTGCCCTCGACCCGGATGACGCCGGGGGCGATGGAGGCTTCAGCCAGCGGCGCCAGCACCGACCACAGCGCGAAACCGCCAACGAAGACGATGCTGGTGATCAGTCCGACGATCATCGGCATGCGGGTCTTGGGCGCCGGGCGGTCCAGCAGCGGGTGCGGCGGAACCTGGGGCGGCGGGACGATGACGCCGCCGCGCTTGCGTTCAGCCAGGGCGCCGGCGGTGGGGATGGTGATGTCGCTCATCGGGCGGCACTCCCTTCAAGGCGGGGTGCAGTGGGGCCACCAGGCATCTCGGCCGGGCGAGCGGCCGGCTGCATCAGGCGCTTCATCACCTCGGCACGCGGGCCGAACATCTCGATGGCGCCTTCCTTCAGCAACAAAACCTTGTCCACGCCTTGCACCAGCGCGGGCCGGTGCGACACCAGGATAACAGTGGTGTTCTGCGCCTTCAGCTTCTCCAGCGCGCGGGTCAGTGCCGCTTCGCTGTCGCCGTCCAGGTTGCTGTTGGGTTCGTCCAGCACCACCAGCTTCGGGCGATTGAACATGGCGCGGGCCAGGCCGATCAGCTGGCGCTGGCCACCCGACAGGTGCTGGCCGCCATCGCCGATCTCGGTCTCATAGCCCTGCGGCAGGCGCAGGATCATGTCGTGGCAACCGGCCAGCATCGCGGCCTCATACACCGCATCGGGCTGGGATTCCGCCATGCGGGCGATGTTCTTGAACACGGTGCCGTCGAACAGCTCCACATCCTGCGGCAGGTAGCCGACATGGCGGCCGAAATCCTCGCGCAGCCACAGGTACACGTCCGCGCCATCCAGCCGGATGCTGCCGGCGGAGGGCTGCAGCGTGCCGATCATCATGCGGATCAGCGTGGTCTTGCCGGCGGCCGATGGCCCGATGATGGCCAGGCTCTCGCCAGGTTCCAGCGCGAAATTCACGCCCTTGATCATGGCGACGCCCTGGCCCGGGAAGGCGTAGGAGACGCGCTCGACGGCGACGCGGCCATCGGGTTCCGGCAGCGGCAGGCCGGGTGGGCGCAGCCGGGGCTGGGCCAGGAAGGATTGCAGCCGGCGGAAGGACTGGCGCGCCTGCACCAACTGCTTCCAGCCACCGATCATCTGTTCAACCGGCGCCAGCGCGCGGCCCATGATGATGGAGCCGGCGATCGAGGCGCCCGAGGTGAGTTCCTGGCCCAACACCAGGTAGGCGCCGACGCCGAGGATGGCGATCTGCACCGCAAGGCGGAAGAATTTCGTCAGTGCCACCAGGATGGCGGCGCGGTCCGCGGCCTGCTGCTGCGGGCCCTGGGTTTCCGCCATGGCTTCGCGCCAGCGGCCGATGACGGCGGGCAGCATGCCCATGCTGTCGATGACCTCGGCGTTGCGAGAGATGGCGTCGGCCCGGCGCTGGCTGGCCATGGCGGAGACATTGGCCTTCTTCAGCAGGTTCGAGGTCGTCATCTCGCTGGCCAGCGTCAGGCCGAACAGGATGAAGGCGCCGGCGAGGGCGATGAGGCCCATGACCCAGTGCAGCGCGAAGATCACCGCGATGTAGATCGGCACCCAGGGCACGTCATACAGCGACAGCATGCCGGGCGAGGCCAGGTAGCCACGGCAGACCGCCAGGTCGCGCAGGGCTTCCATCCGGTAGGGCCGGCCGCGCAACGTGCTCTCGATGGCACGGATGAAACCTTCGGGCGCCACGCGCTGCTCGATCCAGCCGCCGATGCGCTGCATGATCTGGCCACGCACCGCTTCCAGCAGGGCCAGGGTCAGCACCGCGAAGATGGCGATGGCCGAGAGGTAGACCAGCGTATCCGTGATGCGCGTGGCCAACACCCGGTCGAACACCTGCATCATGTAGATGCTGGTGGTCAGTTGCAGCATGTTGACCACGCCGCTGAACAGGCCGACCGCGATGAACTGCTTGCGGCACATGGCTAGGGCGCGGCGCAGCGGCGTGTCGGCCTGAAGCTCGGAACCCGGAAGGGCGAGGCGCGGTTGGGACATATTGGTTCAGCCTGGCAGCAGGCCGGCGAGCGCGGCCAAGGTTTCAGGATGCAGGTATAGCGCGCCGGCAACGGAGCCGGCCAGGATCAGTGCCAGCATGTTTGCCATGACAATCTTTATGAATCCCGCAGACCGGGCGACTCGGCCCAGATGTTCCAATACCGCTTCTTGGCGGATTTCCAACACCCGGTTGTGAAGATTACGAATGGAATAGGTGGCAAGGACCGAATAGGCTTGGTCACGCTGCGCCTGCATGGTCTCCGGAGTAACGACCAGGCCACGTTCAGTGGCCATGGCGAAAGCCACCAGATTCACCACCCGCTCCTCGGCGGGGCGACCGGCCAGCCAAAGCCGAAGCTCGGCGCTGGCGGGGGCGCTGTCATTCGCCGCGGCATCGGCGGCAGGAACATCGCCGCGCAGGGATTGGATCGTAGCCATGCTTGACCTCCGTAGTGCGGTGAAACGCCGGCCGGGGCAAGCCCCGGGCCTGCAGCGACCGCAAAGCTTCATCCTGGCTGCTTGAACCACTGGAAAAGCCGGCCCGGAGACCGGCAGGCGCCGCTTGGTGCCCGGCGACGGCGCTTTCGGCCGTTCGGGCGTGCCCCGCATACACTCCGGCGCGAAGCTTGAATGCAAGCCCAAACGCCCCACTCACGACAAATCAACCAGTGCGATAACCCAGCGGCGATCAATATCGACCAAATAGTGACAACACTCGACAAATGAGTATCATTGTCGCGCCGGGCAATCCCGTCCGCGTGCAGGCCAGCCAACACACGCCACCGTGAATGGAAGCGGTCGTTCCGCCGGGCTACCGGACAGTTGGGGACTGGAAGGGAGAGCGCAGATCATGATTCGGTTATTGAGGCGAGGGGCCATTGCGGCGCTGGTCGTTGCAGTGCCGTGCGCGGCGCAGGCGCAGGGGACGGCACCCCAGGACACCGCCCGCGGCGTTACGGTGCAGTCGAGGCCGCGGCCGGATTTCGACCCACTGGGCATTCGCCTGGGCAGCTTCCGGCTGGATGGCGCCGTGGAAGCCGGCGGCGGTGTGGACAGCAATGTCTATGGCCGTCCCGCGAACGTGAAGTCGAGCGCCTTCGCCACCGAGGCTGGCGTGCTCTCGGTCAACAGCGACTGGACCCAGCACGCGCTGGGGGCCTCGGCCAGTACCCAGTCCCGCCAATACCTGACCCGCAACGCGCTGGACTGGACCGACTACAGCGTGGGCGGCTTCGGCCGCTACGACATTAGCAGCGATACCAAGGTGGAACTGCGCTACCGGCACTACCGAGAACACCTTGATGTCTATAACTTCGATGTGCAAACCGCCGGTATTGTGCAGCCGGTGCCCTATGACAGCGACGAGGTGGCGCTGACCGGGACGACGCGGCTGAACCGCGTGGGCCTGCTGGCGACCGGTGTCTATCGTACCTACCGGTTCGAGGATGTGTTCTTCAACGGCGTCCGCAACAGGGTCTCGCAGCAAAGCTTCAACAGCGCCATTGGTGCTTTCGGCGGCAGCTATGCCATTGCCGATGGCCGCTACATCACCGCCATCATGCGGTTCCAGGACATCAGCTACACCAACAGCATCTCCACCGGGCGCGACAGCTTCACCTATGAGGCACTGGTTGGATTCCAGTATGATTTCGACGGTGTCTGGCAGGGCCGGGCCGCCGTTGGCTGGCGCCATCGCGATTACCGCAGCCCCAACATCAAGCCGCTGGAAGGCCTGGCCGCAGAAGGCGCGCTGACCTGGCAGCCGACCCAGCTGACCAGCGTGACTGCCAGCGTTGGACGCACGATTGAGGAATCGATCCGCGCCAACGCGGTCAGCTACACCCGGACCCAGGGCGGCGTGCGGGTGGACCATGAGTTGTTGCGCAATGTCATCGTCATGGGCGATGTGCGGCTGGACAACCGCGCCTACCAGGCGCCGAACCAGACCGCGACGGACCTGGTGTTCACCGCCGGGCCGCGCTGGCTGATCAACCGCAACCTGTCGCTCAGCGCCAGCTATTCCTACGCCCGGCGCATCCAGACCAGCGGCGGCATCCAGGAATACGACCGCAACGTGCTCGAACTCAGGCTGCGCGTTGCCATCTGACCCGGCTGGCGTTTCCCTGCTGGGGCTGGACTTCGCCCCGCTGGACCTTGCGGCGGTGCTGCGCCTGCTGGCCGAGCGACCGGCCGGCGCGCCCTTCGCCGCCGTGGTGACGCCGAATGCTGACCACCTGGTCAGGCTGACGCAGCAGCCGGCCCTGCTGCCGCTGTACCGCGACGCCTGGCTGCGCCTGCTGGACAGCCGGGTGGTGGCGCGCGTCGCCGGTGGCTTCGGCCTGCCGGCGCCGCCGGTGGTGCCGGGCAGCGACCTGACCGCGGCGCTGTTCGCCCAGGTGATTGCCGCTGACGAGCCGGTGACCGTGCTGGGCGGTGAGCCGGACGTGGTGGCGGCGGTGCAGGCGCGCTACGGCCTGTGCCGGTTGGCACATCACAACCCGCCGATGGGCTTCGACCGCGACCCCGAGGCGATTGCCCGGGCGATCGGCTTCATCGAGGCCAACCCGGCGCGCTTCACCTTCCTGGCTGTCGGTTCTCCGCGGCAGGAGGTGGTGGCGGCGGCGCTGGTGAAGCGCGGCAAGGCGACCGGTATCGGCCTGTGCATCGGGGCCAGCCTGCTGTTCCTGGCGGGGCAGGAACGCCGGGCGCCAGGGCTGGTGCAGCGGGCCGGGATGGAATGGGCCTGGCGCATGGCGCAGGATCCGCGCCGGCTGGTGCGGCGCTATTGGGGCAATACCACGATCATTAGGCTGCTATGGCAGGAAGCCAAGTCGCGGCGCGCGTCAGAAGGCGGCGCGTAGCCTGAGACCCAGCACCACCGCCGGGCCACGGTCCGCATTGTAGCCGGGGTTCTGCACCAGTTGCAGGTTAACCGCGGCGTTCAGGCCGTGATACAGCTTGGCATCGTAGTAGGTCTCCATCACCGCTTCCGGCCGGTAGCGCAGCCGGCCATCGCCAGTGATGAAGCCGATGCCGCCGGCTTCGAGGAACTGGCGGTGGGCGCGGGAGATGCCGCCGACATTGAAGCCCAGCCCGATGGTGTCATCCGCCCGGTCCCAGTGCAGCCCGTTCAGCGCCAGGCCGGCGGAGACCGACCAGTCCTGCTCGGTGTACATCCAGTTGCGGCGCAGGCCGTCATTCCAGCCCAGGCGCAGGAAGATGCCGAGGATGTCGGTCAGCTCCTGCTCGGCATTCATCGCCAGGTTCGGCTTCACGCTGCGGCGCTGCGCCACCGCCGGCGGTTCATCGCCGGCCAGAACGCTGGCGGACATGGCCTGCCAGGTGGGCGCGCGGGTGGAGGAGGCGCCGGCGAGGAAGCGGACCGCGCCGGGGCGGTTGCTGCCCAGGCGCCAGTAGCGGTCGACCTCCGTGAT
>CANBNK010000187.1 GCA_947371015.1 Acetobacteraceae bacterium | reverse complement strand
GAAGCTGCTGGCAGCGGCTGCCTGAAGGGCGCGGACGCCGCCCCGACGCGGTAGTTTCCGGCGCTGGCCTGCGGGAAATCGGCCAAATCAGGCCACCGCAAACCAGCCGATCCCATCAACATTCCAGAAAACCAAGCCTGTAGCGGCGAGTTTCCGCAGCCTGCTAATGCCAGGAACAGAACGACGAATCCCAACCTATCCACATGCCGCGCATGTCAACTTCCCACGGTTCTCGCGCGCAGCTTCAACCAGGTAGCCGCAGCGGAAGCAGTTCGCGCCGCTTTCATCGGCAGCAAACGGATCGGCGAAGGTCCGTTCCCGCCTCGGCCGTCCGCGGGCTTTTCGCGCCGGGACGGGTTCTAGCTGCACAGGCAGCGGACAGATGAGACTGGGCGCTCTGTCAACAACATGGCCGACCTGCGGTGCGGGCTTCGACGCCGGTGATGGCTCAGTATCGAAAGGCGTTGGCTGCTGCGGCGGCTTTGCTTTGAACCCATCCTGCCACGCCTCGCCACAGGCACCGCGGCCCTCTGCGCGTACGTTGTCACTGACAGGCTCTGCTTTGCCGCGCCCAAGCTGGACGACCTGTACGCTTCGGCTGTGGCCGCTCTTGCGGTCGGTGGCGCGTATAAATCGCTGCTCATCCATGGCGGCTCGTGAGCCCTTCCCACCACGAGGTGGAAAGAACCAATCGGCGTCAGACATGTTGATCCAATGCGAAGAATAATGAGAGGCTGTTGGGCAGCCCATACCGGAGCCTACCGCTACCAGGCAGATTTAGCATTGCACTTTCTCGCAAGTATAGCGGGCAACTGCAATGGCTCTGGGAACGTCTGGATATTTTGAAATAGAACCGCCGTCTCAACATTTGTCGGATCTTTTTGACGCAAGCGAGGTCGAAGATCGTGGCAGCAAACGCCCGGCGGGATGGCGCTGCGTGACCAGCAGGACATCACGCTGATCAAGGCCGTGGCGCGAGCCTTCGGGCGCGGACAGCACCCGCAATGACAGGAAGACCGGCTCGTCCGCCACCAACTCCCCACGCCGTTGCGCGTACCGCTACTGCCAAAGCAAACCCCGACTGATTTCGTGCCGCCGCGCCACCTCGGCCAACGTCACGCCCGGCTCCTCCAACTCCGCCAGGATCCGCAACTTCTCCTCAGGCCGCCAGCGCCGCCGACGCTCGACCCCTGTGATGATCTCCATCCATGCCTCCGTCCTTACCAACGCTCACAAGAGCGCCCGTACGATCAAAGGACAGGTTCAGCCGCACCGCGGTAGCCGGCCATCGCCGGACGCGTACGGAGAGGGTTGCCGACTCAGATCTGCAAAACGGAACCATCGATTGCAGCGCTGATTATCGCCAGCACGCCGTTGCGAATTCATAACGCATCCCATGCCATCGCTCCTGGTAGCGGCTGCTCGCGAAGGTGCCCCATCTGTTTGAGCCATTCCGAGACAAAATCGATAAACAATCCGCATGGGAACGATGGAATTTAATAGCGCTTCACTACTAATTACTAGTGAATTTGGTTCTGAACCGCTATCATGTCAGCAGAATTTTGGGGCCTGACGAATGGCAAAAATGGACGGTCGCGTCATCGCGGAGCTGATCTTGCACTTGGGGTGCATAGCGTCCCGCGAGGCACTGGTCGAAGGGCTGACGCCGGCCCAGTGGGCAGTGCTCAGATACTTCGCGCGGGCCAATCGCTTCTCGCGAACCCCATCCGCCTTCGCCGCGTTCCATGGCACGACCCGGGGCACGGCGTCGCAGACGATCAAAAGCCTTGAAGCCCAAGCCTATCTGATGCGCATGCGATCAGAGGCCGACGGGCGGAGCGCCCAGCTCGATCTGACAGACAAAGCCAAGGCCATTCTTGCCAAAGACCCCCTCGAAGCGCTGGTCCGCGCCGCTGGCGCACTCCCCCCCGGCGCCCGCGGTCATTTTGCCAATGGCCTGCAGCGCATCCTTGGCCAAGTGGCGAGGGAGAGAAGCAAGCCTTCCTTCGGCACTTGCCCGTCGTGTGAGCATCTGGGAGGCGACGGCTGCTGCACCGACGGGCATGCGTTCTATTCATGTGGGTTCGCTACCGAGCCGCTGCTTCCAGAGGAGCTCGACTATCTCTGCATCAACTTCGTTCTGGGCAAGCCCATGACGGCGACGGGCTCTGTCACCGGAGCCGCACCGCGATGAGCCCTGTTCCCGGATCAGCAATCTCCATCGCAGACGGCGAGATCACCATCGATGCCGAGCTGCTCGCGTCTAAGCTCGGGCTCTCGGCGGCTTCACTCGTGGTAGAAATGCGCAAGGGTATTGTCTACAGCGTCACCGAAACCGGAATCGACGAGGACGTCGGACGCACGCGTCTTACCTTCAGATATCGCTCGCTAGCCTGGACGGTGGTGGTCGATCCCGACGGCAGTTTGGTCGAGAGCATCGCGCCGGTCGCCAAAGCCTTGCCGGCGAACACCGATCGCTTGAACCAGATTGATTTCGTCAGGAGCAGTTCATGACTGCCACAGCTTGGGAGGTTGCCGCGACGACGACCGTTGAGGACAACACGTCTGAGACGCTCGCCCGCCGGCTTCGAGCGCATCTCCAAGCGCTCGCTGCGCTGCGCTTGCCGATTACATATCAGGAAGCGGCCAAAGCGCTGCTGCTCTCACCTCCGAACACCATTCATCAAGTCACGGAAGCGTTGGAGCAGATCATGACCGAAGACGCAGCGGCTGACCGCCCCTTCCTCGCGGCCATGGTCATCAGCAGGATGCGCGGCGGCTTGCCGGCGCCGGGCTTCTTCGACTGCGCGGCGCGGCTCGGTCGCTTCGCCGGCGATGCAACGTGTATGGACGCTCGCGCTTGGGCCTTTCATAAAGTCGAGGTCAACGCTGCGTTTGCCTTTTGGGGGCTGCCGAGCGGAACCCCGCGAGAGTAAGGAAAACCCATGGCTCCGCACGGCTCCACGCCAACAGGACGCGGAACACCACCGCGCCATGTCGCCGAGCCATAGCCTTGGCCGGAAGGGGCAGATGTACCGCTACTACGTCAGCCAGGCAGTGCTGAAAGGCGGTGCGGCGGAAGGGCCGGACATCCCGCGCGTCCCGGCCGGAGAGATCGAGGCGGCAGTGATCGCCCAGGTGCGGGCGTTGCTGCGCCAGCCCGAGGTGGTGGTGGGCACTTGGCGGGCGTCACGCGGCATGGAGCCGGGCGTGACCGAGCAGGAGGTGCTGGAGGCGCTGGAACGGATCGAGCCGCTTTGGGATGAACTTTCCCCGGCGGAGCGGAGCCGCATCGTCCGCCTGCTGGTGGATCGGGTTGATATCGGAGCCGACGGCCCCGCGGTGCGGCTGCGGCTGGATGGGCTGGGCAGCCTGGTGCGTGACCTCGCTGCCCAGGCGCCCGACACCAGGCGTACCGCGGCATGAGCGAGGCGCCGCGGACCATTACCGTCGTCATCCCGCTCAAGATGAAGCACCGCGGCGGGCGGAAGGCCGTGCTGACGCCCGGCAGGATGGCGCTGCATGGTCAGCAGTACATCACGCTTATCAAGGCGGTCGCGCGGGCCTTCCGGTGGCGGCGCATGCTGGAGACCGGGCGGTACGGCACCATCGACGAGATCGCCGCGGCGGAGAAGATCAACGACAGCTATGTCAGCCGGGTGCTGCGGCTGACGCAGCCGGGACTGCTGAAGGGGGTGCCGGTGGAGTGGGAGAGGCAGGGTGATGTTAAGAATGCAGCGCGGCGCCCTGCGGCAGATGGCCCAGCGCCGGCTTGAAGGCCGGCTCGTGCCGCAGGCTGTCGGCATCGTTGCCGTCCGCATAGCCGGCGGCAATAAGCAGCATCCGGAACCGCAGGATGGCGGCGACGCCGTGCACGACACGCCCAGGCGTGCGGGGATTGGCCACGCAGGCGGCCAGACAGTCAGCGATGCCGAGGCGACTTTTGATCTCGCGCAGCGCCAGTACGCCGGCATCCGAGGAGAGCTCGCCGCCGTCGAAGCGGGCGATGATGGGCTTGCCGCAGACCGGGGGCAGGCCGAGCGGCGCGGGGGTAGTTTCAACCTTGGCGGGCATGGGCTCCGACATCGCCGGGGTTCAGGTCTCGCAGCCGAATTCTATGCCTAACCAAGGGGTTGTAGCATGCCCGCCAACCCTGATAAATAATCCGGGCAAGCAGCATTACCTGGAGTGTTTGCTCGTACCTTCTGCGCCTCCAATCAGTTCCGCGCGGCCCAGGCGAGACGCCTCCACGAGCCAACTGGGCCAGCTGGCAACGGGATCCGATAGGTGATCCGCGCGGCGACCGGCTGCGCGCCGGATTCAGCACTCAGCCACCCGGGGCTGCCGCGTCCCACCTCCACGCCGCTGCAAGGGCAATAGGATGACGCATCTCCCTGACGTGACGAAGCCCACCCCCGATGCACTGCTCGCCCGGGGCCGCGCCGCCTTCCAGGCGGGTCGCCTTGCCGAGGCCATGACCTGCTGCGAGGCTGCGCTCGCCGCTGCGCCGGGCCGGATTGAGGCGCTGCACCTGCTTGCCCTGACAGCGGCCAAGCGCGGGGACACAGACCGTGCCATGGCAATTTTCGACCGAGCGGCAGCGCTACAGCCCGAACAGCCGGAGTTCCCCTATCAGCGCGCGATGATCCTCGCCCGCGGCCACCGGCTGGAGGAAGCCCTGACCAGTTTCGATGCAGCACTGCGCGCCCATCCTGGCCACGCCGGCGCGCTACTCAACCGCGCGGTAGCGCTTCATCGGCTGGGCCGGTTACCCGCCGCGCTAGGCGATCTCGACCGCCTGTTGCAGGTCCAGCCCGGGCTTGCTGCCGCCTGGGGAACCCAGGCGCGCGTGCTGGCCATGATGGGCCGCATCGACGAGGCAGTGGCCGCGCAGGCGCGCAGTACGGCGTTGCAGCCGGGTGACTCCGCGGAGCAGACCCGGCTCGCTATGCTGCTCGGCCAGGCCGGCAATCTGGACGCAGCGCTGGCGCATTTCGACCTGGCCTTGGCGATTGCGCCGCGCGATACCGAAGCCTTGCTGGGCCGCGCCCTGGCATTGCAATCGGGTCGCCGGCATGAGGAGGCTGTGCGGAACCTGCGTGCCGCATTGGCCAGCGCGGCCGATCCACTCCCAGTGCTGACGGCGCTGGCAACATCACTGACCGCGCTCGGAGACTGGACCGAAGCAGAGGCCTGCCGCAACCGTGCCATGGAGTCGCTGGACCGTGCCCTGGGCAAGCAGCCCGAGGATGCTGTGCTGCGGCGGCAGCGCGCGAACCTGCTGTACCAGATGGACCGGTTTGAGGCGGCACTGGCGGATTCAGATGCGGCACAAGCGACCAGCGACGACCCCGCCCAGGCCTGGCTTCTCCGTGGCGGCATCCTGTTCGCGCTGCAGCGGGAGGAGGAGGCGGTACGCTGCTATGCGCAGGCCCTGGCACTGAAGCCGGATGCGGCGCGGCCACGCTATGATGCCTCCATGCACCGGCTGGCGCTGGGCGACATGTCCGCGGCCTGGCGCGATCATGAATGGCGTTGGCGGGTGCCGGACTTCCCGGCGCTGCGGCGGAACTTTCGGCAGCCGCTCTGGCTCGGGCAAGGCGATCTGGCTGGCCGCCGCGTGCTGCTGCATGCGGAGCAGGGTCTCGGCGATACGCTGCAATTCTGCCGCTACGCCGCCTTGGTCGCGGCGCAAGGCGCCGAGGTGCTGCTGGAGGTGCAGCCTCCATTGGTCGGGCTCATGCGCAGCTTGGTGGGGCCGGCGAGGGTGCTGGCGCAAGGGGCGCCGCTGCCGGATTTCGACCTGCATTGCCCGCTGCTCAGCCTGCCGCTGGCCTTCGGCACGACGCTCGCGACCGTCCCTGCCAGCCCCTCCTACCTGGCCGCCTCCGCGGCGCGGCTGCAGGTCTGGCGGCAGCGCCTGGGGCCGGCGAGCGGGCGTCGGATCGGCCTCGTCTGGGCCGGCAGCAGCCATCACGGCAATGACCGGCGGCGCTCCATGCCACTGGCCGCCGCGGCACCGCTGCTGGGGCTTGGCGCCGAGGTGATCGGGCTGCAGCACGAGGTCCCGGAGCGCGACCGCGCCACGCTCACCTCCCTACCCGGACTGCGGATGCTGGGACCGGAGTGCCGGGACTTCGAGGACACCGCAGCACTGGTCTCTCTGCTCGACGTGGTGGTCACGGTGGACAGTTCCGTCGCCCACCTAGCCGGGGCGCTGGGCAAGCCGGTCCTAATCCTGCTGCCGCAGCTCTCCGACTGGCGCTGGCTGCTGCGAAGGGAGGACAGCCCTTGGTACCCCTCAGCGCGGCTGTTCCGCCAGCAGGGCCAAGGTGACTGGGGCGGCGTGATCGCCCGTGTCGTAGCGGCGCTGGGGGGTAAGCTCTGGACGCTTAGGGCTCAACGCTGACCACGTGCTCGATCTCCGGCCCGATCAAGCCGATCGCCTCCGCCTGACGCACACCAGGCAGCACGGCCACGTCGTAAAGCTCATCAATGGTGTGCTCGAAGCGCAGCCACTCCTCCACCAGGCCGGTCACGGTATCCCGCGGGACCCTGGATTTGTCTGGCTTGCCGTGCGGTCTGGGGAGCCAGTCCCGCAGCGCGCTCCGGACTCTCGCCGGTAACTCTGCCACCTGGGGCCGGCGCCCTTGATACTGGATCCGGCCCCCATTCAGCCTACGCGAACAGGAAGGCCCCATGGGTGGCAAAGCTGCTGGTGGTGAGCGAGCCCAGCCCCACCAGGTCCACCACCTCGGTCCCAAGCGCCAGCACATGCAGGTCGTTGCCCGAGACCTGGAAGCTGAGGTCGGCGGCGGACAGGCCGTTGAAGCGGATGTGGTCGCCGCCATTC
>CANBNK010000186.1 GCA_947371015.1 Acetobacteraceae bacterium | reverse complement strand
CAGGCGCGACGCCAACGCGGCACGCTCAGCTTCCGTCAGCTCGATGCTTACCGCTGCCCGTCCCGCCATGTCTCCGCCCCGCCTGCCGTCGTTGGCAGCGAATCATAGGCAGGTAAATTTGGCTAGAAACTTCTCGGTCAAGACACTAGTGACCTTGGTATGAGAGCCAAAACCGCCTCACTATCTTTGGCGCCCTTCGTCAACGGTGGCCTCGACTGCCGACAGGCGTTGCAAGATGTCGACCATCCCGAGCGGCGGAGCGTCCTGCTAGCAGACCGGGTTCCAACCGGCGATCGGCTAGCGCGCCAGCATGCCAAGCCGCCGCAGGTTCTCGCGCTCAAGCGCATCCTGCCGGCGGCTGGCAGCATCGTATTCCGCCGTTGGCAGGTAGAGCAGGGGCATGTTGAACCGCCCCATCACTTCGCGCGTCGCAGGGTCGAACAGCGCCTCCTTCAGCGCATCGTGCAGCTTGCGCACCACCTCGGTCGGCATGCCACGCGGCCCGGCCAGGCCGTAGGGCGAGTTCACCACGAGGTCGATGCCGCATTGCTGCAAGGTGGGCGCCTGCGGGAAGCGTGGCATGCGCTCGGCACCCCAGACAGCGAGAAGGCGGAAGGTGCCGTCCTGCACCAGCTGCGACCAGCCGGAAGCGTCGGCCACCACGTCGATCTGCTGGCTCATCAGGCCAGTGTAGAGTTCGCCACCGCCACGATAGGGAATATGTGTCATCTCGATGCCCAGGCGCTGCTGGATATCCACCATGACGATGTTCTGGATGGAGGCGGGGCCGAAGGTGCCGTAGTTGATCTTGCCGGGGCTGGCGCGGGCAGCGTCCAGCAACTGCTGCAGGGTTTGCCACGGGCTGTCGGCGCGCACCACAATGCCGTGCGCGGAACCGCTGAGCTGGATGATGTAACTGAAATCCGTCAGCGGCTCATAGCTCGGCCGTTCGGTGGCCCAGGCGGCCCGGAATACGCCGGTGTGGATCTGCGCGATGGTGTAGCCGTCGGGCCGCGCGTCTTTGATGGCGACGGCACCTAATGTGGCGTTGGCACCGGGCTTGGTCTCCGGAATCACCTGTACGCCGAGCCGCTTACCGGCCTGCTCGGCGATCATTCGCAGGAAGACATCGGCAGAGGCGCCCGGTGGCCAGGGAATGACGAGGCGTATGGTTTTGTCGGGGAAACTGCCTTGTGCCAGCGCAGGCGAAGCCAACGTGACGCCAAGCAAGGCACGACGAGTAGTGATGGGGTGGGACATTCGGTTTCCCTCCGGCTGGGAGTGGGGCATGGTCCACGCCGTTGGAGCGAGGAGTCAATGGCCATGAACACATTGGATTGGCTAGCGGGGCAGCAGGCGGCGATGGTAGCGCTGTTGCGTGCCGCGGTTGAGATTGACAGCGGCACCTATGACAAGCTGGGCAATGACGCTGTTGGCATGGTTTACCGCCGCTTTCTGGACAGCCATGACGTGGCTACCGAGGTAACGCCACAGCAGCGCTTTGGCGATACGCTGGTAGCGCGGGTGCCGGGCGGCGATGCGGCGAAGGGGCACATCATGCTGATGGGGCACCGCGACACGGTTTATCCGCAGGGCGAATGCGCGCGGCGGCCCTTCACCATCACCGATGGCATTGCCTATGGTCCCGGCGTTTCCGACATGAAGGCCGGGCTGGTGCTAAACAGCTTTGTTCTGGCGGCGTTCGCGCAATGCGGTGGCGCGCCTGGCCCGCTGCTGGCGGTCTATACCGCCGATGAGGAGATTGGCAGCCCGGAGGGCGGGCCGATGATCGAGCGACTGGCTCAGGGCGCACGCGTGGTGCTGAATGCCGAGCCGGCACGAGCCTCGGGCAATGTGGTGACCGGGCGGCGCGGCGGGGTGTTTTCCATGTTGCGCGTCACCGGCAAGGCGGCGCATTCCGGCAGTCGAATCAACGAGGGCATCAGCGCCATTGAGGAGTTGGCGCAGAAGATTATTCGCATCCACGCGCTGCGCGACGATGCTGCTGGTATCAGCTTCAATGTTGGGCTGTTGCGGGGGGGGCAGAGCGTGAACAGCGTGGCGCCCTGGGCCGAATGCGAGATTGACATGCGCTATCGCAGCTATGATCAGCGCGAGAGCAGCCTGGGTGCGCTGCAGGCTGTGGTGACGGAGAGCTTCGTGCCCGGCACCAGCGCCACGTTGGAGATCAGGGGCGAGTTCAAGGCCATGGTGCCGGATGCCGGCATCGACAAGTTGCTGGCGCTGCATCAGGGCAGTGCCGCGGCCTCCGGCTTCACGGTGGCAGGCGAGTACACGCTGGGCTGCGCCGATAGCGGCCTGACCGCTGCAATGGGCATTCCCACACTATGCGCGACGGGGCCGCAGGGTTTTGCCGGCCACAGCCTGGATGAGCGCCTGGTGATCAACACGCTGGTGCCGCGTGCACAGGCGCTGGCGCGCACCATCATGGGGCTGGCCGAAGCGGGGCTGTGACGCCTTGACACTCTGCCCTGCCCAAGCAGAGGCTTTCGCAGGGCACAGGAGCGAATGCGCATGAGCGGGGTTGATCCGGTCACGCTGGAAATTATCCGCGGCGGGCTACGGGCGGTGCAGTCCGAGATGGAGGTGTTGATCGAGCGCACCGCCATGTCGCCCTTCATCCGCGAGAAGAAGGATTTCGCCAGCGGGTTGTATGCCTGGGATGGCCGGCTGATTGCGGGCAAGACGCTTCCCTTTGCGTCGGATCTTGTGACGCCAATTTTTGCAGAGTATCCGCCGGAGAGCATGAAGCCCGGCGATATCTATTGGTACAATGACTGCTATGCCTCGCATGGGGCGGTGACGCATACGCCGGACCAGGTGCTGATTGCGCCGGTGTTTGGGGCTGACGACAAGTTAGTTGGCTTCTCGCAGACCTGGGCGCATTTCGCCGATATCGGCGGTATGCGGCCTGGCTCGCTTTCGCCGGATTGCACCGAGATTTTCCAGGAAGGTACGATTGTGCCGCCGGTGCGGCTTTCCCGTGATGGCGTGGTGCAGGAGGATCTGCTGCGCGTCTTCATTCGCAATTGTCGCTTTCCAGCGCTGGTGCGCGGCGACCTGCGGGCGCTGTTGGCGGCGGTGCGGCTTGGCGAGAAGCGGATGGAGGAGTTGGCCGCGCGCTTCGGGGCGCAACGGCTGCGCGATGCCTTTCTCGCCTTGCTTGAGCGAACCGAGCAGGCACTTCGGGAGCGCATGCGCGCCATGGTGCCACCGGGCGAGTATCGCTTCTCGGAGAGCATCGATACCGATGGCCATGGCAGCCCGCCGATTACGCTGCGCTACAAACTTACTGCGACCGAGGATGGCCGCTTCCTGCTGGATCAGACCGAGACGGATGACCAGACGCGCGGGCCTATCAACCTGGTGCTGAATCCAAAGGCGCCGGGCGTGCTGCTGGGGGTTTACCTGCTGGGAGGCAGTACGGAAGTTTCGTTGAATGCCGGGGCGGAAGCATTGTTCGACGAGGTGAAACTGCGCGAGGGCAGCGTGTTGCAGCCACGCTTTCCGGCCGCGCTGGGGCAGCGTGGCGTGACCATGCTGCGCAACCTCTCGGGCTATATCGGACTGCTCAACACCGCGAGTGGCGGGAAGGCGGCGGCTTCGCACAGCCCCTATGCCATTTGGATGATGCGCGGCACCACGGTGGAGGGCGAGCGCTTCCTGATGTCGGATGGTGTGGCCTGCGGCTATGGCGCACGGCCTTTCGCCGATGGGCATGACGCGGTGTACCTGGTGGCGCAGGAGAATTATCCGGCTGAGTTTATCGATATCTCCTACCCGTTCCGCATGCGGGCCTATGGCATCAACCCTGATACGGGCGGGCCGGGGCGCTGGCGCGGAGGTTGCGGCGTGGTACGGGAGATGGAAGTGCTGGCGCAGGAGGCGGTGCTTTCGGTGCGGCTGGATGCGATTGTGGCACCGCCCTGGGGCACGGCCGGCGGTATGGCGGCGCGCACCGGGCGCTGCATTGTGAATCCGGGCCGCGCCGATGAGCGCGTGTTGGCACCGCTGAGCGACGGCAACCTGCTGAAGCGCGGCGATATCATTCGGCTGGAGACCGGCGGTGGCGGCGGCTGGGGGCACCCGTTCGACCGCGAGGCCGGGCGCGTGCTGGCCGATGTGCGCGGCGGCTTCGTGAGCCGCGAGAGTGCCGAGCGCGACTTTGGTGTGGTGCTGCGGGCTGATGGCCGCAGCGTGGATGCGGCAGCCACCGAGGCGCGCCGGGCGCAACGGCCGGCCACAAAACTATTCTATCGGCATGGCTATGCGGAGAGCCTGGCATGAGCGGCGCAGTTATTGGGGTTGATACGGGCGGCACCTTCACCGATGTGACGCTGTATGACCCGACGAGCGGGCGGTTCCTTGTAGCGAAGACGCCTTCGACGCCGCATGATCCTTCTGAGGGATTTGGCAACGGCCTCGCGGAAGTGCTGGCGCTGGCGGGAATGGAGGGCGGCGCCGTGGGGCGGGTGCTGCACGGCACCACAGTCGCGACCAATCTGATCCTGGAGCACAAGGGGCCGAAGGCGGCGATGCTGGTGACCAGCGGCTTCCGCTACGTGCTGGAGATTGGTCGGCACGATATTCCGCGCCGGCAGAACCTGTTCACCTACCAGAAGCCGCCGCGGCCGGTGCCACCCGAGCATATCTGGGAAGTTGGCGGCCGGATTGATCCCGATGGCCGCGAGCATGAGCCGCTGGATGAGACGACGCTTCGCCAGGCGGCGCGCGAAATCAAGGCCGAGGGGATCGGCACGGTGGGCATTGTGCTGTTGCACAGCTATGCCAATGCCACGCATGAGCAGCGCGCCGCCGAGATTCTGCGCGAGGAGCACCCAAAAGTGCTGATCTCGGTGAGTTCGGAAGTGCTGCCGGTGTTGCGCGAGTATGAGCGCAGCGTAGTGACGCTACTGAACGCCTATGTGATGCCGACCGTCTCCAGCTATGTGGAGAAATTGGAGCAACGCACGACGCAGCGCGGTATCGCGGCGCCGTTGCTGCTGATGAAATCCTCGGGGGGGGTGGCAAGTACCCGCGTGATTCGGCGCACCCCGGTAGAGACGGCACTGTCGGGCCCGGCTGCTGGCATTGTTGGCGCCAGCTTCGTGGCGCAGCAGGCCGGGTTCAGTGAACTCATTACCATCGATATTGGCGGCACCAGCGCCGATATCGCACTGCTGCGCGGCGGCCAGCCGGGGCTGACCACCAATGGGCGCATCGCGGATTGGCGCGTGACACTGCCGATGGTGGACCTGACGACAATTGGTGCCGGCGGTGGCTCGCTGGCGCGGGTCAGCGAGACCGGCGGGCTGGTGGTGGGGCCGGAGAGTGCCGGCGCTGTGCCGGGGCCTGTCTGCTATCGGCGCGGCGGCACGCAGCCGACCGTGACAGATGCGCACCTGGTGCTGGGGCATTTGCCGGAGCGACTGCTGGACGGCTCCTTCGTGCTCGACAAGCCGGCCGCCTATGCCGCGATAGAGCAGCGCATCGCCGGGCCGCTGGGGCTGGGCGTCGAAGAAGCAGCGCGCGGCATCCTCGATATCATCAACAATACCATGCAGGGTGCCATCCGCATTGTCTCGGTGGAGCGCGGGCATGACCCGAAGGATTTCGCATTGGTGCCCTTCGGTGGCGCCGGGCCGCTGCATGGCGGCGCGCTGGCGCGGCTGATTGGTTGCGCGACGCAGTTGATACCGCCGACGCCGGGTGTGCTTTCGGCGCTGGGGTTGCTGGCATCCTCGTTGCGAGCGGAATTTTCGCGCAGTTGCGTGCAGCGCCGTGGCCGGTTTGACCTGGAACAGATAGCGACATTGCTGGCCGGGCTGACGCGGGATGCCGGCGCGTGGCTGGCGACCGAGGGCGTGCCAGAGGCATCGCGCCGGCTCTCTTGGCATGCCAGCCTGCGCTATGAGGACCAGGGCAGCGAGTTGACCCTGCCCTGGGCTGGCACGGCTGCGGATCAGGCCGGGCTGGATGCCACGCTGACCGCCTTCCACGCCGAGCATGAGCGGCTGTACAGCTTCCGCCTGGATGACGTGCCTGTGGAGTTGGTAACGCTGCGCGTGGATGCGGTAGGGCTGCTGCCGGCGCTGCATTTGCGCGAGATTGCCAGCGGTGGCAGCGCCGAGGCGGCGATTACCCAGCGGCAGCGTATTGCCCTGGCCAGCGGCATGGTGGAGGCGCCGGTGTATGACCGCGCGAAGCTTGGGGCCGGGCTGGAACTGCGCGGCCCCTGCGTCATCACCCAGTTGGACGCCACCACCTTGCTGCTACCGGGCCAGGTGGCCGCGGTACATCCCTCTGGCGCCATGGTGGTGCGGGAGGGCTGAGGCGGCCCGCTTTATGCCGCCCGCAGGCTAACATGGCCAAGCCCGCCATGACGCCATCCACCGGAATGAGGGTGCCGGTGATGTAGCCGGCCAGCGGCGAGGCCAGGAAGGCGACCAATGTCGCCAATTCGGCTGGCTCACCAAAGCGGCCCATGGGGATCTGTTGGGCGATGCAGCTCTGCTGCGCATTGGGGTCGGGGCGCAGGAACTCGCGGAGTTGCTCACCGACGATCCGCCCGGGCGCAGCGCAGTTGACCGTGATGCCCTCGGCCGCGAGCTCACGCGACAGGCCCTTGGAATTGTCCTGCACTGCGGCGCAGGCGGTGAGCGCACCGTTGGAACTAGGCCACGGATCGGCGCAGTCGGATCGAGGTGGTGCTGGGAGGCGTCGCGCTGCTGCTGCTCGTCGGCAAGGGCGGCGTGGTGCAGGTGCTGCGGCGGTTGCTTGGGGGCGGCCTCGGGAATGTCGCCTCCGCCGCCTCCTGCGTGATCTGGCCATGGCCGCTGGGCTTGCCTAGGCTGGTGCCATGAGTGAAGTCGAC